>CAYTXS010000171.1:0-5282 GCA_964441585.1 uncultured Thioalkalivibrio sp.
CGAGCGAGATGATCATGCGCAGGCCCTCGTCGACCCGCATGTCCAGCGGCACGAGCTCCTTGGACGGGACGAACAGGAGGTAGCCGGAGGTGGGGTTCGGCGTGGTCGGCAGGAACACGCACACCACGTCCTCCTCGGTGCGGGCCTGGACTTCGCCGACCGCGTCGGACGTCTGGAAGCACATGCTCCACACGCCCTCGCGCGGAAACTCCACCAACAGCACGCGCTTGAAGGCCGTGCTGCGATCCGCGAATACCGTCTCGACCACCTGCTTGGCACCGGAGTAGATGCCGTTGATCAGCGGGATGCGATTGACGATCCGGTCGCCGAGATCCACCAGGCGGCGCCCGGCAAAATTCGCTGCGAACAAGCCGGTGACGAGCAGGATGCCCACCGCCAGTAACAGACCGAGGCCGGGAATGCTGAAGCCGAGCAGCGCCTCGGGGCGCCACGGCGCCGGCAACAGCAACAGCAGCTGGTCAACGAAACGGATCAGAAAGCGCACCACGAGGAACGTGACAAGCAGGGGGATCCACAGGATCAGCCCCGTGACGAGATACTTCCGGAACGTCTTAAGCAACGCCGCCTGCCTTGCCGACACTTCCCCTGGAGTTTTCTCCAGCGGGTTTCTTCACTGCGGCCGCGGGGGGATCGGCCTTGCCGGCGCCCTTGCCGCCGTCTTTGCCGCCATCTTTGCCGCCGCTCTTCTCACTGCTCTTTCCGGCCTCCGGGCTGCCGCTCTTCTGCTCGCCCTTGGCGGCAGGCTTCGCTTCTGCGCCCTTGCCCTCCGCGGCGGCGCCCCCGTCGCCCTTGCTGTCCGATTCGGCGATGTTGCGTCGCTTGTCGTTCTTGAAGTCGGTCTCGTACCAGCCGCCGCCCTTGAGGCGAAAACTGGGCGCGGACATCTGGCGTTTCAGCTGCGGCGCGCCGCAGGCGGGACAGTCCACCAGCGGGGCGTCCGCCAGCCTCTGCAGGGCGTCTAGCTGATGGCCGCACGCAGCACAGGCGTATTCATAGATCGGCATGGTCTGGATCCTCGTCGCCGGGCCACCGCGGCCCGCGTCGATGCTTCATGGGGCTGACGCCGCAAAACTCAAGAGTATACGGTCGCGCACGCGTTTTGGCTCGACGCGGCGATCAGCCCGGGCGCTTGTCAGCCCGCGACGCCGAACTCCAGGCCGTCCGGGCCGGCATCCACGCGCACCGTCACCCCGGGGACGAACTCGCCGCGCAGGATGCGCTGCGCAAGCGGGTTCTCGACCTGCTGCTGGATGGCGCGCTTCAGAGGCCGTGCGCCGTACACCGGATCGAAGCCGGCCTCGGCGAGCCGGTCCACCGCCGCGTCGGTCAACTCCAGGCGCATGTCCCGCTCGGCAAGACGCCGGTGCAGGTGCGCCAGCTGGATATCGACGATCACGCGGATCTGCTCGCGGCCCAGGGCATGGAACACCACCACGTCGTCGACGCGGTTGATGAACTCGGGACGGAAGTGCTGCGCCACGACTTCCATCACCGCGTCTTTCATGCGGTCGTAGTCGGCGCCCGGGCCGAGCTCCTGGATGCGCTGCGAACCGAGGTTCGAGGTCATGACGATAACCGCATTCTTGAAATCCACCGTGCGGCCGTGACCGTCGGTGAGGCGGCCGTCGTCCAGGATCTGCAGCAACACGTTGAACGTGTCCGGATGCGCCTTCTCGACCTCGTCGAGCAGGATCACCGAGTAGGGCCGGCGCCGCACGGCTTCGGTCAGGTAACCGCCCTCCTCGTAGCCCACGTAGCCCGGCGGCGCGCCGATCAGCCGCGCCACGGAGTGCTTCTCCATGAACTCCGACATGTCGATGCGCACCATCGCGTCCTCGGTGTCGAACATGAACTCGGCCAGCGCCTTGCACAGCTCGGTCTTGCCGACGCCGGTCGGCCCCAGGAACAGGAAAGAGCCGATCGGGCGGTTCGGGTCCGAGAGCCCGGCGCGCGAGCGGCGAATGGCGTTGGACACCGCGAGCAGCGCCTCGGCCTGGCCGACGACGCGCTTCTCCAGCGCCTCCTCCATGCGCAGCAGCTTGTCGCGCTCGCTTTCGAGCATGCGCGACACCGGGATGCCCGTCCACTTCGACACCACCTCGGCGACTTCCTCGTCCGTGACGCGGTTGCGCAGCAGGCGCGTTTCGCGCGGCGCCTGCTCGCCCGCGGCCGCCAGCCGCTTCTCGAGTTCCGGGATGCGCCCGTACTGCAGCTCCGACATGCGGCCCAGGTCCCCGGCGCGTCGGGCGGTCTCGAGCTCGACCCGCGCGCGTTCCAGCTCTTCCTTGATCTGCGAGGCGCCCTGCACCTCGGCCTTCTCCGCCTTCCAGATCTCCTCGAGATCCGAGTACTGCCGCTCCAGCGACTCGAGCTCGGTCTCGAGTGTCTGCAGGCGCTTCTTCGAGGCCTCGTCGGATTCCTTCTTCAGCGCCTCGCGCTCGATCTTGAGCTGGATCACGCGTCGCTCGAGACGGTCGAGTTCCTCCGGCTTGGAATCGATCTCCATGCGGATACGGGAGGCCGCCTCGTCAACCAGGTCGATGGCCTTGTCCGGCAGCTGGCGATCGCTGATGTAGCGATGCGAGAGGGTCGCGGCAGCGACGATCGCCGGATCGGTGATCTCCACGCCGTGATGCACTTCGTAGCGCTCTTTCAGGCCGCGCAGGATGGCGATGGTTTCCTCGACGCTCGGCTCGCCGATCAACACTTTCTGGAAGCGCCGCTCCAGCGCCGCGTCCTTCTCGATGTACTTGCGGTACTCGTCGAGGGTGGTCGCGCCGACGCAGTGCAGCTCACCGCGCGCCAGCGCCGGCTTCAGCATATTGCCCGCGTCCAGCGAACCCTCGGCCTTGCCCGCGCCGACCACGGTGTGCAGCTCGTCGATGAAAAGGATGACGCGGCCTTCCTGGCGCGCCAGGTCGTTGAGCACCGCCTTGAGACGCTCCTCGAACTCGCCGCGGAACTTCGCCCCGGCGATCAGCGAACCCATGTCGAGCGACAGGATGCGCTTGTCTTTCAGGCCTTCCGGCACCTCGCCGTCGATGATGCGCTGCGCCAGGCCCTCGGCGATGGCCGTCTTGCCTACGCCGGGCTCGCCGATCAGCACCGGGTTGTTCTTGGTGCGCCGCTGCAGCACCTGGACGGTGCGGCGGATCTCGTCGTCGCGGCCGATGACCGGATCGAGCTTGCCCTGTTCGGCCCTCTCGGTCAGGTCGATGGTGTACTTCTCCAGCGCCTGGCGGGTCTCCTCGGCAGACGGGTCGTCCACCTGCTTGCCGCCGCGGATGTCCTGGATCGCCTGCTCGAGCGCACCTTTCACCGCGCCCGAGTCGCGCAGCGCCTGGCCCAGCGGCCCCTTGTCGTCGAGCGCCGCGAGCGCGAACAGCTCGCTGGACACGTACTGGTCGCCGCGCTGCTGCGCCTCCTTGTCGGTGACGTTCAACAGCCGGTCGAGGTCGCGCGACAGGTGCACCTCGCCGGGGGTCCCCTGGACGGTGGGCAGGCGATCGAGCGCCTCGCCCAGCCGCGAGCGCAGCCGATCCACGTTGACCCCGGCCTTGTCGAGCAGGTGGCGCAGGCCGCCACCCTGCTGATCGAGCAGCGCAACCATCAGGTGCACCGGCTCGATGTACTGGTGGTCCCGCCCGACCGCCAGCGACTGGGCGTCGGCGAGGGCCATCTGGAATTTACTGGTCAGCTTGTCCATGCGCATGGCGATCGTCCCGGAAAGATTCGGCTCACCCTTAAGTGGGGTGCCGAACAGCGGTTTTCAACCGCGCCGGAGGCACCGCGCGGGCGCAGCGCGACGAGCAGTTCAACTGCGCCAGAGGAGCGTCGCCATGCGCCCGGTCGGGTGTTGCGCACCGTCGCGGCGGTGGGAAAAGAACCGCCCCGCATCGCTGTGCGTGCACCAGTGACCGCCATACACGCCGCCCAGGCCGAGCGCCTCGAGGCGGCGGCGCGCAAGGCCCACCAGGTCGCACTGCCAATGCCCCGGACGCCCGGGCGCGAAGCCGCCCTCCGCCCCGGGATCCGCGGCCAGGCAGGCCGCGCGCATCTCTGGACCCACCTCGTAGGCCGCCGCGCCGATGCCCGGGCCGATCCAGGCCAGCAGCTCGCCGGGCGGCGTGGCCATCGCGGCGCAGGCGGCTTCGAGCACTCCCCCGGCGAGACCGCGCCAGCCGGCGTGCGCCACGCCGATCCGCGTCCCGTCTGCCCGGCACAACAGCACCGGCAGGCAATCCGCGGTCAGCACGGCCAGCACCCGCTCCGGCCGGGACGTCACGGCCGCGTCGGCGACGCGCGCGGCGGGGAGGGTCTCGGCATCGAGCTGCAGGACCGCTCGGCCATGCACCTGCTCCAGCCAGGCGGGCTCGGCGGGCAGCCCGAGGGCCAGCGCCAGGAGACGGCGATTTTCCGCCACCCGCGCCTCGTCGTCGCCGACGTGCGTGCCCAGGTTGAGGGCCTGCCACGGCGGCGGGCTGACCCCGCCGATGCGCAGCGTGCTGGCCGCATGGACGCCGTCGGGCGCCGGCCAGTCCGGGACGATCCAGGCCGGGCTCATGCCTCGAGGTCCGCCCGCAGCGCCTCGAGCAGGGCCGCGAAATCGGCCGGCAGCGGCGCCTCGAACGCCACCGTCTCGCCGTGACCGGGGTGCACCAGTTCGAGCCGCGCCGCATGCAGTGCCTGGCGACGGAAACCCCGCAGGGCCTCGATCAGCGGAGCGCTCGCGCCCTTGGGCACCGCCAGGCGCCCGCCGTACACGGGGTCGCCGACGATCGGGTTGCGAATGGAGGCCAGGTGCACGCGGATCTGGTGGGTGCGGCCGGTTTCCAGCTTGCACAGGACATGCGTGTGGCCGCGGAAGCGCGCCAGGACGCGATAGTGCGTCACGGCTTCGCGTCCGCCTTCGCGAATCGCCATGCGCACACGATCCACCGGGTGCCGCCCGATCGGCGCATCCACGGTGCCCCCACCGGTCATCACGCCGACCGTCACCGCCTGGTATTCGCGGCGCACGCTGCGCTCCTCCAGCTGGCGCACCAGGGCGGCGTGCGCCGCCGGGGTGCAGGCCACCACCATGGCGCCGGTGGTGTCCTTGTCCAGCCGGTGGACGATCCCTGCACGCGGCAGCGCCCTGAGATCGGGCCGATGGTGCAGCAGCGCGTTGACGAGGGTGCCGGCCGGGTTCCCGGCGCCCGGATGGACCACCAGCCCGGCGGGCTTGTCGAGCACCAGGATCTCTTCGTCCTCATGGAGGA
>CAYTXS010000172.1:0-5265 GCA_964441585.1 uncultured Thioalkalivibrio sp.
CTTTCTGCCAACCATGCACCGCGTATACGCGGATCGGATTACTTTCCGACATGGCGCCCTCCTGTTCACCTGGCTGCCTGTTTTCGAAGTGTAACCGACCTGCAGCATTCGGCGCTGCAATCCCGAGCAAGGTGCGGTCGGCTTCGATAGAATCGCCGCATGCCAGAAATCGCCCATCGGCCGGAGCCGGCGTGAAGTTCCTTCTCTACAACATCCGCTATGCCGCCGGCACCGGGGCCCGATTCAACCTCCCCGTCCCCGGGGCCGGGTATTTGCGCGGCAATTTCGAGAACCTCGCCGCGATCACGGAGTTCATCAAGTCCCATAGCCCTGACGTCGTCGGCCTGGTGGAAGTCGATACCGGCTCGATCCGCACCCGGATGGTGAACCAGGCAGAGGCGATCGCGCGCCGCCTCGGGCATTACAGCAGCTACCAGTGCAAATATGGCACCGGTTCTTTCAACAACCGGCTTCCCGTCATTCGCAAGCAGGCCAACGCCTTCCTCGCGGCGCCGCAGGTGCACGGCGAGCGCTTCCACTACTTCGACACGGGAATCAAGCGGCTGATACTCGAACTCGAACTGGAAGACCTGGCGATCTTCCTCGTTCACCTGTCGCTCAAGTACCGGCACCGCCACTGGCAGCTGCGGCATCTCCACGACCTGGTCAAGGCTTCCAAGAAGCCGGTGATCGTGGCCGGGGATTTCAACACCTTCTGGGGCGAGCACGAGATGTACCTGTTCATGCAGGCGGCCGGCCTGCGCAGCGCCAACGTCGAGGGATTGCCCTCCTATCCCAGCCAGGCGCCCCGCAAGCAACTGGATTTCATCCTTTACGGCCGCGGCCTGAAATCCACGGGTTTCGAGGTGCCGCAGGTCCGATTCTCCGACCACCTGCCCCTGATCGGGGAATTCGAGCACCAGTGACCCCGTGTTGCGGTCGTGGACCCCTGCGCCTAACATTAAACGCTTGTTTCAATCCGGGGTTACAGTTTGACCAGCCTGATCGACTCCACCAAGGACCGCATCCTCGCGGCCGCGGAAGAGCTTTTCGCCCACACCGGCGTGGCGCGCACCTCCTTGCGGGCGATCACCGCCCTGGCCAGGGTCAACCTGGCGGCGGTCAACTACCATTTCGGCTCCAAGGAAGGGCTTGTCGAGGAGGTTTACCGGCGGCGGCTGGAGCCGCTCAACCAGGCTCGCCTCGAGAATCTCGACCGCCTCGAGAAACGGGCGCGCAAGCCCACCCTGGAAGAGGTGCTCGAAGCCTTCATGAGCCCGGTGTCGCAGATCGCACGTGATCCGGCGCAGGGCGGACCGACCGTGATGCGCCTGTTGGGCCAGAGCCACACCGAGGCCGAGGAGTCATTCAAATCCTGGTTCGTGGGCGAGTATCGCCAGGTGCTCGAACGCTATCACACGGCCTTGTGCCGCCTGCTGCCCGAGGTTCCGCCCGAGGATGTCCGCTGGCGCATGCAGTTCCTCGTCGGTGCGCTCAGCTATCCGGTGGCCGAAGGCCACCTGGTGGAGCTGGCGTCGGGGGAATCCGCCGTGAACGACGATGTCAATCAGCTCATCGAACGCCTGTTGCCCTTCGTCGCAGCCGGCTTCAGGGTCGTCCCCGACCAGAACAAGACCCGTCGCCGCGCACCGCGCCGGCGGTCCACCGCAAATCGGAAACGTCAGGAGTAGATCATGGCCAAATCCCGCTCAGCGTCTTACGCGAGCCCCGCCTACGTGGTGGATGGCGCGCGGACGCCTTTTTTGAAAGCCCGTGGTCGACCAGGGCCATTCAGCGCTTCGGATCTGGCGGTGAGCGCCGGACGCTCGCTGCTCGCCCGCCAGCCCATCGCGCCTGACCAGCTCGACGAGGTCATCCTGGGCTGTGCGATGGCCAGCCCCGACGAGCCGAACATCGGCCGCATCGTGGCGCTGCGTCTCGGTTGCGGCAACAAGGTGCCGGGCTTTACGGTGATGCGCAATTGCGCGTCCGCCATGCAAGCCCTGGACTCCGCGGTGCGTAATATCTGGCTGGGACGTGCCGACATGGTACTGGCCGGGGGTACCGAAGCGATGAGCCGGGCGCCCGTGCTGTTCAACGAGGACATGGTGAACTGGCTGGCCGACCTGGCTCGCGCCAAGGCGCCGCTGGACAAGGCATTGCACATGACCCGCCTCCGGCCGAAGCACCTGGCCCCCGAAATCGCCCTGATCAAGGGGCTCACCGACCCCATCGTGGGCATGAACATGGGCCAGACCTGCGAGGTCATCGCGCAGCGCTTCGGTATTTCCCGCGAGGAGATGGACCGCTTCGCCGCGCGCAGTCACCACCGTCTCGCGGCTGCCTTCGACGAGGGCCGCATGGACGAGGAAGTCGTGACGCTCTACGACCCTTCGGGGCGCACTTACGAGGAAGACGATGGCCTGCGCCGCGACAGTTCGGAAGAAAAGCTTGCCACCCTGAAGCCGTTCTTCGACCGGCGCGTCGGCCAGGTCACCGCTGGCAACAGCTCACAGATCACCGATGGCGCGGCGTTGCTGCTGCTGGCCAGCGAAGCGGCAGTGAAAAAGCACAAACTCGAGGTACTGGGCACGATCGAGGACACCGAATGGGCCGCGCTCGACCCCGCCGAAATGGGTCTTGGGCCAGCGCATGCCTCGGCACCTTTGCTGCAACGGCACGGCCTGGGGATCGACGACGTCGATTACTGGGAGGTCAACGAGGCCTTTGCCGGCCAGGTGCTGGCGGTCATCGAGGCGCTCGCGGACCCTGACTACTCACGCAAGGAGCTCGGCCTCGACGACGCGCTGGGGCGCATCGACGAGTCGAAGCTCAATATCGACGGTGGCGCGGTCGCGACCGGACATCCGGTGGGTGCGAGCGGCGCCCGGATCGTACTGCATGCGTTGAAAGTACTCGAGCGCCAGGGTGGCGGCACCGCCGTGGCCTCCCTGTGCATCGGAGGCGGCCAGGGCGGCGCCATGCTCCTCAAGGGCACGGCTGGAGAAACGTCATGAATGAATCAGTGAAGCATTGGAACCTGCGCCGCGACGAAGACGGCATCGCCTGGCTGTATTTCGACAAGGCCGGAGCGTCCACCAATGTCCTGTCGCGGGACGTGATGAGTGAGCTGAACGATCAGCTCGCGGGCCTCGAAAAAGACCTGCCCAAGGCGGTGGTGGTCTGCTCGGCCAAGAAATCCGGTTTCGTCGCCGGCGCGGACATCAAGGAATTCACCGAGCTCAAGGACGCGGACCAGGCCTACGAGATGGTGCGTGCGGGACAGAAAGTCCTCGACCGTCTCGAGGCGCTGAAGTGTCCCACGATCGCGTTGATCAACGGCTTCGCACTCGGCGGCGGACTCGAACTCGCCCTGGCATGTCGCTATCGGATCCTCAACGACGATCCCAAGACCGTGATCGGCCTGCCGGAAGTGAAGCTCGGCATTCACCCCGGCTTCGGCGGCACGGTGCGCTCGGTCCAGCTGGCCGGGCCGCTCAAGGCCATGGACATGATGCTGAGCGGCAAGAACCTCCGGCCCAAGCAGGCGCGCGCCATCGGTCTCGTGGACCAGATCGTGCCGGCCAGGCACCTCGAACGGGCCGCTCGCATGATGGCGCTGAAGCCGCCCAAGCGCCGCCAGCTGCCGCTGCAGGAGCGGCTCATGAACCTGACCCCCGCACGCAAGGTGCTCGCGGGGGTGCTGGAAAAACAGGTCGCCAAGAAAGCGCGCCGCGATCATTATCCGGCCCCGTACGCGATCATCGACCTGTGGAAGGAGTACGGCGACAAGCCCGCGCTGATGATGGAAAAGGAAGCGCGTTCCATCGCCGCGCTGTTTTGCACCGACACCTCGCGCAACCTTGTCCGCGTGTTCCTGCTGCAGGACAAGCTCAAGGCGCTCGGCGGCAAGGCGAAACACAGTTTCCGTCATGTCCACGTGGTCGGCGCAGGCGTCATGGGCGGCGATATCGCGGCGTGGTGCGCCCTGCGGGGCATGAACGTGACGCTGCAGGACCGGGAGCCGAAGTACATCGCCCCCGTCATCAAGCGGGCACGGAAACTGTACGAAAAGAAGTTGCGTGATCCGCGCCTGGTCCAGGCGGCGCTCGACCGGCTGATGCCGGACGTGGATGGCCGGGGCGTGCCCGACGCAGACGTCGTGATCGAGGCCATCTACGAGGATGCGGACGCCAAAAAGGCGCTGTTCCGCTCCGTCGAACCGCGCATGAAGCCGGGCGCGATTCTCGCGACCAACACCTCCAGCATCCGCCTGGAGGACCTGCAGGATGCGCTGGAAACGCCGAATCGGCTGATCGGCCTGCACTTCTTCAATCCCGTGGCGATGATGCCGCTCGTTGAGATCATTCACACCCGCGAGACGCCGCGTGAAGAGATCGACAAGGGCATCGCCTTCGCGCGGAAGATCGACAAGCTGCCCCTGCCCTGCCTGAGTTCGCCAGGCTTCGTCGTCAACCGCGTGCTGATGCCCTACATGATGGAAGCTTTGCTCGCGGGCGAGGACGGCGTGCCGCTCGCGATAATCGACTCCGCCGCCAAGCGCTTCGGCATGCCCATGGGCCCGGTCGAGCTCGCGGACACCGTGGGACTCGACGTGGCATTACACGTCGCGCGGATTCTCGGCGCCGCCTACGGCATCCCGGTGCCTGACCGGCTCGTCGAGATGGTCGAGAAAAAACGCCTCGGCCGGAAGACGGGACGCGGCTTCTACGAATGGAAGGACGGCAAGCCGGAGAAGCCCGCGGCCAAGGACGAGACCCCACCCCAGGATCTCGCCGACCGGCTGGTGCTGCCGATGGTCAACGAGGCGGTGGCCGTGTGGCGGGACGGTGTGGTCGAGGATCTCGATCTGCTCGATGCCGGGATCATTTTCGGCACCGGTTTCGCCCCGTTCCGGGGCGGGCCGATCAATTTCGCGCGTGCCCGCGGGGTGGCTGACGTGGTCGATTCCCTGAAACGCCTCGAGGAGCGTTACGGGGAGCGTTTCGAGCCTGATGCCGGTTGGAAGGAGATCGCCTCCTGAGCCGCCCTCGAGTTGCGTGACGAGTTGCCCCTGACGGCGACCTTTCCTGTGATATTCTCCGCGGATGGCGTCGCGTTTGCTGCGCCGCCATCCGCCGCGTGCGGACACAATCAAGATAATAATCGGAGCACGATCCCCCGTCATGCCTGGTAAGTCGCTCGACGTAGCTCAGCTCAAGGCGTTTTCGCCGCTCGATGGCCTCAAGGCCGAAAACCTGCGGG
>CAYTXS010000173.1:0-5240 GCA_964441585.1 uncultured Thioalkalivibrio sp.
CGCCCTTGAGCTTGCTGATGGAAGACACGGCCCGCACCAGCGCCACGCCGCCGCCAGGGACGACGCCCTCTTCGACAGCCGCCCGGGTGGCGTGCAGCGCATCTTCGACGCGCGCCTTCTTTTCCTTCATCTCGATCTCGGTGGCCGCCCCGACCTTGATCACGGCGACGCCGCCGGCGAGCTTGGCGACCCGCTCCTGCAGCTTCTCCTTGTCGTAGTCGGAGGTGGCGTCCTCGATCTGGGCGCGAATCTGCTCGATGCGGCCCTTGATGTCCTCGGCCTTGCCGTGGCCATCGATGATGGTGGTGTTCTCCTTCGTCACCTGGACCTTCTTGGCTTCGCCGAGATCGGCCAGGGTGGCCTTCTCGAGCTGCAGGCCCACTTCCTCGGAGATCACGGTGCCGCCGGTCAGGATGGCGATATCCTGCAGCATCGCCTTGCGGCGGTCGCCGAAGCCGGGGGCCTTGACGGCCGCGACCTTGACGATGCCGCGGATGGTGTTCACCACCAGCGTCGCCAGCGCCTCGCCCTCGACGTCCTCGGACACGATCAGCAGCGGGCGCCCGGCCTTGGCCACGGCTTCCAGCAGCGGCAGCATCTCGCGGATGTTCGAGACCTTCTTGTCGTGCAGCAGGATGTAGGGGTTCTCGAGCACGGCGGACTGCGTCTGCTGCTCGTTGATGAAATACGGCGAGAGATAACCGCGGTCGAACTGCATGCCCTCGACGACGTCCAGTTCACTCTCGAGCCCGGAACCGTCCTCGACCGTGATCACGCCTTCCTTGCCGACCTTGTCCATCGCCTCGGCGATGCGATCACCGATATCGCTGTCGCCGTTGGCGGAGATCGTACCGACCTGGGCGATCGCCTTGCGGTCCTCGCAGGGCTTCGACAGCTTCTTCAGCTCGCCCGTGATGGCCGCCGAGCCCTTGTCGATGCCGCGCTTCAGATCCATCGGGTTCATGCCGGCCGCCACGGACTTCAGGCCCTCGCGGAGGATGGCCTGGGCCAGCACGGTGGCGGTGGTGGTGCCGTCGCCAGCCTCGTCGGAGGTCTGCGAGGCGACTTCCTTCACCATCTGCGCGCCCATGTTCTCGAACTTGTCCTGCAGCTCGATTTCCTTGGCGACGGAGACGCCGTCCTTGGTGACGGTCGGCGAACCGAAGCTCTTCTCGAGCACTGCGTTGCGGCCCTTGGGACCGAGGGTGACTTTGACGGCGTTGGCGAGGACATTCACGCCGCGCATCATGCGCGAGCGGGCCTCATCACTGAATTTGACTTCTTTTGCAGCCATGGATGGTTGCTCCTGGTAACTGTGTTTGCGTGTTCTGTGGGGACGGGGAGGGATCAGCCCTCGAGGACCGCCATGACGTCGTCTTCGCGCATCACGAGGACGTCCTGGTTATCCACTTTCACCTCGGTCCCGCTGTACTTGCCGAAGAGAACGCGGTCGCCGATCTTCAGGTCCAGGGCGCGGACTTCACCGCTCTCGAGGATCTTTCCGTTGCCGACGGCGAGCACCTCGCCCTTGATCGGCTTTTCGGTGGCGGTGTCCGGAATGACGATGCCGCCGGGTGACGTGCGCTCTTCCTCCAGACGCTTGATGACGACGCGGTCATGAAGCGGACGAATTTTCATTTTCGCTTTCTCCTTGAAAGTGAACGGGTTGAAGCATTCAACCCGGATTCGAAATGGCGAGCGATGCTGTTAGCACTCGCCCCGAGTGAGTGCTAATGATAGGAACAGATCTGGCGGAGTCAATAGCCTGCACGCCGCGTGGCGCCAAAACGCCCGGACCGCTATCCTTGTCGCCCCGCGACTACCGCAGCAGGAACGCTCCGTGGCCGAAACAGACTGCCTGCTCGTGCTGTGCACGTGCCCGCCGGGCCCTGCGGCTGAGGGCCTTGCCGAGGCACTGGTGGACGAACGCCTGGCTGCCTGCGTGAACCAGTTGCCGGGCGTGATCTCCAGTTTTCGCTGGGAAGGCCGGGTGCAGCAGGAAACGGAGGCCCTGCTGCTGATCAAGTCCACGCGCGACCGCCTGGAGGCGTTGACGGCACGGATCCGGGAACTGCACCCCTACGAACTTCCGGAGGTCGTGGCTGTCCCTGTCATGGGCGGCCTGGAATCGTACCTCGACTGGGTACGCGCCAGCGTAGCCGCTCCTGCGGAATAATGAACAGAAGAACATGATGATTCGAATCCTCCTGGTGCTGGCGGCCCTCCTGGCCGCGCCATCCGCGATCGCGGAGCCGCAGTTGCTGCGCGCCGAGGCCGCATTCCGCTACAGCACCGAGTTGACGGGCGACACTTTGTTCGTGCGCTGGCAGGTGGCCGACGGCTATTACCTCTACGAGGACCGTTTCGCATTTAACAGCCTCGCCGAGGATGTGGAGCTCGGTGCGCCGCAGATCCCTCCCGGCACGCCCTATGCCGACGAGTTCTTCGGCGAAACCGTCATCCACCGGGGCGCCTTCGAAATCCGGATTCCCGTCAGCGGCCAGCCCGCCGGGGATTCACTGCCGGTGGAAATCAAGTCACAGGGTTGCGCCGACATCGGCATTTGCCTGCCGCCCCAGACTTGGCGCGCCGAGGTACAGCTGGCGGCCGCCGCGTCTCCGGCCGCGACGCCTCCGATCGCTGCAAGTCCCCCGACTGCCTCCAGTGGCGCCGGGGACACCGCTGCAGCAGGTGATCCGGTGCGCTCCTTCCTGTCGTTTCTGTCCGGCGACCGCGATAGCGGGACACAGGCGTTCCTGCCGCCCGAGGAAGCCTTTCGCACCCGCGCGAGCCAGCGCGACGGGGAAGTCCTGCTCGAGTGGGACATCGCCCCCGGCTACTATCTTTATCGCGACAAGTTCTCCGTAGCCGCGAACGGGGCCCCGCTCGCCGCCGAATTCCCGCGCGGCACGATGATCCGCGACGAGACTTTCGGCGACGTCGAAGTCGTCTATCACAGTGCCGGCACCCGCGTGCAGCCGCCGCCCGGCGCCGAGACCCTGCAGGTGCGCTACCAGGGATGTGCGGAAGACGGCATCTGTTATCCCCCGGCCACCTGGACCGTGGAGCTTGCGTCGTTACCGGCCGCATCGATCGGTTCCGTCGCGACGACGGCCGGGGGTCCCGGCGCCGCAGCAGGACCGGCTTCCGAGTCGGACCGCCTCGCCACGCTGATCAGCGAGGGGGCGCTGCCGGTGGTGCTGGCCGTGTTCTTCGGCTTCGGCCTGCTGCTGGCCTTCACGCCCTGCGTGCTGCCGATGGTGCCGATCCTCTCCGGGCTGATCGTCGGCCAGGGACCGGACGTGACCAGTCGTCGCGCTTTTACGCTTTCCGCGATTTTCGTTCTCGCGATGGCGCTGACCTACACCATCGCCGGGGTGGTGGTGGCGCTGCTGGGACACAACCTGCAGGCGACGTTCCAGCATCCGGCCGTGCTGATCGGCTTCAGTGCCGTGTTCGTCGCGCTCGCCCTGTCAATGTTCGGCTTCTATGAGCTCCAGGTCCCTGCCGGGCTGCAGGCGAAGATGACCTCGCTGTCGAATCGCCAACGCTCGGGAACCTGGATCGGCGCCGGCGCCATGGGCGTCTTCTCGGCGCTCATCGTCGGCCCCTGCGTTGCAGCACCGCTGGCGGCCGCCCTGATCGTCATCGGCGCGACCGGCGACCCATTCCGCGGCGGTGCGGCGCTGTTCGCCATGTCGCTGGGCATGGGCGTGCCTCTGTTGGCGTTCGGCGCCTCGGCCGGCAAACTCCTGCCGAAGGCGGGAGCCTGGATGGAAACCATCAAAAACGTTTTCGGCCTCCTCCTTCTCGGTGTCGCGGTCTGGATGCTGGAGCGCATCGTGCCGCCGGCCGCCGCGCTCGCCCTCTGGGCGGGGCTGCTGTTCCTGGTCGCGGTGTTTTTGGGCGGGCTGGACCCGCTGACGGCCACGGCCGGGCCCGGCCGGCGCATCGCCAAGGGCCTCGGACTGATGAGTCTGCTATACGGCGCCGTGCTGCTGGTCGGCGCGGCGGCCGGCGGCAGCAGTCTCTGGCAGCCCCTTTCAGGCCTTCGCGCAATGACCGACGCCGGCCCCGCCGCGACGACCACCGAGTTCCGGCCGGTCAAGACGGTGGCGGACGTCGAACGCGAGTTGCGCCTGGCCGACGCGGCCGGACGTAGTGTGCTACTGGACTTCTACGCCGACTGGTGCGTGGACTGCAAGCGAATGGAGCGCTATACCTTTCCGGAGCCGGTGGTGCAGTCGGCTCTGGGCGACACGGTGTTGCTCAAGGCCGACGTCACGGCCAATGACGCGGCCGATCGGGAACTGATGAATCATTTCGGCATATTCGGCCCTCCCGCCACATTGTTTTTCGGCCCCGACGGGGACGAGCTGCGCGCCTACCGGCTGCTCGGCTTCGTGCCCGCGGAACGCTTCGCCGCGCATGTGCGCGAAGCCCGCGACCTGGCGGGAGATGTACTGTGACGCGGGCATTGCCGCTGGTCTTGCTGGCGTTGGTTGCGGGCGCGGCCGGGTTTTTCATCTACATGAAGCTGTTCCAGCCGGCGCCGCCCGAGACACCACCCGCCACGGCCGCCCGGCAGGCCGCGGAGTTCGCGCCGTCTTTCACGCTGCCGGATCTGGAGGGCATGCCCCGCTCGAGTGGCGAGTGGGACGGCGCCGTGCGCGTGGTGAACTTCTGGGCCACCTGGTGCCCGCCCTGCATTCGCGAGATCCCGCTCCTCGTCGAGATCCAGGAGCGCTACGCCGGCCGCGGCGTCCAGGTCATCGGCATCGCGATCGACGAAACCGAGGCGGTAGCCGAATTTGCAGCCGACTTCGACTTCAATTACCCGGTTCTGATCGGCCAGCAGGACGCCATGGATCTCGCGAACGCCTTCGTGAACAACTTCATCGGCCTGCCGTTCACGGCATTCACGGACCGGGAAGGACGCATACTGCGGGTGCACACCGGCGAGATTCACCGCGAGCAGATCGAGGCGATTCTCGCAGAACTGCTCTGAGCGGCGCAGATGCGTCCGGATACTGGTGCATATTTGTAGAGAAAAGCTATAGACTTTCTCCGATCTAGCGTGCATCTTCCGCTTTCCTATGAAAACTCGCCTGCCATGAGCCGCCTGCTGCTGTTGAACGGTCCGAACATGAACCTGCTCGGCGACCGGGAACCCGATCTCTATGGCGTGGTCACACTGGCCTCCATCGAGGCACGCTGCGGGCAGCTGGCCGGAGAACTCG
>CAYTXS010000174.1:0-3593 GCA_964441585.1 uncultured Thioalkalivibrio sp.
TCATCCAGGAGCTCGAGGCGGCCTTCCAGGGCGCCGGCTGGAAAGTCATCAAGGTTATCTGGGGCCACGGCTGGGACGCGCTGCTGGCGCGCGACGACAAGGGCCTGCTGCGCAAGCGCATGGAGGAGTGCGTCGACGGCGACTACCAGAACTTCAAGTCGAAGGACGGCGCCTTCGTGCGCGAGCATTTTTTCGGCAAGTACCCCGAACTGAAGGCGATGGTCGCCAACATGTCGGACGACGAGATCTGGAACCTGAATCGCGGCGGACACAGCCGCGGCAAGGTCTACGCCGCTTACAAGGAAGCGGTCGAGACCGAGGGCCGGCCGGTCGTGATCCTGGCGAAGACGGTGAAAGGCTACGGCATGGGCGCCTCGGGCGAGGGGCGCATGATCGCGCACCAGCAGAAGAAGCTCGACGAGAAGGACCTGCGCGCCTTCCGCGATCGCTTCGACCTGCCGATCTCCGACGAGGAGATCAAGGACGTGCCCTTCCGCAAGCCGGCCGACGACAGCCCGGAGACCCGCTACCTGAAGGAGCGCCGCGAGTCGCTGGGCGGCTATCTGCCGCGCCGCATCACCAAGGCCGAGGCGCTCCGCCTGCCGAAGCTCGAGGAGGTCTTCAAGGGCCAGCTCGAGGGCAGCGGGGAGCGCGAGATCTCCACCACCATGGCGATGGTGCGCATGCTGACCGCGCTGTGCCGCGACAAGCTGATCGGCAAGAACGTGGTGCCCATCGTGCCCGACGAGGCGCGCACTTTCGGCATGGAAGGCATGTTCCGCCAGTTCGGCATCTGGTCGCGCGAAGGCCAGCTCTACACGCCGCAGGACTCCGACACGCTGAGTTACTACAAGGAAGACAAGACCGGGCAGATCCTGCAGCTGGGTATCGACGAGGCCGGTGCGCTGTGTGCCTGGACCGCGGCCGGCACGGCCTACGCCAACCACGGCGTGAACATGGTGCCGTTCTACCTCTTCTACTCGATGTTCGGCTTCCAGCGCGTCGGCGACTTCATCTGGGCGGCCGGCGATTCGCAGGCGCGCGGTTTTCTCATCGGCGGTACGGCAGGACGCACCACGCTGGCCGGCGAGGGGCTGCAGCACCAGGACGGCCACAGCCACCTGCTGTCATCCACGGTCCCCAACTGCCGCTCCTACGATCCCGCCTATGCCGGCGAGCTGGCGGTGATCGTGCACGACGGGCTGCAGCGCATGTTCGTGGACCAGGAGCGGATCTTCTATTACATCACCTGCATGAACGAGAACTACCGCCACCCCGCCTTGCCCCCGGAGGCGCACGAGGGCGTGCTCAAGGGCATGTACGAATTGCGTAGTGCCGGAGGAGGCAAGAAGAAGCGCCCCCGTGTGCAGCTGTTCGGCTCGGGCACGATCCTGCGCGAGGTGCTCGGCGCGGCCGACATGCTGGCCGAGGAGCACGGCGTGGATGCCGACGTGTGGAGCGTGACGAGCTTCAACGAGTTGCGCCGCGACGCGTTGTCGGTGACGCGTCGCAACCGGCTGCACCCTGAAGAAAAACCGGAGAAATGCTTCGTCGAGCGGTGCCTGGAGGGTCGCGAGGGCCCGTTCGTCGCGGCGACGGATTACATGACCGCTGTGCCCGACCAGGTGCGAGAGTGGGTCCCCGGTCGGTACGTCACGCTTGGCACCGACGGCTTCGGCCGCAGCGATGCCCGCGCGGCGCTGCGCGATCATTTCGAGGTGGACCGGCGCTACATCGTCGCGGCGACGCTGGCGGCGCTCGCGGCCGACGGCAAGCTGGAAGCCGGCGCGGCGAGCAAGGCCATCGAGAACTACGGCATCGATCCGCAGAAACCTGATCCAGTGGACCTGTAGGGGAACCGACGTGCCTGACAAGAATGAAGTACGCGTTCCCGACATCGGCGATTTCGAGGATGTCGAGATCATCGAAGTCCACGTGCAGCAGGGCGACGAGGTCGCGGTCGAAGATCCGCTGATCACCATCGAGACCGACAAGGCGTCCATGGACGTACCGTCCTCGGCGGCCGGCCGGGTCGCCGAACTCAAGGTGGGGAAGGGCGATCGCGTCTCGGCCGGCGACCTGGTGCTGTTGCTGGAAGGCGATGGCGGCGGTGAGGGCGACGGTGACGGCGAGAAGCCCGAGGAAAGCGCCGCATCCGAGAAAAAGCCCGAAGAGAAGGCCGAGAAGAAATCGGAACAAGAGGACGGAAAAAAGAGCGAACAGAAGGCTGAGCCGAAGCCGGCCGACAAGGACGAGGCGCCCAAGAAGCGCGAGTCGGAGCGCCTGCCTGCGGCACCGCCGTTGCCGGAAGGCACGCCGGCCCATGTCCATGCCGGCCCTTCGGTGCGCAAGTTCGCACGCGAGATGGGTGTCGACCTCGGACGCGTATCGGGCAGCGGCGTCAAGGGGCGGATCACCCACGAAGACGTGAAAGTCTGGGTGAAGAAAGCGCTGCAGAAGGAGGACCGCCCGGCCGCCGGCGCAGCCCTGCCCGAGGTGCCGGAAGTCGATTTCACCAAGTTCGGTCACACCGAGCTCAAGGCGCTGTCGCGGGTCCAGCGGATCGCCGGGCCGCGCCTGCATGCCTCCTGGGTGAACCTGCCGCATGTCACGCAGTTCGACGAGGCCGACATCACCGAGATGGAACGCGCGCGCAAGGACCTGAAGGCCGACGCGGAGAAGGAAGGCGCGAAGCTGACGCCGCTCGCGTTCATGATCCGCGCCTGCGTCAAGGCGCTGCGCGAGTTCCCGCAGTTCAACGCCTCACTACATCCCGACGGGCAGCAGCTCATCGTCAAGCACTACTACAACATCGGCTTCGCCGTGGACACGCCGGGCGGGCTGGTGGTGCCGGTGATCCGCGGCGTGGAAGGCAAGAGCCTGTTCCAGGTCGCGCGCGAACTCGGCGAGCTGTCGATCAAGGCGCGCGACGGCAAGCTGAGCAGCGCCGAGATGCAGGGCGGGAACTTCACCATCTCGAGCCTCGGCAGCCTGGGTGGGACCTTCTTCACGCCCATCATCAATGCGCCCGAGGTGGCGATACTCGGCGTGTCGCGTCACGCGATGCAGCCGGTCTGGAGCGACGGCGAATTCGTGCCCCGGCTGATGCTGCCGCTGTCGCTGTCCTACGACCACCGCGTCATCGACGGCGCGGCCGCGGTGCGCTTCACCCGCTACCTCGCGGAAATCCTCTCCGATGTCGATCGGTTGCTGGCCTGAGGGCCGGCGCCAGGGAAGCGCTTGCGATGAGTGAAAAGAAAGAAATCCGGGTTCCCGATATCGGCGACTTCAAGGACGTCGAAGTGATCGAGGTCCTGGTGTCGGCCGGCGATACCGTCGCCGCCGAGGATGCGCTGCTGACCCTCGAGACCGACAAGGCCTCGATGGATGTGCCGGCGCCGTTCGGCGGACGGATCGCGGAGCTCAAAGTGAGCACGGGAGACCGGGTGTCGGAAGGCGACGTGATTGCGCTGGTGGAAGCGGAGGAAGAAGGTCACGCGGAGAGCGCGGAGAGCGCCGAGGAGGAGAAGGCCGACGGGGCTGATGAGGCTGGCGAGTCCGACAAGGCAGAGAAGGACGAGAAGAGCGAGAAG
>CAYTXS010000174.1:3693-5201 GCA_964441585.1 uncultured Thioalkalivibrio sp.
CGAGAAGAGCGAGAAGGAATCATCCTCTAAGCCGTCCGCCGCATCGTCCAAAGCGTCGTCCGCATCTTCCGCATCGTCCGAGCCGCAGCGCGACTACGACGCCGACCTGCTGGTGCTCGGCGCAGGTCCGGGCGGCTACACGGCCGCCTTCCGCGCCGCTGACCTCGGGCGCGACGTCACGCTGGTGGAACGCTGGGACACGCTCGGTGGGGTGTGCCTGAACGTCGGCTGCATCCCGTCGAAAGCCCTGCTGCACGCCGCAGCGGTGATCGAGGAGGCCGCGCACATGACCGAGCACGGCATCGTGTTCGGCGAGCCGAAAATCGAGCTCGACAAGCTGCGCAACTGGAAGGGCGGCGTCGTGGGGCGCCTGACGAAGGGCCTCGACACCATCGCGAAGCAGCGCAAGGTGAAGGTGCTGCGCGGCTCCGCGAAGTTCACCGGGCCCCACAGCATCAAGCTCGACGGACCCGACGGCGAACAGGAACTGAGCTTTCGCCAGTGCATCATCGCCGCCGGCTCCGAATCCATGGCCCTGCCCGACATGCCCGATGATCCGCGCGTGATGGACTCGACCGGCGCGCTGGCGCTCGAGGAGCTGCCGAAGCGGATGCTGGTGATCGGCGGCGGCATCATCGGCCTGGAGATGGCCTGCGTGTACGATGCGCTCGGCGTGAAAGTGAGCGTGGTCGAATTGACCGAGACGCTGATGCCTGGCTGCGACCGCGACCTGGTCCGACCGCTGGAGAAGCGCATCAAGGCGCGCTACGAAGCGATCATGACGGGCACCAAGGTCACGGGGATGAAGGCGCTCAAGAGCGGTATCAAGGTCAGCTTCGAGGGCAAGAACGCGCCGGAGAAGCCCGTGACCTACGACCGCGTGCTGGTGGCGGTGGGCCGCCGGCCGAACGGCGATGTGATCGACGGCAATGCGGCCGGCGTGATGGTCGAGCGCGGCTTTATCCCGGTGGACAAGCAGCAGCGCACCAACATCGAACACATCTTCGCGATCGGCGACATCGTGGGACAGCCCATGCTCGCCCACAAGGCGACGCATGAAGGCAAGGTTGCCGCCGAGGTCGCCTGCGGCGAGAAGAGCGCCTTCGATGCACGCGTGATTCCTTCCGTCGCCTACACAGATCCCGAGATCGCCTGGGTCGGACTCACCGAGGACCAGGCGAAGGCCGAGGGCGTCGAATACGAAAAGGGCGCCTTCCCCTGGGCCGCGTCGGGTCGCTCGCTCGCCATTGGCCGCGAGGAAGGTTTCACCAAGCTGTTGTTCTCACCCGAGAGCGGCCACCTGCTCGGCGCCGGCATCGTCGGCACCAATGCCGGCGACCTGATTTCGGAAGCAGGATTGGCCATCGAGATGGGCTGCGACGCCGCCGACATCGGCCTGACCGTCCATCCGCATCCGACCCTGTCGGAAAGCGTGGCGATGGCGGCCGAGGCGTTCGAAGGGACGCTGACGGACTTGTACCTGCCGAAGAAGCGCGCGAAGAAGAGTT
>CAYTXS010000175.1:0-5181 GCA_964441585.1 uncultured Thioalkalivibrio sp.
CTGTGAGAAGGCTGACGATAAGCTAACATCTGGCCGCAGATTCACAGAGCGCCCTCACGTCGCGAAAAGGACACCGAGTTGGAAAGAATCGTCGAGCCGGAACTGATGGACGACGCGGCCCAGGCCCGCGCCTACGCAGAGGCCGATTTTGCGGAGCCGAACGCCCGCTTCGTGGCGCTCTACGAAGAGTTCGTGGGACCCCTGCCGGCCGGCGCGGCGGTGCTCGATCTCGGCTGCGGGCCGGGCGACATCAGCCTGCAACTGGCGGCTGCGCACCCCGGCATCGAGGTGCACGGCCTCGACGGCTCCGCAGCGATGCTCCACTTCGGAATCGCCGCGTTGGCTGCGACACCCGCATTGCATGACCGGGTGCACTTCATCGAGGGCCTGGTTCCCGACGCTGAGCTGCCCCGGTCGCGCTACGAGGCCATCGTGTCGAACAGCGTGCTGCATCATCTGCATGAGCCGGACGCGCTTTGGCGGATGATCGTGGCGCGCGGCCACCCCGGCGCGCCGGTGCTCGTCATGGATCTCATGCGACCCGCGAGCATGGCCGCCGCCGGGGCGCTCGTCGAGGCGCATGCCGCGGGCGAGCCCGAGGTGTTGCGGCGGGATTTCTATAATTCGTTGCTCGCGGCCTTCGAGCCGGCGGAGGTGCGCCGGCAGCTGGAAGCCGCCGGCCTCGGGCATTTCACCGTGCGGCCGGTGAGCGATCGTCACCTGGTGATCTACGGCCGGCTCTGAGAGGAAGCGGCTGGCCGGCGCTTAAACCGCTTCAGGGCCCGAGTGCGTCCAGAAAGCGTTGCCGCCAGGCGTGAATGTCGTTGGTGCGCAGCACGTCCATCATGGCCTTGTGGCGTTCCTGGCGTTCCTCCAGCGACATTTCGGAGGCCGTGAGGATTGCATCGGCCACGCCGACCGCATCGTAGGGATTCACCAGCAGCGCGCTCTCGCCGAATTCGGCCGCCGCGCCGGCCAGTTGTGACAGCACGAGCACGCCGGGATCCGTCGGGTCCTGGGCGGCTACGTATTCCTTGGCCACCAGGTTCATGCCGTCGCGCAACGGCGTCACGAGACCGATTTTCGCCAGCCGGAAATAGCCCATCAGCATTTTTCTCGAAATGCCCCGATTGATGTAGCGGATCGGCGTCCAGTCGGGTTGCGAGAAACGGCCGTTGATATGGCCCGCCGATCGCTCGAGTTCGTGGCGAATGTCCTCGTAGGCGCGCACCCCGCTGCGCGTCGGCGAAGCGATCTGCAGAAACACGAGGTGGCGGTGGCTCGCCGGATGGCGCTCGAGCAGCGTCTGGAAGGCCTCGAAGCGCTCCGGCAATCCTTTGCTGTAGTCCAGGCGATCTACGCCGATGACGAGTTCGCGATCATCGATATCTTTGGCCAGTCTCTGCACCGCACTCGCCTTCATCGAGCCGGCGGCCTGCGTCACGGCCTCCTCGACGTCGATGCTGATCGGATAGGCGTTTACCTGGATGCGGCGCTGCAGGGCGCTGACGCGACCATCAGGGTCCCGGTCGCCGCCCAGCCCTGCCGCGCGCAGCCCGGCGAGAAAGTTCTCGCAGTCCTGCTCGGTCTGGAAACCGACCACGTCGTACTGGGCCAGCGACCGCAAGAGGCGATGATAGCCGGGCAGCGTCCGCAGGATGTCGAACGCCGGGAACGGCACATGGAGGAAAAAGCCGATCGGCTGCCGGACGCCTGCGCGGCGCAGTTCCTCGGCCAGCGGGATCAGGTGGTAGTCATGCACCCAGATCCGGTCGTCGTCCTGCAGCAGGGGGCGCAGCTTGCGCGCGAACATCTCGTTGACGCGCCGGTATGCTTCGTGGTGCTCGCGCGTGTAGCGGAAGATGCCCAGCATGTAGTGACACAGCGGCCACAGCGTGCTGTTGCAATAGCCGTTGTAGTAACCGTCGAATTCCGTTTCGTTGATGTCGATGGTGGCAAAAGTGATCTCGCCGTGACGATCCAGCTTCGGATCGGTCGGTTCGCCGTGGCAGGTCTTGCCGCCCCAGCCGAACCAGATGCCGCCCGCCTGTTTCAACGCTGCGAGTATGCCGACGGCGAGGCCGCCTGCGGACTTGCCGCCCGAGGGCGCGGCCACGCGATTCGAGACGGCGATCAGGCGGCTCAAAACGCGTCCTCCCAGGGCTGGCTGAGACGGATCGCGCCGAGAATGATGCCCACCAGGCTGTAGGTCTGAGGAAAGTTGCCCCAGAGTTGGCCGTTGCGCACGTCGTAGTCCTCGGACAGCAGTCCCAGGCGAGTCCGGCAGTTCAGCATTTCTTCAAACAATTCCCTTGCCTCGTCCTTGCGCCCGATCTCCGCGAGCGCGTTGATGTACCAGAATGTGCAGATGTTGAAAGCGGTTTCCGGTTCTCCGAAATCGTCCGGCTCCCCGTAGCGGAACATGTGCTTACCGCGCCGCAGGTGGTTCTCCAGGCATTCTACCGTGCGACGGAAGCGCGGGTCGTCGCTTGCTACAAAGCCTAGATCACCGATGAGTAACATGCTCGCGTCCAGCGTCGTGCCGCCGAAGCTCTCCATGAAACAGCCCTGTTCCTCGTTCCATGCATGGGCGCAGATCTCGGCATGGATGTGATCGGCCCGGCTGCGCCAGAGCGTGGCGCGCTCCTGGTCCCCGACGTGGGCCGAGATCCGCGCCAGCCTGTCGCAGCCGGCCCAGCACATCATGCTCGAGAAAGTGTGGACGCGGGCCCGTCCGCGGTATTCCCAGATGCCGGCGTCGGGCTGATCGAACAGCTCAAACGCGCGCTGGCCGATGTCCTCGAGCAGCGCCAGTTGTTCCTTGCCGGCCGAGCCGATCAGGCGACGGTCGAAGAACACCTGGGCGGAGGCCAGCACGACCGCGCCATAGACGTCGTTCTGTACCTGTTCGAAGGCCTGGTTGCCGACCCGCACCGGCCCCATCCCCCGATAGCCGGCAAGCTGCCCGACGATGGTCTCGGTGAGGTCGGCCTCGCCGCCGATGCCGTAGACCGGCTGGAGGCCGTCGCCGTCGCTCGACGCGGCCACGTTCAGAATCCAGCCGAGGTAGGCCTCCATGGTGCGGGTCGCCCCGAGGCGGTTCAGGGCATGTACCACGAAAAAACTGTCGCGCAGCCAACAATAGCGGTAATCCCAGTTGCGCGAGCTCCCCGGGGCTTCCGGGATGGAGCTCGTCACGGCCGCGATGATCGCCCCGGTGTCCTCGAAGGCGCACAGTTTCAGCGTGATGGCGGCGCGGATGACGGCCTCCTGCCATTCGAAGGGAACCGCGAGACCCCGGACCCATTCCTGCCAGTAGGCGCGGGTCTCCTCGAAATGCTGCCTGCTGCTGTGCGACACCGATTCACGCAGGCTCTCGTCGGGCCCGAGAATGAAGCTCACCGGCCTCGTGAGGCGGAAAGGCCGCTCTTCCCGCACGTGGGTGAGCGAGGCATCAGTGGTCAGGCGCAGGGTCAGGTCCGGCAGGACGTAACGCACGTGGTTGCTGCCGAAAGTCTGGCGGGGATCTTCCGCGCCATAGCCGCCCGCGGGGCGGAGGCGGATGGTGACCCGCGGATTGCCCGTGACGGGCTCCACGTGGCGTACGAACATGAACGGGTGGAACATGCGTTCGAAATGTTCGAAGCGCGGCGCGAAATCGACGATTTTCACGCAGCCGCCGTGCGCATCGTAGAGCAGGGTCTCGAGGATCGGCGTGTTGGTGACGTAGCTCTGCTCGGCGCGGACGAAGTCCTCGAGCACCACTTCGAAGATGCCGCGCTCCACCTCCTGCTGGTCCGGCATCAGCAGGGCGCAGAACACGGGATTGCTGTCGAAGCGCGGCATGCAGGCCCACACCATCCGGCCGAATTCGTCCACCAGTGCGCTGACCTGGCAGTTACCGATCACGGCGAGTTCCAGCGAGGCTTCTTTTTGCGGCGACATCGTGTTCCTCCATGTATTTCCGCAAGGTTAAAGCGCGCGGCCGGCGAACACCAATGCGCGGTACACGAAAACGACTGACGCGCGACGGCGGGCCGGTTACACTGCCGAGCCTTATGTACCCCTGGCACGGACTGTGGCGGCTGGCGCTGTGGCTCACGAGGAAATTGATGTTCCTCTGGGTCCGAACGCGCACGCTCGAGGCGCAACTCAAGCGGGTCGCCTCCTTCTCCGCGCAACCCGTCTGTTACGTCCTCGAGCGTCCCGGCCTGGCTGATCTGGCGGTCCTGGAGCAGGAATGCCTGCGCAACGGATTGCCGCGCCCGTCGGCCGGGCTGGCGATGGAGGGACTGAAGGAATGGCGTGCGGTCGCGTATCTGCGCAAGGCGCCGAAGCGTGGCAGGAAGGCGCGCGGTGGCCGCCTGGAGCGCCTGGCAGCGGCAGTGCAGACCGGCCAGGTGAAGGAAGTCGTCGTCGTCCCTGTTTCAGTATTCTGGGGTCGCTCCCCGGACAAGGAACGTTCGATCTTCAAGCTGCTCTTCTCGGAAGATTGGCGGATCGTGGGCCGGATCAACAAGCTCTTCATGATCCTCTTCCACGGCCGCGATGTGCTCCTGCAGTTCAGCGAACCGGTCCAGCTCTCCACGCTGGTGGCCGAGGGCCCGAATCCCGCCCTGGTGGCGCGCAAGCTCGGGCGCGTGCTGCGGGTGCATTTTCGCCGGCGGCGGATCGCGACGATCGGGCCCGATCTGTCCCATCGGCGCACGCTCGTCAACCAGGTGCTGAATTCCGATCCTGTCCGCCGGGCGATCCGTCGCGACAGTGAGGTCCACAAGCTGCCGACGGCCAAGTCGGTCGCCAAGGCGCGCCGCTACGCCAACGAGATCGCCGCCAACTACAGCTACACCACGGTGCGGGTCATGGAGCGTCTGCTCATGTGGCTCTGGAACCGGCTCTACGAGGGCGTCGAAGTGGGTGGCGTAGAGCAATTGAAAGCCGTCGCGGAGGGCAACGAGATCGTCTATGTGCCCTGCCATCGCAGTCACATCGATTACCTGTTGTTGTCTTACGTCGTGTATCGCAACGGCCTGGTGCCGCCGCATATCGCCGCGGGCGTCAATCTGAACCTGCCGGTGATCGGCCCGATCCTGCGCAGCGGCGGTGCGTTTTTCATGCGGCGAAGCTTTCGCGACGACCCGCTTTACGCCGCGGTGTTCCGCCGCTATTTCTCGTTGAATC
>CAYTXS010000176.1:0-5143 GCA_964441585.1 uncultured Thioalkalivibrio sp.
TGCGGCCGGTCGTTCACCGACAGAAGACCATGATTGGCGAAAAACTCCACGAAGTACCGTGCCGGAAAACGGAGCATCGTCTGCGGGTCCGTCGACCAGATCGCTGCGCCCATCGGCACGATATAGTGCTCGACGAAGCGGCGCGAGTAGCCTTCACGGGCAAGGTAGGCGCCGAGCTCCAGGGAATCATCGCTCTCCGACAGCAGCTTTCGGGACTCCCGGTTGAAGCGCAGGATGCTGCGGATCATCATCCAGAAGCCCGGGTTGACCAGGTTGCGCCGCTGCGCGAACAGTTGTGCCGTGGAGCTGCCGCAGTATTCGAGCCCGCTGCGCTCGCACCGGACGCTGAAGCCCATGTCGCTCGGTTGAGACTCGACCCCGATTTCGTCCATGAGTGCAATGAAGTTGGGATAGGTCCAGTCGTTGAAGACGATGAACCCGGTGTCCACCGCCCAGTCACGGCCCTCGAGCGCCACGTCGACGGTATTCGTGTGGCCGCCGATGTAGTCGTTGGCTTCGAAAACCGTGATGTCGTGCTGCTGGCAGAGCTTGCGGGCGGCCGTCAGGCCGGAGATCCCGCTGCCGATGATTGCGAGTTTCATGATGCTTGTTTTCCTTCTCCGCGTCAGACGCGACGGCGGATGGCCCGTATGACCGTCCCGAGCACGGGGAGCCGCTCGTAGAGCATTGCCCCGGCATCGAAATAGTCGCGGTGGTAGTGCACTCGCTCCGCGAAGCGAATGTGAGTTGCGCCGGGAAGCGCCAGTTCCTCGCCGCTGCGCAGGCGGGCATGTCTCATGTACATCTTCCAGGTGAGCATGGCCTCCTCGGGGGCGGCGACCACTGTCTCGAAGTCGAAACGTATGGATTCGACCGCCGCGTACAGCCGACCGAAATAGGCTTTCAACTCAGCGAGACCCTCCACTCTGTGCAAGGGGTCCTGGAAGGTCACGTCAGCCGCATACACGTTGTCCAGCAGTTCGAGATTGTCGGCGCGCAGTTCCTGGAACAACGCCTGAAGGCGGCCAACGACGTCAGGCGCCGGCCCCGCAGAGTGAAGCGACGCCGTCACGACGGGTCGGCATCCGTACTGAGGAAGCTGATCACCCGAGCCCTCGCATCGTGGATTTCCGTTCCGAGCGGAAGAAAACCTTCCCCGGCCTCTTCCACAAATGCCGGCGCGGCAAGCATTCCCGGCGTCAGGCCGGCCCAGGCACGAGCCGCCCCGCCGAGCACGACCGCCACCGCATCGATCCGCTGGACGGCTTCCGCCAGGTCGTCGAGTTGCGGGGCGTACAGCATCGCCGGACGCAGGCCGGAACCCACCAGCCCGAGCGCGAACACCAATGCCCAGGTGCGATGGGCAGGAGCTGCGGGGCTGCATACGAGCACGCGGCGTTCTCCCGGCTGGGCCACACGCTGGTAGATCCGGAAAGCCAGCAGGCCTTCGAGCCAGCCGTCCAGGAATCTTTGCTCGAGCCGCGGCAGGCCGGGGACGAGCCCCGGCAGCCGATCCAGCAATTGTGCGTCGGTGTCTGCCGTATCGGCGCTGAGCGATGCTTCGAGGACCGCGCTCATACCGTCCTCGTCGAGCGCGTGGAGCCGCTCCTGGAATCTTTCCAGGAAGCGATCTTCGCGATCCTCGCGGGGATGCACCGGATCATCGAGCAGGCGACTGGCCCGGCTGATCGAGACTCCCTGATCGACGAGGCGGGATGCGGCGCGCAGGACCTCGACGTCCGCGCGGCTGTAAAGGCGGTGGCCGCCGGGTGTACGTTCGGGCATGACCAGGCCATAGCGCCGTTCCCACGCACGGATCGTCACCGGGTTGATGCCGGTCAGTCGGGAAACGACGCGGATCGGAAACAGCGCGGCCACGCCTGCGCCCGCGCCGACCGCACCCGTCACGACCTGGGTGTCGTCGATCGTGCGAGGGCCGATACCATCATGGCCACTGTGGTCGCGTCGGGTCCGTGCCGACGCGTCCGGGGAAGAAGAAGTCGCGGTGTCCATGGATGACTCAAGGCGCATTGGCAGGCTCCAGCTTCTGGAAAAAAATGGTCAGTTCGGCGACGCGGAAACCGAACTTGCGGATCTCCGATCGATTTACCAGGATCTCGTCCTGGATCAGCCACATCCAGTCATCGAGACGCACGTCGATCGTGCCGTCCCGCCAGGGCAGGGACAGGGTGTAGCGCCAATGCAGCGCGTTGCCGAAAGCGCGACCCTCGGCCTCGCCGACGACGTCCCCCGCCGTGCCGATGTAGTTGTGTTCGTCGAGCTTGCGAAAGCGCCACACGCGGCGTTCCGTCTCACCGTCGCTCCAGAGGAAATCCTCTTCCAGCACCCCGGTATCGCCGTCCCAGCGGCCGACCATGTCTACGCGGAAGCTGCGCGTGACCTCGCCGGAGCGGTCCTGCAGGATGCCCCAGGCCACGAGCGGCCCGTTGAAATACTCGTCCAGCAGAAGCTGCGGCTCGCGGCCGGCATAGTCCTCGACCGGTGTCGTGCAGCCGGCGGTCATCACCAACAGCAGCAGCGCAAAGCGGCGCGCGATCATGGCTGGCCACCGATCAGCGCGGTACGCAGGTCGTCTGCACGCGTGTCGGGATGCAACCAGATCCCCAGGAATGCCGGCCCGAAGCGCGGGTCCTCGATGATGCCGAGCAGCCCGTCATTGCCGTAGAAGCGGGTGGCGCCGCCCGGTTCGTAGAGCGCGATGATGCGGTCGCCCGGCGCCACGTCGGGCCAGATCCCCTCCAGCTGCCCGAGCCAGTCCTCCACGGTCGATCGTTCGCTGATCTCGAGCTCCCGCTCCAGGCGGCTCCACTCCTGCTCGGTTGTATCCAGCAAGCGTGACCGGGGGATGTTCCGCCGATATGTGATCTCGAGCGCAAGCGTCCCCTGCTGACCGCCGCCGTCGTACTGGCCGTCGGGATCCAGCAATCTCGCCTCGTAAACCTGCAGACCGAACCAGGTCAGCTTGCCGCTGCCGATTTCGACCAGGCCTTCGAGGGCCGGTGTGGCGGTTTCGGGGGCGGACTCGGATACAGCGGCGTGCGCCGCGCCGGGCAGCAGAAGCCACATCGCGGTCAAGAGCGTCGGGAACGGTGTTTTCAGCGCCATGGTTTTGATCCGGAAAAGTTACTCACAAGCTATACATCGTCAGCCGGCCCGATTCGGATTCAATCGCTCTCACAGCGGTGCAACCCGCGCCATTGCTGGCGGGCGGTCATTCCTGGCGTGTTGGGCAAGCCGGGACGCCAAGGTGTACGCGGGTTCTACAGAACGCAGGTGACACGAGGCGCAGTTCGCCGGTGGCGGCGCATCCGGATTCAGGGGGGTGCTATGTATCGGCCGCGGTCGGGTGCCGCTCCGGGGACAGGCCGGTCAGCCTGCGCTACTGCCGCAGAAGATGTCGTGCAGGGTCTCGATCAGCCGCCCGGCGGGGCCGTCGGCGATGGTGTAGTAGATGGTCTGCGCCGAACGGCGCGTGTGGACGAGACCATCGCGGCGCAGGACCGCCAGGTGCTGGGACAGCGCGGATTGCGACAGGGGGACGCGTTCGTTGATCTGGCCGACGGTGAGTTCGCCCTTGGCGAGGCTGCAGAGGACCATGAGTCGGGAACTGTTGGACAGGGCTTTCAACAGCCGCGTCGCTTCATCCGCATGGGCACGCATCTCCTCCGGATCGAAGGGCAACAAATCGCCGTTGCGGGGCTGAACACCATGTGGTTGTGAGCTCATCGCAGCTATGCTAGTCGATATTCGAAGAAAAACGAAGTGCATTAAATTAGACAATTTAGCGATAATAAGGTCGCCGGCCCATCCCGGCCAGTCGGCGGCGTGCACGAAGCGACATGGAGAGCTGCATGGTTCGATCGCCGCAAGTCCGCGGTTTTTATCACCCGCCGACATCCACCTTTTCCTACGTCGCCTGGGATCCAGAAAGCCGGCAGGCGGTGATCGTAGACCCGGTGCTCGACTACGACAGCGCGGCCGCACGCACCGATACGGCCAGTGCCGCGGCGCTGATGGCGATCGTGAACGCAGAGGCGCTGCAGGTGGCCTGGATTCTCGAAACGCACGCGCATGCCGATCATCTTTCGGCCGCCCACGTCCTGCACCGCTGGACCGGCGCGCCGGTCGGCATCGGCCGGGGGATCGGCTCGGTGCAGTCTGCGTTCAGCGAAATTTACGAGTTGGGGGACGATTTCCCGGTCGACGGCCGGCAGTTCGATCGCTTGTTCGATGACGGCGACCGACTCATGGTGGGAAACACACCTTTGGAAATTCTCGCCACTCCGGGGCACACCAGCGACAGCATCACCTACCTGTTCGGCGATGCGGCTTTCGTGGGCGACACGCTGTTCGCACCGGATTACGGGACGGCACGTTGCGATTTTCCGGGTGGCGACGCCGCCAAGCTGTTTCAGTCGGTGCAGAAGCTATACCGCTTGCCGCCGGAGACCCGCTTGTTCCTGTGCCACGACTACCCGCCGGCGGACCGCGACCCGCGCTGCGAATGGAGCGTCGCCGAACAGCGCCGCGACAACGTCCACATCGCCGCGACCACCACGGCGGAGGGGTTCGTGGCGATGCGCGAGGCGCGGGACGAAACCCTGGGGATGCCCGCACTGATCCTGCCGGCGGTGCAGATCAACATCCGCGCCGGTCGGCTGCCGGACCCGGCGGACAACGGCACTCGTTATTTACGCATCCCGCTGAATATTCTCTAGTCGGGGGTCGGCGGGGTCGGCAGGCGCAGCAGGTAAACGGACACGGCAAGCGCAAGCAGGAACATGGCGACCTGCCCGACCACGACCGGAACGAAAAAGACGATCGTCACGCCGAAGGACAGCCACATGATCAGCAAAGTGGTGGCTTTGCCGCGGCGAGTCATGCCGCGTCCCTCCTCGAAATCGCGCAAATAGCTGCCGAACCAACGGTGGTTCAGCAGCCAGCCGTGGAAGTGCTCGGAGCTGCGCGCGAAACAGAATGCAGCGAGCAGCAGGAAGGGTGTCGTCGGCAGTCCCGGCAGGAGAATGCCGAGCGCACCGAGTCCGACGCAGATCATGCCCGCGGCGATCAGCATCCAGCGCGCCGCATGATCCAGGTAGGTCTCGGGCGTATGAAGCCGGTG
>CAYTXS010000177.1:0-5130 GCA_964441585.1 uncultured Thioalkalivibrio sp.
CTCGCGGAGATCGGGCGCAAGGACGAGGCAAGGGAATTGTTTGAAGAAATGCTGAGCTGCCGGACCCGCCTGGGGTTGCTGTCCGAGGACTACGACGTGCGCAACGGACAACTCTGGGGCAACTATCCGCAGACCTACAGCCTGGTGGGAATCATCCTCGGCGCAATCCGCCTCAGCCAGCCCTGGGAGGACGCGTTTTGAGCCGCCTGATCGCCGTCTCCAACCGCGTGGCCGCGCCTTCGGGCGGCAAATCCGCGGGTGGACTCGCGGTCGGGATCCTTGCCGCATTGAAGCAATCCGGAGGTATCTGGTTCGGCTGGGGCGGCAATACCTGCCACGGCGAACCGACGGAACCGAGACTCGATCGTCGCGGCGAGATCACTTTCGCCACCATCGACATCAACGAGACGGATTTCGACGGCTACTACAACGGCTATTGCAACGGCACGCTGTGGCCGCTGTGCCACTACATGCTCGGCATCTTCCGCTATGAGCGCGAGCACCACGAAGCGTACCGGCGGGTCAACGAGATGTTCGCCCGCAAGCTCCGCCCGCTGCTGCAGGACGACGACCGGATCTGGGTACATGACTATCACCTGATTCCGCTGGCCGAGGCGTTGCGCCGCGCCGGCGTCCGGCAGCCGATCGGCTTTTTCCTCCACGTGCCCTTCCCGGCATTCGATATCCTGCGCACGCTGCCCGGCTATCATCGCCTCTTACGCTCGCTGGCCCAGTACGACGTGATCGGTTTCCAGACCGAGCAGGATTGCGACAACTTTCTCGCGGGACTGCGCGCGGCAGGGCTGGGTGGCGAGCGGGACCCTGACGGCAGCGTCAGCGCCTTGGGGCGCCGCATCCAGGTGGACGCCTACCCGATCAGCATCGACGTCCAGGAGGCCGTGACGCAGGCCGCTGCATCGATGAAAGCGAGTGCGGTGCAGAGACTGGCCAAGGACATCGATGACCGTGAGCTCGTGATCGGCGTGGATCGACTGGACTACAGCAAGGGCCTGCCGGAACGTTTCCAGGCCTTCCAGACACTCCTGGAACGCCATCCCGCCAGCCATCGCCATCTCGTGTTCCTGCAGATCGCCTCGCCGACGCGCAGCGGGGTGCGCGCCTACGAGGACATTCGCCACGAGCTCGAGCGGTCTGCGGGACACATCAACGGCCGATTTTCGCAACCCGACTGGACGCCGATCCGCTACATCAACCGGGGCATCTCACGGAAGATGTTGATGGGCTATTTCCGGCTGGCGCGGATCGGCCTCGTGACACCGGTGCGCGACGGCATGAACCTGGTGGCCAAGGAATACGTGGCTGCCCAGGATCCCGCCGACCCGGGCGTGCTCGTGCTGTCACAACTGGCCGGTGCCGCGGCCGAGTTCGGTGAGAGCGCGCTGCTGGTGAATCCCTACGACACGGTCGGCGTCGCCGACGCGATCCTCACGGCCTCCGAAATGCCGCGGGAGGAACGCCAGGAGCGCCACCGGGCCATGATGGACGTGCTGCGGGCCAACGACATCCACGCCTGGCGGCAGCGCTTCCTGGACGCGCTCGGCGCCTGAAGCAGATCGCACTGCCCGGCCGTGTTCCTCAGAGCCGTCCGTGAACCACCAGGTGCCGATCGCTGACCGGGCGCACCGTGAAATGCCCGAGGCCGGCGTCTCGCAGCTGCTGCCGTACCTCCGCTGGCTCGAAGGCCGCGAGCAGAGAATTGTAGAAATCCCGGCGCAGCACCTCGGGCTCGCCCGCGGCATGCGCCTCGACGAGTTCGCCGGCCGCGGCCACGCTGGCCGGGCGCATGAGATCCATGACGAGCACCGGGGCACCGGGGCGGCCGCGGGCCACGATCATCCGCCACAGCGAGTCCGGCGCGTGCAGGTGATGCAACAGGCTGTTGGAGACGACGGCTTCGTAGCGCAGCCGGGGCAATTCGGCATCCGGCACCAGGCCCTCGATGAAGCGCACCCGGTCCTGCAATGGGGGCGCCATCGACAAGGCCGCGTGACCGAAGTGCAGCATCGCGGCGGAGCCGTCGAGACCGTGCACCTCGATGGCGGGATGCGCGGCCGCCAGTTGCAGGCTGATGTCACCCGGCCCGCAGCCGAGGTCCAGGACCGCGGCACCAGCCGGTAAAGAACCCACGAGCTCGTCGTAGAGCGCCACGAACCGGGCGTTCGGCTCGGCGAAATCGGCTTTCGCGTAGGCTTCGGCCTGCGCTGCATCGTCCATCAGTTCCGGTTCGAGGATTCTTTCCAAGTCGGTTTCCTTTTTGGTAGCCCGAAGGCGCTCTGCAAACGTGCGGCCAGATGTTAGCTTATCGACGGTCGTGTAACAGTGGAGCGTGCAATGGGAGAGTTCAGCGGCAACGTGATCGTCGTGACCGGCGCCTCGGAGGGCATCGGGCGCGCGCTGTGCGAAGCACTGGCACCAGAAAGGCCACGGCTGGTGCTGGCCGCGCGCAATGCCGAACGGCTCGAGTCACTGGCGGGGGCCTGTCGCGCCGCCGGCGCGGAGACCCTCGTGGTGCCGTGCGACCTCGAGAGCGAAGCGGAATGCCGCGCACTGATCGACCGCGCCGTCGAACACTTCGGCCGGCTCGACACGCTGGTGGCGAACGCAGGCCGCACCATGTGGGCGCGCGCCGACGAGATCCGGGAGACCGCCGTTTTCCGCTCGGTGATGGAGTTGAACTATTTCTCGGTCGTCTGGCTGACGCTCGCGGCCCTGCCGCACCTCAAGGCGACCCGCGGGCGCCTCGTCCCGGTCGCCAGCGTCGCGGGCCTCACCGGCGTGCCGGAGCGCAGCGGCTATTGCGCCAGCAAGCATGCCGTCATCGGTTTTTTCGACGCGCTGCGCATCGAACTGGCCGACAGCGGGGTCACCGTCACGACGGTGTGTCCCGATTTCGTCGTCACCGAAATCCATCGCCGTGCGCTGGACGGGGAAGGCCGCCCACTCAGCGCCAGCCCGATGCAGGAGGCCCGCATCATGACGGCCGCGGAGTGCGCCGCGCTGATGGTGCCCGCGATCGCCGCGCGGCGCCGAATGCTGATCACCTCCACACGCGGGAAACTGGGGCGCCTCATGAAGCTCATCGCGCCGCGGCTCATCGACCGGATCGCCGCCCGGGCCATCGCCGAGCGCAAATGACGGGCCGGTGGCCTCAGCGATCCCGAACGCCGGCCAGGTCGTCGAGGAACCAGTTGAAGAAGCGGTTGATGTCGTAGATCTGCTCGGTGAGGCGATGATCGCCGTCGATCATGTGCAGGCTGGCGCGGTACTCCCGGGCAAAGCGGACGCTGTTCTCCGGCGGCACGATATCGTCCCGCCAGCCATGCACGATCGCGATGTGACCGGCCTGCGGCACGGGCGTGTGCTCCTCGTAACCCGGCATGAAAAACGCCGGTGCGAGCAGGAACAGGCCACGCACGTCGGGGAGGCGCGCCGACGCTGCGGCCGCAACATGCCCGCCCATGCTCGAGCCGACCAGCAGCAGCGGACAACCCAGCGGCGCGCAGTGCGTCACCAGTTTCTCCACGCGCGCACGCGGGTCGTCCACGCCGCGATAATCGACGCTGTCCACGGCCAGGCCCCGGTCGCGCGCCACCTCGGCCATCGCCGCGATCTTGCTTCCCCAGGGTCCGCTTTCCTTGCCGTGCGAAAAGCAGACGTACGGCTTCGCGCTCATCCCTCCCTACCAGTGGATGCCGCGCGTGACCTGGGCGAGGGCGATCTGCTCGGCGGATGCCGCGCTCTGGTCTTCCTTGACGCCCTTCGCTGCCGTCGAGTCCGGGAACATCTGGAACGCCGTGTTCATGCTGATCTCCATCGCCTTGGGGAACAGCAGGTGGAGAATCTGGGAGGAGATCCCCAGCCGCGTGGCGACCCGCTTGGGCTTGTGGATGACCGCCTCCGCCACCAGTTCGGCGGCCTCCTCCGGGCTGATCGTGGGCACGTTCTCGTAGATCTTGGTCGGCGCGATCATCGGCGTGCGAACCAGCGGCATGTTGATGGTGGTGAAACTGATGCCCTTGTGCGAAAGCTCCGATGCCGCACAGCGCGCGAATGCGTCGAGCGCCGCCTTGGAGGCGACGTAGGCCGAAAAGCGCGGCGCGTTCGACAGCACGCCGATGGAGGAGATATTGATCACGTGACCGCGGCGCTGCTCGATCATTTTAGGCAGCAGGCCCATGGTCATGCGCAGCGAGCCGAAGTAGTTCAGCTGCATGGTGCGCTCGAAATCATGGAAGCGGTCGAACGACAGGTGGACGCTGCGCCGGATCGATCGCCCCGCATTGTTGATCAGCACGTCGACCTGCCCGTGGTCCGCCAGCACCTTCTCGATCAGCCCGTCGATTTCCTCGAGGCTGGTCAAATCGCAGGTGTACCAGTGGGCTTCGCCGCCGCGCTTGTCGATATCGGACTGCGTTTCCCGCAGCGCTTCCTCGCCACGCGCGACCATGATGACCTTCGCGCCGGCCTCCGCCATGCGGTAGGCAGTGGCCTGGCCAATGCCGGAGGAGGCGCCGGTGACGAGCACGGTCTTGCCGCCGATCGCGCCGCGCAGGCTGCGGTCCACGAACAGGTCCGGGTCGAGATTGCGTTCCCAGTAATCCCAGAGCCGCCAGGCGTAGTCGGCCAGGTCCGGCAACTTGATGTCCGTGCCCTTCAGGAGCCGCTCGGTCTCGCGCGAATCGAAACGCGTCGGATAATTGATGTAACCCATCACCGATCGCGGGATGCCCAGGTCGTTTAGAACGCTGTCCACCACGCGCTTGACCGGCGGCAGCCCGGCCACGGTCTTCCAGATGTAGCCCGGCACGATGCCGAACATGCGCGCGTTGAAACGGGCGCTCATCTCGGGGGCGTGGGCGGCCTTGGCGAACAGGTTGAGCACTTCGCCGATGCGGCGTGGATGAGGATCCGTGAGATGGAAGCACTTGCCGTCTTCGCCGGGAACGTGCGCGATGTGATCCATCGCCGCCACCAGCCAGTCGACCGGCACCAGGTTGATACGCCCGCCCTCGATGCCGACGATGGGCATCCAGCCGGGCAGCGCCTGGCGGAGTTTCTGGATCAGCTTGAAGAAATAGTAGGGGCCGTCGATCTTCTCGATCTCGCCGG
>CAYTXS010000178.1:0-5128 GCA_964441585.1 uncultured Thioalkalivibrio sp.
GGACTGCGGGTGGCCATGCGCCGGCACCGGTTGAATATCGACGTGGCCGGCATTGCCCACATTGCTTCCGCCGTAGACCGCCGCATCGCTATTCAGCCGCTCGGTGAAGCTGCCGCGAAGCGGCACCCCGACGCGATAGCCGTAGCGGGGCACCGGGGTGAAATTGCAGGCCACCAGGACCGGGGGGTCGCCGTCGCGGCCCTTGCGCAGGAACACCAGCACGCTGTTCGCGTCGTCGTTGTCGACGAGCCATTCGAAACCGGCGGGATCGCAGTCGCGCGCGTGCAGGGCGGGCAGGCTGCGGTAGAGCCGGTTGAGGTCGGTGAACAGAGCCTGCACGCCGCGGTGCAGGGGCTGCTCGAGCAGGTGCCAGTCGAGGCTTTGCTCGAAGGCCCACTCGCGCGCCTGGGCGATCTCGTTGCCCATGAAGTTCAGCTTCTTGCCCGGGTGGCCGAACATGAATCCGTAGTAAGCCCGCAGGTTCGCGAAGCGCTGCCATTCGTCTCCCGGCATGCGGCCGAGAATGGAGCCCTTGCCGTGCACGACCTCGTCGTGCGACAGGGGCAGCATGAAGTTCTCGGAAAAGGAATACAGCAGGCCGAAGGTCATGTCGGCGTGGCGCCAGCGGCGATGGACGGGATCTTCGCCCATGTAGCGCAGCGTGTCGTTCATCCAGCCCATGTTCCACTTGTAGCCGAAGCCGAGGCCGCCCGTGTGCACCGGACGGGACACGCCGGGCCAGGCCGTGGATTCTTCCGCGATCACGCTTGCGCCGGGCGTCTCGGAGGCGGCGAGGGTGTTCAGGCGCCGCAGGAAGTCGATGGCGTCGAGATTCTCGTTGCCCCCGTAGCGATTCGGCACCCAGTCGCCGGCCTCCCGGGAGTAGTCGAGGTACAGCATCGAGGCGACGGCATCCACGCGCAGGCCGTCGAGGTGATACCGGTCCAGCCAGAACAGGCCCGAGGACAGCAGGAAATTGGACACCTCGCGTCGCCCGTAGTTGTAGATCAGGGTGTTCCAGTCGCGGTGGAATCCCTGTCTAGGGTCGGCGTGCTCGTAAAGCGCGGTGCCGTCGAAACGCGCCAGCCCGTGGGCGTCGGAGGGGAAGTGCCCCGGCACCCAGTCCAGCAGGACGCCGATGCCCGCGTCGTGAGCCGCATCGATGAAGCGGGCGAAGTCCTCCGGGCTGCCGTGCCGGCTCGTGGGCGCGAACTGTCCGGTCGGCTGGTAACCCCAGGACCCGTCGAAGGGGTATTCCGTTATGGGGAGCAGTTCGAGGTGCGTGAACCCCATCGCCTTGACGTAAGGTATGAGTCGCTCGGCGAGTTCGGCGTAATCCAGCCAGCGACCCCCGGAGCCGCGCATCCAGCTGCCGAGATGGACCTCGTACACCGATACCGGCGCGTCCGGCGCGATCCGCGCGCCGCGTTCGGCCAGCCAGTCTTCGTCATGCCACTGCAGCGTCGGCAGGCCGTGCACCTTCGATGCCGTTCCCGGGCGCAACTCCGTAGCGAATGCGTAAGGGTCCGACTTCAGAGGCTGCAGTCGACCCTCGGCGTCGAGGATCTCGAACTTGTAGCAGTTGCCCGGCGCCACGCCGGGGATGAAGAGCTCCCAGGCGCCGGCTTCGGGCCGTCTGCGCATGGGATGGACGCGGCCATCCCAGCGATTGAAATCGCCGACCACCGAGACCCGCTGTGCATTCGGCGCCCAGACCGCGAACGTGGTGCCGGCCACGCCGTCGATCTCGCGCAGGTGGGCGCCCATGACGCGATAAAGCTGGCGATGGTCCCCTTCGGCCAGCAGGTGCGCATCCAGTTCGCCGAGCAGCAGGCCGAAACGATAGGGGTCGTCGAACTCGACGGAGCCGTCGGGGGTTTCGCCGCGCAGGCGATAGCGGCCGGGGGGCACACCGTCCATCGCCGCGGTGAAAAAGCCGGCCGGGTGAACCTGTTCCATCGCCACGGGGTCGCCATCCGCGGGAAGCACCCAGGCGCGGGTGAGCTCCGGACGGAAGATCCGCAGCACGGCGCCGTCGCCGGCACGATGCGGCCCGAGCAGCGCGAAAGGATCGGGATGCCGTCCGGCGACCAGCGCCTCGATCTCGGCGGGCGCGTTGCCGTTTGTTTTGCTCATGAGCTTGACGCCTCCCCGGAAGCAGGCTTGCGTGCGATCAGCGCACGAATTCCGGCCAACGGGATGTCGAGCCAGTGCGGGCGGTTGGCCGCCTCGTACGCGAGTTCGTAACACGCCTTCTCGAGCAGGAAGGCATCCAGCAGGCAGCGCGCATCCGCCTCGCGCTCCGGCCAGATGCGGCAATCTCCGAGGTGTTCGCGATACGCGGAGAAGAAGCGCTCCAGCGCGGCATCACGCCACGCAAGGGCGTCCGCCAGTACCGCGTCGTCTGCGGCGGGCTGGCGGCCGATACTCTTGTAGGCGGCCGCATGGGCGGCATAGTCGAAGGAGCGTGCCATGCCCGCGACATCGCGCAGGGCCGAGGATTTTTCGCGCCGCTCCGCCAGGCTGCGCGCCGGCTCGCCCTCGAAATCGATGATGTGGAAGTCACGCTCCACCACCAGGACCTGGCCCAGGTGGAGGTCGCCGTGCAGGCGCGTCTTGAGTATCCCCGGCTTCACTCCGGCGACGGCTTCGATTCTCGCGAGTACCTCGTCCTCCCTGGCCTGCACCTCGTCAGCGCGCTCCGCTGTCGCACCCTCCAGGCCGTCGCGCACGCGGCGCAGCGATGCGAAGCCTTCGCGCGCCTGCCGCGCCGCCCGCTCAGCCCATTGGGCGAGGTCGGCCTCGGTGACGTTCTCGGGGGCGAACGCGGAGATCTCGGTGGGTCGCGCGAGCGCGCGATGCATTTCCGCGGTTCTCTGTCCCAGCCGCTCCACCAGCGCCAGGTTCTGTTCGTGGTCGAACTCACCGCTGTGCTCGTCGGGCTCGCTGTCGCGGGCCAGGGCACGCCGGTCGAGCTCCCGGTCGAGATAATCGGTCATGACACGCCAGCCGTCCCCCTGGTTGAACAGGTAGGCCTGGGCGATGGCCATGAGCGTCGACTCGCCGGAGGCTTCCTGAAGTTCCAGGCTGCCGAGCAGGGCCGGCGTATTGGCGAAGCCCGCCTCGTGGGTGAGATAGCGGGCCATCTCGAGTTCCGGGTGGGTGCCTGCCGCGAGTTTGCGGAAGATCTTCAGCGCTACCCGGTCGCCGACGATCATCGACGTGTTGGACTGTTCCACGCCGAAGCGGCGGACTTCCGTGGTCTCGTCCAGCGGCAGTTCCGCCAGCGGCTCCCAGGCCTGCGCACGGAAATCCCCGCCGTCTCCGTGTTGCATCGCCGCCAGGACGCTGCGGGCGAAATTGTCGTCCATGGTCGCGTCCTGCAGCGCGCCCACGTGGCGGAATCGGCGGGTCTTGGCGAGGGTCCAGGCAAGCCTTGCCGAACCCGGGCGCAGCGCCCCCTCGTTCCAGTCGACGGACACCGGTAACTGGTAGCGAGTCGTCGCTTTGCCCTGGCGGACATCCAGCACGAGGAGCAGCCACGGATCGGGCGCCTCGCCCGGCAGGACGACCGCGCGATCCAGGCTGATTTCGTCGACGCCCTGGTCCTTGCCGGCGAACCAGCGATGTTTCGGCAGGTAGTCCGGCAGGATCTCGGTCTCGAGCATTTTGCGGTTCTGCCCCGCGGTGATTTCCTCCAGCGACTTGCGCAGCACCAGCGTCAGGAAACCGGGCATCGGCTCGGGGTGGTCCTGGTGCCAGTCGGGGGCATGGGCGCGGTCGAGCAGTTCGAACCAGAGGAAACCGTAGGCCGGCAGGGTCAACAGGTAGGGCAGTTCCCCGATCGGCGGGAACGCCGTCCTGCCGGACAACTCGATGGGGACGCGGCCGGCAAAGCGCGCCAGGTCCAGTTCGACGGCCTGGGCCGTGCGGGAGAGGTTCACTACGCAGAGCACGGTGTGGTCCTCGTGCTGCCGCAGGTAGGCGAAGATCTTCCGGTTGCCGGGGTAGAGAAATTCCAGGGTCCCGCGACCGAATGCGCTGAACTCGCTGCGTACCTGCAACATGCGACGCGTCCAGTTGAGCAGCGAGCTGGAGTCGGCCTCCTGGCTCTCGACGTTGATCGCCTGGTAGCCGTAGAGCGGATCCTGGATCGTGGGCAGGTAGAGACGCTGGGGGTTTGCGCGCGAGAATCCGCCGTTGCGGTCAAGCGTCCACTGCATCGGGGTTCGCACCCCGTCCCGGTCGCCGAGGAAGACGTTGTCGCCCATGCCGATTTCGTCGCCGTAGTAAAGCACCGGCGTGCCCGGCATGGACAACAGCAACCCTTCCATGAGCTCGATCTTGCGCCGGTCGCGCTCCATGAGCGGCGCGAGGCGTCGCCGGATGCCGAGGTTGATGCGCATGCGTTTCTCGGTGGCGTAGACCTCCCAGAGGTAATCGCGCTCGTCGTCGGTCACCATCTCGAGCGTCAGCTCGTCGTGGTTGCGCAGGAATACCGCCCATTGGCAGCCGTCGGGCACCCCGGGCGTCTGCCTGAGGATGTCGGTGATCGGATGCCGGTCCTCCATGGCCAGCGCCATGTACATGCGCGGCATGAGCGGGAAATGGAACGCCATGTGGCATTCGTCGCCCTGGCCGAAATACTCGGCGGTGTCCTCGGGCCACTGGTTGGCTTCCGCCAGCAACATGCGATCCGGATAGTGGGCATCGATTTCCGCCCGGATCTTGCGCAGCACCTCGTGGGTCTCGGGCAGGTTCTCGTTGTTGGTGCCTTCGCGCTCGATGAGATACGGGACCGCGTCGAGGCGCAAGCCGTCCACGCCGGTTTTCAGCCAGAAATGCAGCACGCCGAGGATGGCCTGAAGCACCTTCGGGTTGTCGAAATTCAGGTCCGGCTGGTGGTGGTAGAAGCGGTGCCAGTAGTACTGTTCGGCCACCGGATCCCACGTCCAGTTCGAGGCCTCGCTGTCGATGAAAATGATCCGCGTGCCCGTGTAATGATCGTCCGTGTCACGCCAGACATAGAAGTCACGCCAGGCGCTGCCTTTCTTCGCGCGCCGCGCTCGCTGGAACCACGGGTGCTGGTCCGAAGTGTGATTGATCACGAGTTCGGTGATGACGCGCA
>CAYTXS010000179.1:0-5110 GCA_964441585.1 uncultured Thioalkalivibrio sp.
ACCGGCTGATCGAAGACGACCTGGGCACCTAGGGCTGGCCCGGCTTGCGCCGCGATCTGAGTCCGGCCGACTACCAGTAGCGGACGCGGCCGGTGTCGATGTGGATGAAATCCGAGCTCTGGTAGTAGCCCACGCCGCCGGCCTTGAGGTCCAGCGCCGCCCGGCGCAGCTGCCGCGTGTCCACGCCCCTGAGACGGATGTCCATGGCGCGCCCCTCCATGTGCAGGCTGCGCTGCGCCACACCGTTGCTGCTGGAGCGGAGCATCTCGTTGGTCTGCGGCGAGCGGTAGGCTGAGATGATCTCGAACGGGCCCTTGCCGCCCGTCGACTGCTGCAGGTGGTGGAGGATATCCAGCAACTGCGGGTCCATCTGGTGTGCTTCGCCGCTGCGGAAGTCCCGCAGGAAGTTGCTGATCTCGTCGAGCGCCCCGGGGATATGGTGATCGCCCTCTGCGTAGGCCACGCGAAGCTTTTCGCCGGTGTGCGTATGATAGAAGCTCAGGATTCGCGCTGCGGACTGGGTTGCGGACCGGTTGGCGAACGCGCTGGCGGGGAGCATCGCCAGCGCGCCGGCGCCCAATCCCGCGAAAACCAGCCGCCGCCGCGCCCGGCCGTGATCGGGCAAGGATTCCTCGCAAAGGTCGCACATGCGCATTTCTCCGGCGCCGGCCCGCCCGGCCGGCAATCTGTTGATACTGCGTTGCATCACCGCGGTGATGCTATTGCTGGCGCTCGCTCCCCGGGCTCATCCGGAGGCGTTATCGTCGGTCGCATCCGCCGAGCAGCTGCAGCTGCGGATCGGCGCCCTGGCCGAAGATTCCCGCGTCGCCGGCCGGGAGGTAGCCGACCCCTGGTTCCTGGCGCGCTTCTACGAGCGCCGGCAGTTTACCCCGGTCTGGGCCGATCGGGCAAAAATTGACCAGCTCCTTGAAGCTGTTGTCGTCAGCGAGCGCCATGGACTTGAGCCCGAAGACTACCACCTCGCGATTCTCCGGGAGCTGGCGGCGGCCATGCGTTCCGTGCCCCGCCCCTGGCTGGCCAACGAGCTCGAGATCCTTGCCACGGACGCCCTGGTCAGGTTGGCGTTCCACCTCCGCTTCGGCAAGGTGAACCCGGAGCGCATCGAATCCACCTGGAACTTCAGTCCCGACATGGGCAGCGTCAGCCCGATCGATGCGATCCAGTCGCTGCTCCATGCGGACGACCTGGCTGCGGCGGTGGCAGGGAATGCCCCGGACAGTGCTCATTACCAGGCGCTGATGGGCCACCTGGCTGCTTACCGGGAGATCGCGGCGCAAGGCGGCTGGCCGGTCATCGGGGGCGGCGAGTCGTTGCGCCTGGGAATGCAGTCGCCCCGGGTGCCGGCGCTGCGGGCCCTGCTGTCGATCACCGGCGACCTGGAGGCGGCCGTGTACGCGGAGGCCCCTGACGTCTTCGACCCAGTAATGGAGGCCGCGGTAAAGCGCTTCCAGGAACGCCACGGCCTCGACCCCGACGGCGTGGTCGGCCGCCGGACGCTGGCCGAGCTCAATGTCCCGGTCGAGGCACGCATCGACCAGCTGCGCATCAACATGGAGCGGTTTCGCTGGGTGTTCCGGGACCTCGAGCCGCGCTTCCTGCTGGTCAACATCGCCCGCTACCGTGTGCTGCTGGTGGAGAACCAGCAGGTGGTATGGAGCACGCGCGCCGTGGTCGGCTGTCCGTACCGCCAGACGCCGGTGTTCAAGGCGCGCATGACCTACCTGGAGCTGAATCCCACCTGGACGGTGCCTCCGACCATCCTGCGCGAGGACCTGCTGCCTGACATCCGCCGCGATCCCACAGTCCTTCAGCAGCGCAACATGACCGTGCTGGATCACCAGGGCCGGCCCGTGGACCCTGCCACCATCGACTGGTCGACCGTCACCGGGCAAACGTTCCGCCACATGATCCGCCAGGAACCGGGTCCCGACAATTCGCTCGGCCGGGTGAAGTTCATGTTTCCCAACCCGTACCACGTGTACATGCATGACACGCCCGCGCGCAGCTTGTTCGCGCGGGTCGCGCGGGGCTTCAGCTCGGGGTGCATCCGCATCGAACGCCCCTTCGAGCTGGTGGAAATCTTGTTGGCCGGCACGCAGTGGGACCAGGCGGCGATCGAGCAGGTCCTCGCGAGCGGCCGCACGCGGGTCGTCAACCTGCCGCAGCCGGTGACCGTGCTGACGCTGTACGGCACGGCGGTGCCGGAGGCCGGCCGTATTCACTTCGCCCCGGATGTTTACCAACGCGATGCCCGGCTGCTGCAGGCGCTGGAGGTGCCTTTTGAGTTCAGCCCGCCGGCAGGCTACCAGGAAGCCCTGGATTCGACCGACTGATTCGCCCGGCCCGTTACATTGCGGCCGCCTGCCCCGCTAGAATCTCGCCGATGCAGCCGATCATCCATATCCGCGGTCTGGCCAAGACCTATGCCTCCGGCCTGACCGCGCTGCAGGGCGTGGACCTCGATATCGAGCGCGGCGAGATCTTCGCGCTGCTCGGCCCGAACGGCGCCGGCAAGACCACGCTGATCAGCATCCTTTGCGGGCTGGTCACGCCCGGCGAGGGCACGGCACAGGTCGCAGGGCACGACATCGTCGGCGACTACCGCGCGGCGCGCGCGGTCATCGGGCTGGTGCCGCAGGAATTGCACACCGACATGTTCGAGACGGTGTGGGACACCACCTGCTTCAGCCGCGGCCTGTTCGGCCTGCGCAAGGACAAGGCCCACATAGAGCGCGTGCTGCGCGAGCTGTCGCTATGGGACAAGCGCGATGAGAAAATCATGACCCTGTCGGGCGGCATGAAGCGTCGCGTGCTGATCGCCAAGGCGCTGGCGCACGAGCCGCGTGTACTGTTCCTCGACGAGCCGACTGCGGGCGTGGACGTCGAGCTGCGGCGCGAGATGTGGGACCTCATGCGCCGGCTGCAGGACGACGGCGTCACCATCATCCTGACGACCCACTATATCGCCGAGGCCGAGGAGATGGCCGACCGCGTCGGCGTGATCCACAAGGGGGCGCTGGTGGTGGTCGACGAGACCCGCGCCTTGATGAGCAGGCTGGGCAAGAAGCAGCTCACGCTGCACCTGCAGTCCCCGCTGCAGGAGGTCCCGGCCGAACTCGAGCCCTGGGACGTCGAGCTGGACAGTGACGGGTGCGAGCTGCGGCTGGAGTTCCGCACGGGCGAGGAGCAATCCCGCATCCCGTCCCTGCTCAAGCGCATCGGCGAGCTCGGCATCGAGTTTCGCGACCTCAACACGCGCCAAAGCTCGCTGGAGGAAATCTTCGTGGACCTGGTGAACGAGCGATGAGCGCGGCGTCGAGCGTCAACCTGCGCGGCATGCGCGCCATCTATATGTTCGAGATGGCGCGTTTCAGGCGCACGCTGTGGCAGAGCCTGGCCACGCCGGTCATTACCACCGCGCTGTATTTCGTGGTGTTCGGTTCGGCTATCGGCGGGCGCATAGGGACCATCGACGGGGTGAGCTACGCCGCCTTCATCGTGCCCGGGCTGATCATGCTCACGGTGTTCACCGAGAGCCTGAGCAACGCGGCCTTCGGCATCTACATGCCCAAGTTCAACGGCACCAGTTACGAACTGCTGTCGGCGCCGATCTCGCCGCTGGAGACCGTGCTGGCGTTCGTGGGCGCCGCCGCGACCAAGTCGGTGATTCTCGGGCTGGTGATCCTTGCGACCGCGGCGACGTTCGTGCCGCTGGAGTTGCAGCATCCCGTCTGGATGTTCTGCTATCTGGTGCTCGTGGCGCTGGCGTTCAGCCTCGCCGGGTTCATCATCGGCCTGTTGGCGCAGGGTTTCGAGGCGCTGCAGTTCGTGCCGATGCTGGTCATCACGCCGCTGAGCTTCCTCGGCGGCGCTTTCTACTCGATCCGCATGCTGCCCGAGACCTTCCAGGCGGTCAGCCTGTTGAACCCGATCGTCTACGTGATCAGCGGCTTCCGCTGGAGTTTCTACGGCAGCGGCGACGTTTCGATCGGCGTCAGCATGGCGGTGCTGGGGAGTTTTCTCGTCGCCAGTTTCGGCTTCGTGTGGTGGGTTTTCCGCAGCGGCTACCGGCTCAAGAGCTGAGCCGGCAGCCGGACCGGGAGTTGCCGGGGCTGCTTCGCTCGATGCGCTCAGTCGCCGTCGAACAGCGCCGCGGTCCCCATGGCCTCGACGGCGGCGCCGATGCGCTTGAGTACGAGTCCGTAGGCCGCCATGCGCGGCGACAGGGATTTGTCGGCTGCGATGTCCATGACGAGGTTCAACTGGCTGCACATCCGCTTGTCCAGCCGCGCGAGCACGTCACGTTCCTCCCAGTACTCGCCGCTGCGGTTCTGCACCCATTCGTAGTAGCTGACGGTGACGCCGCCTGCATTGGCGAGAATATCGGGAATGACGGTCACCCCCCGCTCGTCGAGGATGCGATCGGCCTCGACGGTGGTGGGGCCGTTGGCCAGTTCGATGACCGTCGTAGCCTTGATCCGGTCGGCATTGTCGGCATCGATGACGTCCTCGAGAGCGGCGGGCACGAGCACATCGACGTCCAGTTCGAGCAGTTGGGCATTGGAAATATGCTCGCCGTTTTCTGCCTCGCCGACCGAGTGTTCGCAGTACAGGCTTTTCACCTGGCCGTGCTCGTTCTTCGCCCGGATAAGGCGCGGCACGTCGAGACCGTCGGTGTCATAGACGCCGCCGCCGGAGTCACTCACCGCGACGATGCGATAGCCGTTTTCATACAACAGACGGGCCGCCTCCTGCCCGACATTGCCGAAGCCCTGCACGGCGACGCTGGTCTGCTCGGGATTCCAGTCGCGCCGCTTCGCGAGTTCGCGGATGCAAACATAGCCGCCGTAGCCCGTCGCTCCCCGCCGGCCCAGGCTGCCACCGAGCGCGACCGGCTTGCCGGTGAAGGCGGCGGGCGTGCGTTGCCGGACGACCTGGGAGTACTCGTCCATCATCCAGCCCATGATGCGGGCGTTGGTGTACACGTCGGGCGCGGGGATATCGGCCGCCGGACCGATGAAATCGGCGATTCTCCGGATGAAGCCGCGGCTGAGGCGTTCCAGCTCCATCTTGGACAGCGACTTCGGAT
>CAYTXS010000180.1:0-5078 GCA_964441585.1 uncultured Thioalkalivibrio sp.
ACCGCCTGACGACCCTGTAACGCGATTGTAGGAGGGCCTTCAGGCCCGACCCCCGGGGTGATTCGGGGTTAAAGCCCCTCCTACACGCCATGTAGGAGGGCCTTCAGGCCCGACCGCCGGCTGCTCTCAGAATGCGAGCGCGTCCCTGAATGCCTCGGCATACCGGACCGACTCCCGCTCCCGGATAGCCTCTTGCCATCCGTACATGCGTGACGGCAGCGACGCTCGATCGTCGCCCGCATGCGCCCGAACGGCGCCGAGGGTCGTATAGAAGGTGTGGAATGCGATCTCCAGCAAAGAGAACCGGTCGCCGAAGAAGTACGGCCCTGCCGGCCGGTTGGCGAGTACCGTGGTCTCGAACCAGGCCAGCTGTTGCTCGAGAGCGACTACAGCGGGCTCCCGCTCAGCCGGCTCTGACCGCGCGATCGTCGTAAGCTGCGGCAGCAGGCTGTTGTCGCAGTAGTGAATCCACTTGCGGGCGGCCGCACGCTCCCGCGGATCATCCGGCAGCAACGGCGGCTGCGGGAAGCGCTCGTCGATGTATTCGTTGATGATGTTCGACTCGAAGACGGCGGTGATTCCATCGACCAGGACCGGCGTCTTGCCGTAGGGCGTGGTCGCGAGGAACGCCGGGAGTTTGTTGCCGTCGCCGTCGACCGCAGGGATGGCGGTGAATTCAACGTCTTTCTCGCGGAGGGCGGCGTAGTTCCTGACCGCCCAGCCGCAGCCGCGGCCCGTGTAGATGCGGATTTCAGACATGTCGTATTCCGGCTGAGCGCCGCTCGCGTGCTTCCAGTCGTCGTCGGACGATGCGGTGGCGTCGCTCTGTGATGGGGAAGAAGAAGGCGAGCACTGTGGCCGCCAGATTCAGGAGTATGGGAACACCGAGGAATGCGACGAAGAAGCCGGTGAGTGCCATACCTTCGTTGCGCGCATCGGGATCGAAACCGAATGCGGAGGCGAGCATCAGGGCCAGCCCCGCGCCCGCGCCGAGGCCGATCTTCTGGAACAGGGTGATCAGAGAATAGTAGTTACCAGCATTGTTGCTGCGGGTCTTCAACGTGTCGTAGTCGACGACGTCGGCCATCAGTGCGTAATAGGCGACCGTGGATCCCGCGGAGAACAGCGCGGACAGGCTGAAGACCGTGAACATGGCCGGGTAGGCGCCATCGCCCGGCCTGATGAAACCCATGGCGACCAGCGTGGCCACCGTGCTCAGATTGCAGATTGCGAGCATTCGGTGCTTACCGATCTTCGCACCCACCACGCCCCACAAGGCCGCACTCGCCACCCCTATCGTGGCCACTGCCAGGCCGATGTGGCTGAAGCGCTCGGGGATGCCGAGATAGGTTGCGATAAAGAAGAAGTAGAGCCCCGCGACCATCCCGCTGGCTATCGCGCTCGCGAGCATCAGCACCGAGAAGTAGCGCATGGGCCGGTTCGCCACGAGACCGCGAAAGGCGGTCCGCAGATCCGGAGTCCTCGCCACGCCGACGTGGCCCTGGGGCACACGGACCACCGCCCAGGTGACGCTGACGAAGATGAGAGCGACGACGAGCCAGGACAGGAAGCGGGTGACCTCCGGCGTGATCTCCGTCGTGGCGAATATCGGCAGAAACGGGCCGCTCCAGAACAACACATAGCCCAGGTAGATGGCGGTAGTGCGAAAGCCCGAGATCCGTGAGCGCTCGCTGTAGTCTGTCGTGAGCTCGCTGAGCCAGGCGCCGTGGGGAATCTCCACCATGGTCCAGCCGAGATAGACTGCGATCGATGCCAGCAGGAAGTACAGCGCGCCTGTGTCGGGCCCCGGCCGGAACCAGAACACCACACCAACCATGCAGAGCAGCCCGCCGAAGATGATCCAGGGTTTGCGCTTGCCCAGCCGCGAGTCGGTCTTGTCCGACAGCAGCCCGATCAGCGGATCGGTGACGCCGTCGAGCACCCGGCTGGCGACCAGGATGATGCCGAGCACGGCGAGATCGATGCCGGCGACGGTGGCATAGAGCCCGGGCAGGATGGACAGCGCCGGTGTGTGCAGCATCCAGATGGGGACGAGCGGGGCCGAGTACGCGGCGATTGTTGTGGCGCTGACGCGTTCGTTCAATGGCCGCTCCGTGCGTTGGGTTTTTCGGGCCTGAAGGCCCTCCTACCAGACTCCTGTAGGAGGGCCTTCAGGCCCGAAAACCCATTCTAGTCGCGGCCGAAGCGGTACGTGGCTTCGAGTCCTACGGTGCGCGGGCGTATGGTGTTGGCCCGCACGGCCTGGCCGGCCTCGGGCGTGCCGACGGCGCCGCCGGAGAAGACGTTCAGCCAGGGCGCCTTGTCGGTGACGTTGTCCACGTAGAGCTTCAGCTGCCAGCTGTCCCAGTTCGCGCCCGCCGAGAAGTTGACGACATTCTGGGAGGGCACGGTGACATTGCCGTCATTGCCGTCGAAGCCGAAGGTGGCCGTGGAGGCCTTGTGCCAGTAATTCGCGCGGACGAACGCGTCGGCGTTCGGGGTCAGCGGGAACTGGTAGCCGACGTCCAGCGACCAGGTATCGGTGGGTGTGCGGCGCAGTTCGTCGCCCTTGCTGATAGTGACGCGCGTCCCGGGGAAGAGCTGCGCGTCATCCTGGAACTCGTTCTCGGTCCAGGCATAAGTGAGCGCGGCGTAGACGCCGGGTGCGATCAGGTCCTGGGTGACGATCTCGATCTCCGCACCCATGGCCTCGAGATCAGGCGCGTTGGTGGTGAAGAAGCCCTGGCCGAAAGCGCCTGCCGTGTCGCTCTGCACGACGGCCTGGACCTCCTGCCAGTCGAGGAAGTAGACCGCGGCGTTCAGGATCATGCGGTTGTCGAGCAGCGTGGACTTGACGCCCGCCTCGTAGCTCACCAGCGTGTCCGGGCCGAACTCGAAGAATTCCTCGGAGATGCCGAACAGCGCTTCGCCCACGAAGGTGTTGAAGCCGCCGAACCGGAAGCCTTCGGCGCGGGAGGCATAGATCATCAGATCGTCGGTCGCCCGGTATTCGAGGGCGAGCTTGTGGAAGAAGTCGCTGTCGGATGCAATGCCGTTGGTGACGAAGCCGAAGTCGGCGCCGCCGATCAGGAACACTTCCTGGTTGTCCACCTCCCAGTCGAAGAAGCGCCCGCCGACCAGCAGCGTCAGCTTCTCGGTGACGTCGTAGCTCACCTCGCCGAACAGGGCCCGGTCGGTGAGAATCTTCAGACCGCCCTGGGTGAGGCCCTCGACCGGCGCCGGATCTTCGAGCGAGGACAGGGTGTAGTCGATGGTCTGGTCGAAGTCGTCGTACTCGTCGTAATAGAGCCCGACGATCCACTGTAACGGGCCGCCGCCGGCGGAGGCGAGCCGGAGTTCGTGGGTGGTCGCTGTCTCGTCGATGGTGGTAGTGACCTGCTGCAGGAATCCGAGTTCGTCGTTGAAATCGGTGTAGAAGCCGTCGTTTGTGTAGCGGGAGCCGTTGTAGGAAACGGTTGCCCAGCCCAGATCGTAGTCGACGATGAAGTTGAAGAGGTCGTAATTCTGCTCCGCGGGACCGGCATCGGACGGCTGGTCCACCTGGAGTCCGCCCAGGCTGATATCGAAATAGGTGGGCGCGTCTGCCTCCAGATCGTTGCCGTGCCAGATGGCAGTGACGCTCAGCGCATCGGTGGGCTGGTACAGCGCCGACAGTCGCCACGCGGTTTCCTCGACGTCGTTGATGCCCTCGGTGCCGGTGCGGATGTTCTCGATGTAGCCCGCCTCGTCGATACGCTGCGCCGCGAGGCGCACCGCGAAGACATCCTCGGCCAGGGGCACGTTGACGTAACCGCTCATGCGGCTGCTCGTCCCGCTGTCGCCGCTTGTGCCGTAAACGTCGCCCTGAATTTCCGCGTCGAAGCCGGAGGGGTCCGGACGGTTGGAGCGGAAATAGATGAGGCCGCCGATCGCCTGTGCGCCCCACAGCGTACCTTGGGGCCCGCGCAGCACGGCGACCTCGCCGATGTCGAAGAAGCGGTACGTATTGCCGAAATGCGGCGCGCCGTCCAGATACTGGGCGACCACGCCTTCGGTGTTGTCGGCCACGGTGGAGAGTCCGCGGATCGAGGCCACTTCATTACCGCGCCCTGGTCCCCCGTCGTTGATGAAGTTGGTGCCCGGCACCTGCACGATGAAGTCGTCGAAATCGAGAACGTCGAGACGCTCGAGCTTGGTGGCGTCGAAAGCGGTGATGCTCGCCGCAAGATCCTGGACGCTGCGAGCGGAGCGCTTGTCGGCCGTGACGAGTATCTCCTCGATCACCGTGGTATCCGAGTCGATTTCCTGGGCCGATACCGGTGCGGCGACGACACCGGAGGCAGCGAAGAGTGCGGCGGCGGCGCCCGCGCGGCGAATCAGGCGAGAGGTGGAAGAACGCATTGGCAGCCCCCTGGCGCCGGCTTCGGACCGGCACGGTCAATTCCCGGAAATACCCCCGGCAAGAAACATACCGTACAGACGTATTGTTTGTAAAGGAGCGTTGATCAGACCCTTACGGCGGTCTCCAGATACGCTTTCAGCATGGCGACGACCAGTTCGAATCGCCGGTCTGTGGCCGGACCGTCGGCGTCGGACGCGAGGCCGCGCATCAGATAGCAGGCGATGCCGACGAGGTCCCGCGGGTGCTCGGTGGCTGCGAACTCGGGGAAGAGTTGCTCGTACTCGCGGCTCATCTCTTCGTCGTCGATGGCGGTCATCTCGCGCTGCAGTGCGGCGATTTCGTCGTTGGTGCGCATCGCCACCTCGATCTCGAGGGCGGTGGCGTACCAGGTTTCGAAGTCCTCCCTCAACACCTGCAGACGGTCCTCGAGCGAGAGGCGGTCCGTATCGGCGCCCAGCAACTTCTCCTTGAACCGGTTCAGACGCTGGCGATAGAACCAGACGATGGCACTGGCGATCAGTTCGTTCTTGGTGGGGTAGTGGTGCAACAGAGCGCCGCGCGAGACACCCGCCTCGGCGATGATGGAGCTGATGGAGGTATCGGCATAGCCGTCGCGGCCGAGGCAACGCACGGTGGCCTGCAGCAGCGCGGTCTGCGTGGATTCGCTGCGCTCCTG
>CAYTXS010000181.1:0-5075 GCA_964441585.1 uncultured Thioalkalivibrio sp.
CCCGCTTTCCCGAGGAAAAGAAGGCACCCAGCCGGGCGTGACGGTGCGTGTGTGGAATTTAATTGCGATTAAGGCGCGCGCTTTATACCATAGGCCGCCGCGCCGGACAATCTCTCCGGATGCGCCGGGGCCGCTTAAGTAGTTGAACCGGGATGAAGTTCTCCCCTACGGACACCGCGAAGCCAGCGCGGGTGAGTATCCAGAGGCCGCGGCTCGGGAGGCCGCAGACACCATGCCGGTAACGATCAAGAAAACGGCTGCGGAACGAGACGGCATGCGGGAAGCCGGGCGCCTTGCGGCGCAGGTCCTCGATATGATCGGCGCGCACGTCCAGCCTGGCGTGTCCACCGAGGAACTGGACTCGATCTGTCACAGCTATATCACCGGGACCCTCGACGCGATCCCCGCGCCGCTGAATTACCGCGGTTTCCCCAAGTCGATCTGCACCTCCGTCAACCACGTCGTGTGCCACGGGATACCCGGGGAGCGCAAGCTGAAGAAAGGCGACATCGTCAATATCGACATCACGGTGATCAAGGACGGCTGGCACGGGGACACCAGCCGCATGTTCTACGTGGGCGAGCCGACCGTCATCGGCCGGCGAGTCAGCGAGGTGGCGCACGAGGCCATGCGCATCGGCATTGACAGGGTCAGCCCCGGAGTCCGGCTCGGCGACATCGGCCACGCGATCCAGAACTGGGTCGAGGCGCAGAATTGTGCGGTCGTACGCGAGTACTGCGGCCACGGCATCGGCCGGGAATTCCACGAAGATCCGCAGGTGCTGCATTACGGTAAGCCGGGCACGGGCCTGGAGCTGCTGCCGGGAATGACCTTCACCATCGAGCCCATGGTCAATGCCGGCAAGCGCCAGGTCCGCCTGTTGCCCGACAACTGGACGGTCGTCACCAAGGATCATTCCTTGTCCGCCCAGTGGGAACACACCATCCTGGTCACCGAGGACGGCCACGAGGTGCTCACGCTGGGCGCTTCGGGGCAGATTTGAGCGCCTCCGTGGACGGCACCGAGCGCGTCGCCGCGGCGATCGAATCTGACCTGCCCACCGCGGAGGGTTCTCCCGGGCCGGACACCGTCCGCCAGTTCCGCAGCGTCCTCGATGGCGGGGATGCAGGGTTGCGCCAGCGCTTCACTGCCCACGAGCCGGTGGAACAACTGGTACGCGATCGAGCCCGGCTCATCGACATCGTCCTGGTGCGTGCATGGCGCCTGCACCTCGGCGAGGTCGCGAACCAGCTCGCCCTCGTCGCGGTGGGCGGCTACGGCCGCGGCGAACTGCACCCCTGTTCGGACATCGACATCATGGTGATCGTGCCGGACGGCGACACCGCGGCCTGGCGAGAGCGGGTGTCCGGTTTCCTGACCTTCCTGTGGGACATCGGCCTCGAGGTCGGCCACAGCGTGCGCTCGATCGAAGACTGCGCCCGCGAGGCCGAAGCCGACGTCACAGTCGTCACCACGCTGATGGAGTCCCGCCTGCTGGACGGAAAAGCGGCCTTGTTCGAAGCCATGCAGCAGGTCACGGCCCCAGACAAACTGTGGCCGCCACAGGACTTTTTCACGGCCAAATGCGCCGAGCAGACGGCCCGCCATCATCGCTACCACGACACGGCGCACAACCTCGAACCGAACATCAAGGGCAGCCCGGGCGGCCTGCGCGACATCCAGGTCGTCTGCTGGCTGGCGCGCCGCCATCTCGGCGTCGGCAGCCTCCACCAACTCGCGCAGCAGGGCTTTTTGACAGACTACGAGTACCGCAGACTGCTCGCGGGACAGAATTTCCTGTGGCGCATCCGCTGGGCGCTGCACACCGTGACGGGGCGGCGCGAGGACCGCCTGCTCTTCGACCACCAGGTGAAGCTCGCGCAGATGTTCGGCTACGAGGATGCCAGCTTCACCCTCGCGGTCGAACAGTTCATGCAGAAGTATTACCGCACGGTGCAGGAACTCGCGCGGCTCAACGAGATGCTGCTGCAGTTGTTCGAGGAAGCCATCCTGCTCGACCCGGAGGCGCCGCCGCGCGCCCTTAACGCGCGCTTCCAGGTGCGCAACGATTTCCTCGAAGCCACCGACGACGAGGTCTTCGAGCGCACGCCCTCGGCGCTGCTGGAAATGTTTTTGTTGCTGCAGCAGGAGCCGGGGCTCAAGGGCGTCAGCGCGGGCACCATCCGCCGCGTGCGACGCGCATTGCCGCTGATCGACGAAGAGTTCCGGCAGAACCCGCGACACCACCGGCTGTTCATCGACATCATCCGCGCACCGGAGGGCGTCACGCACGAATTGCGGCGCATGAATCGCTACGGGGTGCTCGGCCGCTACATTCCCGCCTTCGGGCGCGTCACCGGACGCATGCAGTTCGACCTGTTCCACGCGTACACCGTCGATGCGCACACGCTGTTCGTGGTCTCGAACCTGCGCCGCTTCGCCCTGACTCGCTTCGATCACGAAATGCCGATGTGCAGCCGCATCATGCAGTCGCTGCCGAAGCAGGAACTGGCCTACCTGGCCGGGCTGTTCCACGACATCGCCAAGGGGCGCGGCGGCGACCATTCCGAGCTCGGCGCAGTGGACGCCGAAGCATTCTGTCTCGAGCATGGGCTCTCGCCCTACGACGCGAGGCTCGTCGCCTGGCTGGTGCGCAACCATCTGGTGTTCTCCATCACCGCGCAAAAGAAAGACATCCACGATCCCGCGGTGGTCGCAGAGTTCGCCCGCCGGGTCGGTGACGAGGCGCACCTGGACTACTTGTATGTGTTGACCGTCGCCGATGTCCGCGGCACCAGCCCGAAGCTGTGGAACGCATGGAAGGCCTCACTGTTCGAGGAGTTCTACGACAGCGTCAAGCGCGCCCTGCGGGCGGGGCTGGAGTCGCCGATCGACTCTGAACAGCTGGTTGAGGAAACCCAGGCCGAGGCGCTGGCCCTGCTCGCCGCCCGCGGAATCCGCGAGGCGCGTGCCCGGGAAGTCTGGGGCGGATTCGCCGGCGAGTATTTCCTGCGCCACACACCGGAGGAGATCGCCTGGCACATTCGCGTGCTGGCGGGACTCGAGGACCGCGGCGAACAATCCGCGGTATCCGTCGAGGAACAGACGGGGCGCGGCGGCACGGCGATCATGGTCTGCACGATGACCGGCCAGCACAGCTTCGCGCGTGCCACGGGGGCGCTGGACGAGCTCGGGCTGAATATTCTCGATGCGCGTGTCGTGCCGGTGGGCGACGGCCGCAATGTACACACCTACGTGGTGCTGGAGAACGACGGCTCGCCGATCGGTGACACCGAAAGACTGCAGCAGATCGAGACCGCGGTGCGCAAGGCCACGCTGGAACACGGCGGGCGGATGCCCACCGTGCAGCGCCAGCCACCCCGCCAGGTGCGCCTCTTCTCGACGCCCACCCGGATCGCCTTTTCCGAGGATCTCGACGGCCGGCGCACAGTGATGGAACTGGTCGCCGCCGACCGGCCGGGGCTGCTGTGCGAAGTCGGCAAGGCCTTCGTCGAGATCAACGCATCCCTGCGCGCAGCGAAGATCATGACCATCGGCGAGCGCGCCGAAGACGTCTTCTACATCACGACGCTGGAGGGCGACACGCTGGACGAAGGGCAGCGCGAGGCACTCGGACACCAGCTCAGGGCGCGGCTCGACCAGCCGGCCGTGGCGCGTTGAAGATTCCGCGGCAGGACAGACAGGCAGGCGCATGAATCCGCTGCTCGACCGGCTCCATCCCTACCCTTTCGAGCGACTTGCCGCGCTCACCGCCGGCCTCACGCCGCCGCCCGACCGGTCCCACATCTCACTATCGATCGGCGAACCCCGACACGCGCCACCGGAATTCGTCGGTGCGGCACTGAGCGGGGCGCTCGACCGTCTCGCCGTGTATCCCAAGGCAGCGGGGCTGCCCGAACTGCGCGCGGCCTGCGCCGCCTGGCTGGAGCGCCGCTACGCGCTGCCGGCGGCAGCTGTCGATCCCGCCACCATGGTGATCCCCGTCAACGGCACGCGTGAGGGCCTGTTTTCTTTCGTGCAGGCGGTGCTGGATCCCGTGGCGGGCGGCCTCGTGCTGATGCCGAATCCGTTCTACCAGATCTACGAGGGCGCCACGCTGCTCGCCGGGGCGACGCCGCACTACCTCGACACGACGGCGGCGAACGGCTTCCTGCCGGACCTGGATGCCGTTTCAGAGGAGACCTGGCAGCAATGCCGCATCCTGTTCATCTGCAGTCCCGGCAATCCGACCGGGGCGGTCATGGACGAGGCCTATCTGCTGCGTGTACTCGAACTCGCGGAACGATACGACTTCGTCATCGCCGCGGACGAGTGTTACGCGGACATCTATCTCGACGAAGCGGCCCCGCCTCCGGGGCTGCTCGGCGCCTGTCTGCGCGCCGGCAACACGAGTTTCACTCGCTGCGCGGTGTTCCACAGCCTGTCCAAGCGCTCCAGCGTTCCGGGGCTACGTTCCGGCTTCGTCGCCGGCGACGCGGCGATCATGGAGCGCTTTCGGCTCTATCGAACCTACCACGGCTGTGCGGTTCCGGAGATGGTCCAACTGGCCAGCGTCCCGGCCTGGGCCGACGATGCGCATGCGCGACAGAACCGGGAGCTCTACCAGCAGAAATTCGATGCCGTCGTGCCGATTCTCGCTACCGTCATGCCCGTCGAGCGGCCAGCCGCAGCCTTCTATCTCTGGCTGGCCGTCCCCGGGGACGACGAGAGCTGGACGCGCGACCTGCATGCGGCGGAGAACGTCACCGTCCTGCCCGGTCGCTACCTGTCGCGTGACCACGCCGGCGGCAATCCGGGGCACGGCCGGGTGCGCATCTCGCTGGTCGCCGAAGCGGAGACCTGCATTGAGGCGGCAAAACGCATCGCGCGCTTCGTGTCGGCACGCCGTCCTACCGCCTGAGATCACGGGGAGAAGCTCATGAGTACGCTGCAGGAAACCATAGAAGGCGCCTTCGAGGAACGGCAGCGATTCTCGCCGGAGGATACGCCCGCCGCGGTTCGCCAGGCGGTGGCCGAAGCGATCGATGCGCTCGACGACGGCCGAGAGCGCGTGG
>CAYTXS010000182.1:0-5048 GCA_964441585.1 uncultured Thioalkalivibrio sp.
ATTGCCGCATCTCCGGCGCGGGGCATTTCATCCAGGAAGACCGCGGCGAGGAACTGGCGCAGATCGTCGTGGATTTTCTAGCGCGGACCTAGTCAACCGGTCTTGAGCTCTTCGCGCAGCACCCGGCGCAGCGTGGCCTCGTCCACCGGGCCTGAAGTCGCGGCCTGGCGCAGGGTCTGGTTGATCAGCGTCTGGTAGCCGATGCCCTCGATCTCAGCTTTCGCCCGAAACGTGGCCAGCAGGTCGTTGTCCAGCATGATCGTGATCCGGGTCTTGCCGCTGGCCTGGGCCTGCAGCCTGGCCAGGTGTGACACGTCCTTGGTCCGCTTGGCTTTCGAAAAATCGTACTCTTTACGCATAGAAAACGGCCTCCTTTCGCGTGGCCTTGCGTGCCGAGATGAGGCGGATTCTCTCGTCCCCGCGCAAGGTGTAGACGACCGTCAGGAGCCGCGGCCGGGCGCCCATGCCGATAGGATCCAGCGGGCTTCGCCCTCGGCTAGCCCGTCCTCACGGGCCAGGGCCTGCGGGTCGAGGAGGTCCGTGACGGTTTCGTCAAAACTGACCCCGTGTTTCCTTCGGTTCGCGGCCGCCTTGGCGGCGTCCCATTCGATCGATATATGCATAAAGTATGTATACGGAGGCGCCCGTTGGCAAGGCCCCGGGAATTCGGATGAGACTGCACGTTTGGGTCGTCAGGCCGGAGCGGTGAGCCGATGGTGCCGGCGGCACAGGTTGAGCAGGAACAGTCTATTTCGGGGGATCTCGACCCAATAAGCCGAGTCCGGAATGCTCGGCTCTCCCAGCGCCGGCAGTTTTTTGCTGTGCCGGCCGGTGCTGCCGATAGGCTTCGAGTCGCCAGAGCCCCTTTATTGCTCGTCCAGGGAGGCGACCACGGCTTCAAGCAGTTCCCGGTGTCGCTCGATTCCGGGCCGGTAGTAGTAGTAGTGGACTTGGGTCTCGCCATCACTGGATCTGATCCCAAACCTCACCCACGAATGTGCCGGCCCTAGTATCGCTCGAATACTTGGCACTGGGCCTTCAAGCTCCATGGCATGCCATTCCGGAGTCTGGCGTATCGAGCTGAACGTGCCGCGTGGTTCCGCGACAAACGTACAGAGCGACACCGTGCAGACGAGGTCTGAAACACCGGAGCCACGATCGAGGGGAATGCCTCGGGCCGCGGCAACGGTCAGTATCGCTTCTTCGAAAGACTCTGCTGCATCGGTGTCCGGGCCGAACTCGCGGATCTCCTCCTCCACGATGAAGCGAAGCAGGTCGTGTCCCGCCCCGCCGCTGCGCCGACGAACCGCTCGATGGAGCAGGTGCTCGATGGAGTCGTCCACCTCGCTTGCTGGGTCCCGTTCCGGAGAAAGCGGAGCTGAGGGCGCATCGGCTTCGGGATCCCCGACCTGCTGCGGCGAGACAACGCGGTCAGGCAACGCTTCCTGGTTGCCGGGCGGGTCCGACTGCGAGGTTAGATCGATTCTGGAAGCAGTCAGGTCAGAGGGATTAGGGCGGTTTACCTCTGGAGTTCCATTAGTGGGGGACGCTTCTGGAGTCCTGACGCTAGCAACGTGGACCGCATAGGCGCCAATCGCCAGGGCCCCTACAACGACAATCAACGAGATTAGCCGTTTACGGAACATTCTCAGTGGATATCTGTGTGGTCACAGACATGCAAGATACCGCAAGCCGGCGGGGGCCGCTGCTCGAGGGCTGTGGCGAAGTATTTGGTGCCGAGGAGAGGACTTGAACCTCCACGGGGTTTCCCCCACTGGCACCTGAAGCCAGCGCGTCTACCAATTCCGCCACCTCGGCACGAGGCACAGGCAAGAGAACCCTACCTGAACGGGACGCGAAGAATACGGCCGGCGTGTATCCTTGTCAACGCGGCCGGGAGCTTTTCCGGGCGATCGATGACTTTGGCCCGGGAGGCTGACATGAAACACCAGGGAAGGCGCGGGGGTACGTCCGTCAAGCCGCGCCGCAGCGGATCCGACGAAACACGCTACCGTGTCGCTATTCCTTCCCGCGAGGAGGTGTTGGCGGCGCTCGAGTCGGCCGGCCGGCCGCTGGAGCCGAAGGCTTTGTTTGCCGCGCTCGGCAGCGACGATCCCGAGGTCCGTTCGGCGCTGGGCAACCGGCTGCGGGCCATGATCCGCGACGGGCAGATCATTGCGAACCGGCGCGGCCACTACTGCCTCGTCGGTCATATCGGCTTGGTCGCCGGTATCGTGACAGGTCATCGGGACGGCTATGGTTTCGTCACGCCGGACGCCGGCGGCGACGATATCTACCTGCCGCCGCGAGAGATGCGCGAAGTCATGCACGGCGACAAGGTCGCGGTGCGCATCGCCCGCACCGACGAGCGAGGCCGCGCCGAAGGCAAGCTGGTCGAGGTGCTGGCGCGCAACACCAGCGAAATCGTCGGCCGCTATGTGCGCGAGAGTGGTGTCGGTTTCGTGATCCCGGACAACCGTCGTTTTGCCCAGAGTGTCGCAGTGCCGCCTGCCGGCGCAAAAGGCGTGAAGCCGGGCGATATCGTCGTGGTGGAACTGATCGAGCCGCCGAGTCGCGATACCCAGCCGATCGGCAAGGTGATCGAGAATCTCGGCGAGGGCGGTGCACCCGGCGTGGAGACCGAGATCGCGATGCGGGCGCATGGCCTGCCGTTCCGCTGGCCATCGGAAGCGCTGGCCGAGGCCGAAGGCTGGGGTGATCGTGTGCGCCCGGCGGCAAAGCGCGGCCGCGAGGACCTGCGGGACACACCGCTGGTCACCATCGACGGCGCCGACGCCAAGGACTTCGACGATGCCGTGTGGTGCGAGCCGGACGGCAAGGGCTGGCGGGTAATCGTGGCCATCGCTGACGTGTCCGCCTACGTGCCGGTGGGCGGTCCGCTGGACAATGAGGCCCGGGAGCGCGGCACCTCCGTCTATTTCCCGCGCAAGGTCATCCCCATGTTGCCGGAGAACCTGTCCAACGGGTTGTGTTCCCTCAATCCCGGCGTGGACCGGTTGTGCATGGTCTGCGACATGCGGGTCGGCGCGGGCGGCAAGGTCCGCGAGGCCCGGTTCTACGAAGGGCTGATGCGTTCAGCGGCGCGGCTCACGTATGACGAGGTCGCCGGCATCCTGGTGGAGGGCGACCCGGCGCTCCGGCGCCGATATGCGAAAGTGCTGCCTCACCTCGAACACCTGCACGCCGTCTGGCGGGTGCTCGCGCGGGCCCGGACGCGGCGCGGGGCGGTCGATTTCGACTTGCCCGAGGTGTCGATGGTATTCGATCCGAAGGGTCACGTGGCGCGTGTCGAGCCGCGGCATCGAAACGACGCCCATCGCATCATCGAGGAGTGCATGATCGCTGCCAATGTCGAGGCGGCGCGCTTCCTCGAGAAGCAGAAGATCCCCACTCTGTACCGGGTCCATGCACCGCCGGAAGAGGATCGCCTGGGCGCGCTGAAGGAATTCCTCAGTGCCTTCGGCCTGTCGCTGCCGACCCGCGAGCGGCTCGAGCCGAAGCATTTTTCTGCCCTGGTGGCGGAGGTTGCGGGTCGGCCGGACGCCGACCTCATCGAGACCGTGATCCTCCGCTCCATGCGCCAGGCGGTCTACCAGCCGGAGAACATCGGGCACTTCGGCCTCGCGCTGGAACGTTATGCGCATTTCACTTCACCGATCCGGCGTTACCCCGACCTGTTGGTCCATCGGGCGATCCGCCATGCGCTGCGCGGCGGACAACCGTCGGACTTCAGCTATGGCAAGCCGGAAATGGAAGCCCTGGGCAAGCATTGCTCTGCGACGGAGCGACGCGCCGACGAGGCCACCCGCGATGCGATGGACTGGCTCAAATGCGAGTTCATGCTCGACCGGGTCGGTGAGACCTTCGATGTGGTCGTCACGGGCGTGGTGGATTTCGGCCTGTTCGTGCAGATTCCGGAATTCCAGATCGACGGCCTGGTGCACATCAGCTCCCTCGGGGGCGACTACTACCAGCGCGACCCCGTCCACCATCGCCTGGTGGGCGAGCACACGGGCCGGGTCTTTCGCCTGAGCGACCGCCTCCAGGTGCGCCTGCAGCGGGTGAGCCTGGAGGATCGCAAGATCGATTTCGAGCTGGCGGAGGTTGCCGAGGAGGTGGTCAAGGGGCGCCGGGGCCGGCGGACGCGCAGGAAATGAGCGAGGCTTCGCTGGCCTGGGGACTGCACACGGTGCGCGAGTCGCTGCTGCGCGCGCCCGAACGGGTGCTCGAGTTGTGGTTCCTCGCCGGCCGCGGCGATGCGCGCATGGAGGCCTTGCTGGCGCTGGCGCGCGAGCACGGCATCGCCTGCCAGGCGGTGCGTCGTGACACGCTGGACGGCATGGCTGGCGGCGGTTCTCACCAGGGAGTGGTCGCCCGGCTCGCGCCGGCGGCCGCCCTTGACGAGGACGACCTCGAAGCGCTGCTCGACCGCCTGGAACGGCCGCCGCTGCTGCTGGTGCTGGATGGGGTCCAGGACCCGCATAATGTGGGCGCCTGCTTGCGCACGGCCGACGCCGCCGGGGTGGATGCGGTGATCACGCCGCGTGACCGGGCGGCCGGGCTGACGCCCGCGGCGCGCAAGACTGCCGCAGGCGCGGCCGATACCGTGCCGCTCGTGCGGGTCGTGAACCTGGCGCGATGTCTCCGCAATCTCAAGTCCCGCGGCATCTGGCTCGTGGGGGCGGAGGCGGGTGGTGACTCGGTTTTCGAGGCTGATCTCACGGGCCCGCTGGCGCTGGTGCTGGGCGGCGAAGGCGCCGGCCTGCGCCGCCTCACCCGCGAGACCTGCGACCTCTTGGTCAGCCTGCCCATGAAAGGCAGCGTCGAGAGCCTCAACGTCTCGGTAGCCGCGGGCGCGTTGCTCTACCTGGCGCTGGCGAAACGCTAGCTCAGGCAAAGTCGCTGGCAGGATTGCATCGGAACCCCTCCAGCCGTTATCCTGTGCGGCTTCGCCCGGGCGCAGTGTCCGGGTGATTCCCTGCCTCACCGCCATGCCGGGCGGGCGGCTAAACCAATCCGAAGGGAGA
>CAYTXS010000183.1:0-5034 GCA_964441585.1 uncultured Thioalkalivibrio sp.
ATGGTGCGACCAGGAATCATGACGACGAGGTAGAGATGCAGATCACCGTACTTGGAGCAGGCGCCGGCGGCACGGCCGTCGCATTCGACTGCGCGGCGCACGGGCACGAGGTCCGACTGTTCGATTTCGAGCAATTCCCCGGCAACATCGCGGGGATCGCAGCCCAGGGCGGGATCCATGCCGAGGGCAACATCTCCGGCTTTGGGTCCATCGCTTATGCCGGTCACGACATCGACACCGCGTTGCACGATGCGGAGCTGATCTACGTGGTCGGCCCGGCTTACAGCACCGAGCCGTTCGGCAAAGCGGTGGCCGGCAAGCTGGGAGCCGGACAGACGGTGATCGTCAGCCCGAGTTCGTGCGGCGGCGCCCTGGCCTTCAAGCGCGCGGCGGGGCTCGCGCTGGACGATGAATCGATCCGCGTCGCGGAGACCTCCACCCTGCATTATGCGGTGCGGGTGACCGCGCCCGGCAGCATCCGGGTGTTCCTCAAGCTGAAGGCGGGCAACCTCCTGGCCGCGCTGCCGGGCAAACACACCGGCGAGATCCTCGAACTCATCGCTGACGTGTATCCGGGGATGGAACCTGCCGGGAACGTCCTGCAGACGAGCCTGCAGAACGCCAACCCGATCATTCACCCGGCGGTGACCCTGAGTAACGCCGCGCGCATCGAGACGACCGGCGGAGACTTCCTGTTCTACGAGGACGGCGTCAGCGATTCGGTCGGCCGCCTCATCGAGGCCCTCGACAACGAGCGCATCGCCATCGGCGCGAAGCTGGGATTTTCCATCCTGCCCGATCCCGAGATGGGCATGCGCCAGGGCTATATGCTGGAAGCCAATTACGGCTCCGGCTACCGCAATGCACCCGGATTCCGGGGGATCGGCGCCCAGCCGCAGCTCGATCATCGCTATCTCAACGAGGACGTCGGCTACGGCCTGGTGTTCATGTCGGAGTTGGCAAAACAGGTCGGCGTTGCCACACCCGGCATCGATGCGGTCATTCAGGTCGCCTCGATCGTGATGGCGAGCGATTACCGGGCTGCAGCATTTCGCACGCCCGCATCGCTGGGCATCGCGGATCGCTCCGCTGCGGAGCTCGCGTCACTGTAGCGAGCGCCCTGCTCGATTACACCCCGAAGCGCCGGTCAGCCTCCGCGAGGGCGGCTGACCCCGCTTTACGCCAGTCCGCGGGTACTACCGCTTGATGATGATCCAGGGATCGAGCTCCGGCCGCTCGGATTCCCCCGCATTGACGATGTCGAATTTGCAGCCGGGCGCCTCGAAGCACTGGTGGTCTTCATCATCGCGCACGAACAGGCGCGTACGGCCGGGTGATTTCAGCTCGACTTCGGTGATCGGCTTGCCGTTGGGGCCAGGGCGATCGACGAAGGGCGTGTAGGGCTCACCCTCTTCGCCGGCGGCCGCCTTGCGAAAAACCAGCTTGGTCGCCGCCTTTTCGGGCCGCCCGCGCCGGTCGCTCACCGTCGCCAGCATGGCGGCGCCGCGAACAGCTATGATCGTCTTCTGGCTGTCCGGAATTTCCGGGGCTTTTGCAGTTTCGGCCGGCAGCTCGATATCCATGCCGCAGCTCGGCGGACACTCCTGTTCTGCCGCCGCGGGCAATGCCGCGATGGCTGCCATGGAAAGCAGCCCTGCCGCCGCCACGAGTCGATTCGTCGATTTGCTGCGCATGTTCTTCTTCCTTTTCTGGGTCTAGGGTCCGGTCGTATTGTCAGCGATCAGGGCCTGGAACTCCGGCAACCCGGCAAGCGGCTCCAGTCGCTTGTCGGCGGTCAACAGCCATGCAGGCAACCCGGCGGACCTGGCCGCCGCGAGGTGCTCGACCGCTCGCGTCTGTTCGCCGAGAAACAGGCTGGCCATGCCAATTTCCCGGATGGCCTCCAGCGACAAGTCGTCCTGTCGCTCGAGCGCCTCGAGCATCTCCCGGGCTTCGGCGTCCCGACCGAGCCGTGCCAGGTAGCCGGCAATTCGGGCGCGGGCGGCATCGTCGCCCGTGCTCACCTCCAGCCGGCCCTGCGCAAGCTCGAGCGCTCGCTCGTAATATTCCGCCGCGTCTGCAGGATCGCGGGACGGCTGCATCACGATCGCCTCGGCAACATAGCCCTGGAAGCGATCGTCCGATGGGCTGAGCCTGCCGGCCTGCAGGAACATCTCCTCGGCCTGGACAAACTCGGCGGTGTAGAAATACATCGTGCCCGCGTTCGAATACGCGAACATCTCCTCGGGATCACGGCGTATGGACTCCCGGAATGCGTCTCCGGCCCGCAGGAACTCGCCCTGCAGCCAGTAAACACCGCCGAGGCTGTTGTAGGGTGCAGGGCTGTCAGGGTTCAGGCGGATGGCGCGCCTGAACTGGTCGGCGGCGGACTCGAGCTCGCCCTGGTCGACGAGGATCGCCCCGAGATCCGAGTAGTAGCGCCAGTAAGCCGGGTCCAGTTCTATGGCCCGGCGCTGCAACCGGGCCGCCTCCTCCAGCTCACCCATGTCGCGCAAGGTGATAGCGAGACCCGAGTTGACCTCGGGATCATTGGGGCTGAGCTCCAGCGCCTCGCGGAACAGGGACAAGGAGTACTCCGTGTCGCCGATCCCGCGGTAAAGACTTCCCAGGGCGACCATAAGGTCGACGGAGGAATCCCCGCCCTCCTTGGCATACGCACGAACGCAGGCCTCGATCGCCTCGTCGGCAAGCGCCCGCTCACGGCTGAGCGAATACTTCTGCCAGCGCGCGGTGCAGACCCCCGCGAGCGCGACGCTCATCTGCGGATCACGATCCAGGGCCTTTTCGAAGTAACTGATCGCCTGTTCGAAATTGGCGGCGGTGCCCTCGCGCCGCAACTGGTCCCGTCCGCGCAGGTAATCCTCATAGGCCGCCTCATCGCGTGTCGGGATGGGGACAAGCGTTTCGCTACCCATCAGCTGGAGCTTGAGAGCATCGGCGATCTTGACGGAGATCGTTTCCTGGACCGAAAAGATATCCTGCATGCTGGCATCGAAAGTCTCGTTCCAGAGCGGGCGGCCGGAACTACCGTCGAGCAAGCGCGCACTGATCTTCAGCTGATCGCCCGCCTTGCGTACGCTGCCTTCGAGCAGGTTCGCCACCTGCAAAGCGCTGGCCACCTCAGGCACACTCGGTCCCGCCTCGCGAAACGCGAATGAAGCGGTGCGGGATGCCACGGTCAGGCCCGGAATCCTCGCAAGGCTGTCCATCAGCGCTTCGGAGAGTCCGTCGCTGAAATACGCGTTGTCGCCTTCGGGACTGAGATCCACGAAGGGCATGACCGCAATCGAGGGTTCCGAAGAAACAATCGCCTCCGCGGCCGGCGCCTCGGCACCGTTGCCGGACGTCCCGGCGGACACGGCCTCGGGTTCGGGGGTATACGTCTTTATGAGCAGCGCGCCGATACCGAGCGCAACCACCGCACCCAGAAACATGCCCGCCCAGCGTTTCAGCAGGGTCCCGGTCGGCGCAGCACGCGACCGTGTCGGTCGGGCCACCCATTCGGCATCCCCGGAATCCGGCGAGGAACCCAGCTTGGCCGCCAGCACACGCCGGATACGCTGGAAGTTCTCGCCAGTGGTGTCTTCGCCCCAGCCGTCCAGGTCGATGGTGTGCAGGGCGCGGAAGTCGATCGGCAGCTTGGCCTGGTCGAAACGTACCGGGACCAGCACGCCCCGGTCCGCCGCATCCCGGGCCTCGCCGCGCACCCAGCGAGAGCCGACGGAGTTCGGCGTCCAGACGACGATCACCGCGCGCGCGTTCTCGAGGGCATCCGAGATCAGCCCGTCGAACTCTTCTCCGGGCGAGATCTCGGGATCCCACCAGACCGACCAGCCTTCCGCCTCGAGCGCTGCGACCAAGGGCGCGACGCGCGCGTAATCGAGGCGAGCATATGAGACGAACACATCAACCAAGCCGATCCCTCCACCAGCCGGATCCCTCCGGCCGACCTGCAATGGCCACGCCTGGGGAGACTAGCATATGCGTGCTTGACGCAGGCGCGTGCGCTTGCGCGTAGAGTTCCACAGCGTAGCGCGCGCCCGGAGGTCTCGATCCGGCATTCCCGAAGGGCGACACAGCAGCTTCACCAGTGGTATATACCCGGATATACTGCTTAGATGACTTTCCTCTCCAGGGTGAGCAAGGCACTCGACGACGGCGGCGTGCGCTACGCGGTGGTCGGCGGCTACGCGGTGGCTTTGCACGGCGCCGTGCGCGGCACGGTCGATATCGATCTCGTGTTGCGCTGGACACTGCGGGACCTTGAGGCCGCAGAAGCCGCGCTGGGCAGCCTCGGCCTCGTGTCACGACTGCCGGTGACGGCCGAGAGCGTTTTCCGGTTTCGGGACGAGTACATCCGGAACCGCAATCTGATCGCCTGGAACTTCTACAACCCGCATGATCTCAGCGAGCAGCTGGACATCGTCATCAACGAGGATCTCAAAGGGAAGCGGAGGATACGAGTCGACACGCTGGACGGACCGGTACAGGTGCTCAGCCGCAAGGACCTGATCGCCATGAAACGGGCGAGCGGCCGACCGCAGGACCTCGCGGACGTCGCGGCACTGGAGAAACTCAGATGAAACCCGTGCAGTTGTTCACCGACGAGTACCTGGCACAGTGCCGGCGAATGACCCCCGACCAGGTGATCCGCTTTCTCGAAGACTTCCGCCGGCTTCACGGGAAGCGCCCGGCCCGCTCCCGGCTGATCAGCCTGAAGGTGCCGGAGGACCTGCTGCATGCGTTTCGCCAACGGACGGAGCTTGCCGGCGTGCCTTACCAGTCGCAGATCAAGCAGCTCATGCGGGAATGGGTGCTGGACGGTCGCGAGAGAACGGATCGGGACAGGTGACCGCCAGGGCTTTCTAAGGGTGAATGTAGAAGGTAATCACGAGCCTTCTTCGAGGACCGTCGTGATAAAGGCGGCCCAGGTTTCGTTCGGCTGCCATGCCGCCTCAAGGTCCTTTCGCGCCACCGGTTCAGCCACCCCTTCGACCTTGACCCGGTAGAGAT
>CAYTXS010000184.1:0-3076 GCA_964441585.1 uncultured Thioalkalivibrio sp.
GTTCTCGCCGCGGCGTCACGAGGTCAGCGCAGAAAGAACTCCACCGGCACGATCATTTCCAGGCGATCACGGTCCATGTCGTCGGGCATGGGCGGCAAGGGCTTTGCGCGCTCGATCATCGCCAGGACCTCGTCGTCGAGCGCCGGGTGGTTGCTGGAACTCTGCAACCGGTACTCGAGCACCGCGCCGCCGCGATCAACCACGAAATACAGCATCGCCCTGCCTTCCTGGCGGCGGAGTCGCGCGCGGCGCGGGTACTCCTTGTGCCGCTCCAGCCAGGCCAGCACTGTCGCCGCGTAATCGCGGCTCGAGCCCGGCAGCCCGCCGCCGGCCGTGGCATCGCCGCTGCCGGTCTCGTCGGCGTCGCGGGTCCCGTCCGGGCCAGCAGCGCCGGTCACGGGCGCGGGCTGCTCGGCGGTCAACGGCCGTTCGGCCGGTATTTCGGGCGTCGGCTCGCTGACGGCTCGGGGGATCGGGTCACGGACCGGCTCCGGCTCCGGCTGAGGCTCGGGTTCGGGCTCCGGCTCCGGCTCCGGTGGCGGTTCGGGTTCGGGCTCAGGCTCGGGCTCAGGTGGCGGCTCCGGTTCAGGGATTTCCGTCTCCTCTTCCACCCGGCTCTCGGGGTTGCCCGTCGCGCGCCCCGCCGGGCCGAGCGAGATCTCGATGCCGCCGGTGCCGGCCGCCATCGCCTGGCCCGGCGGCGGGGCCGGGCGCCAGAGCATGACCGCCGCCACGGCCAGGTGCAGACCAAGCGCCACCAGGCAGGCGAGCACGTAATGACGCCGCCCCAGGCCCATCAGTCTCCCCCCCGGGCTTGCGTCATGAGCGAGACTTTCTCGAGGCCGGCGGCATGCAGGGCTTCCAGTAACGCCACCACCCGGTTGCCCGGCGTGCCGGCATCGGCCTTGAGTTCGACGCGCAGTCCCGGATCGTCCGCCAGCGCCCCGGCCAGCGCCTCGAGTGCCTCGGCCTCCCGCAGCACTTCGCCGTCCAGGGCCAGTCGCCCGTCGGCGCCGAGCAGCAGGCGCAGCGGCTCGGGCTCGGGACGCGTCTCGCTGGAGGACGCCGGCGCTGCCACTTCGAACGGCTCGCGGACCGTGAGGGTGCCTGCCAGCATGAAGAAGATCAGCAGCAGGAACACCACGTTGATCAGCGGCAGGATGCGTTCCTCGGTCGGGTCGGGGCGGCGCTCGGGAAAATGCATCAGTCCATCGCCTCCCGCTCGTCCTGCCAGGCGGGGTCGCGCACCAGCTTGAGGGGCTCGAGCCCCGCGGCCGACAGCGTATCGAGCACGTCCATCACCGCCTGCAACGGGGTGTCCCCCGCGGGCTGCAGCCGCACCGCGACATCCGGGTGTTGCGCCAGGTGCCGGCCGGCAGCGGCGATCGCCTCGGCCGGGGTCACCGCGGCGTCCTCGAGCAGGATGCCGTCGCGGTTCACGACGAGAACCAGGACCGGCACATCGCTCGGCGGCGCTGCGACCCGTGCCGCCGGCGTGTCCATCGTCACATAGCGCCAGTCGAGAAAGCTCGACGCCAGCATGAAGAACACGAGCAGGATGAACACCACGTCCACCAGTGGCGTCAGGCTGATCACGGCGCGCCGTCGCGTGGCGCGCGCGGCGAGCCTAGGCGGGGCGGGCGGCGAGGGAGCCTGCATGAACCGTCGTTCCGTTGTCTTGCGGGAGCGTCGCCGGCTGCGCAGCCGGTGCGTCTTCCCCGAGGTCCACGGTGAAGGCCTGCGTCACCACGTCGTCCATCTCGTGCGCCAGGTGATCCACGCGCCGTTCCAGCCAGTTCAGCACCGCCACCACGGGAATGGCCACGCACAGGCCGACGGCCGTGGTGAGGAGCGCTTCCCAGATGCCTCCCGAGAGGATCGCCGGGTTCACCTGGTTGCCGGCCGCCTCGAGTTGGCGGAAGGCCTCGATCATGCCCAGCACCGTGCCCAGCAGGCCGAGCAGCGGGGCCAGAGAGCCGATCACTTCCAGCGGACGCAAGCCGCGACGCAGCTCGAACAGCACGTTGGTCCCGTAACGCAGCACCTCCTCGCGGATCGCCGATTCCGCCAGGGCACGTTGCTGCCCGCGCAAGGCCCGCGCCAGCGCCTGCGACGTCGGGTCGGGGCTGGCCGCCGCCCGCTCGATCGCCTCTTCCGGCCGGCCGGCACGACACAGCGCGAGCGCTTCGCGCGCCGGCTGCGTTGCACCGACGCGGCAGCGCCGGAACTGGATCAGCTTGAGCAGCATCAGCGTCAGCGCCAGCACCGACATGCCGAGCAGGACCATCACGACCGGCCCGCCGGTGTCGAGGAACGAAGCCATGTCGGCGACGGCGTTCTCGGCCGTCGCCAGGCGCGGGAAGAGGGTTGCAAGAAAACAGAATGTCAAAATCACTGATCGCATCACATCAGGCCTTCCTGTTGTTGGTCGCGCCGCAGCAGGACCGTTAATCATAAAAAAAATTTCGCCACGCCATCAGAGCGCCACGCTCAATGCCACTTTCGCGATGGTCTCCGTGTCCAGCCGCCGGAATTCGTCGTCGAGCGTGCTGAGATCGTGGTTCACTACGAAAAACAGGTCGTGATGTTCCGCGAAGGTCCAGCGCAGGCGGCCGTTCAGCCCGAGCCGCTCGGAGACGTTGTCATGCTGCGCGGTGAGATTGAGCGCCAGGCGCGTGCTGAAGTTGACGTTCAGGTCGGCCTCCATCACGCGCACGATGAAACGTCCCTCGGGCAGGTCGATGTCCGTGACTTCGTACTCCAGGGCGATGTTGTAGCGCTGGGTCGGTTGCCAGAGGAACTCGAGCTCGTAGTCGCGTCGCTGCCCGGTGAAATAATCCCCCGCGAGCACCGAGGCTTCGACCGAGAGGGCCCGATCGCGACTGGTGCCCGCGCTGAGCAGGGCGCGGTTGTAGCGATATTCTCCCGGCGGTATGACAATGCCGGGCAGGATCTCGAAAGGCTCGAAAAGCCGCTCGCGCTCGAAGCGCAGCTCGGGGAACACGTAATCGCCGGCGCGGTTTTCGACGTAGACCTCGGGGTTGTACAGGACGTACTCCAGGCCGCCGTCGAATCG
>CAYTXS010000184.1:3176-5033 GCA_964441585.1 uncultured Thioalkalivibrio sp.
TCCTGCCACCAGGCCTCGGTGTAGAGCGTCTTGCCCGTGCCGGCGAAATCGCTGTTGCGGTACTGCAGGTCCGCGCCGAGGGTATGCGCGTCACGGTCCACGCGCGGGTCGCCCGTCGTGCCGATGACGCCTGCCGACAGCCCCGGGGCCAGCTCGTAGGCGGCGCGCGCCACACCCAGCGTCGCCGCCGGCGTGTTCGGTCCCGCAGCGACGCGGGCCCCAAGGGTGCCGAAGGCCAGCCGTCCCTGGCGGCCCGAGAGCTTGCCGCCGACGTCGATATCGACCGGATTGCCTGCCTCGTCGAGGCCGATACGGCGGGAGAAGAAGGGCAGCGGCGATTGTCCCAGGCCACCGAAGCGGAACAGGGCCGTGTCCTGCAGGAAGAACTCGCGCTTCTCGGGAAAGAACAGCGGAAAGCGAGTCAGGTTGACGCGCTGCTCATCGACCTCGGCTTCGGCGAAATCCGTGTTGATGGTCAGGCCGGCGGTGATCGCCGGGGTGACCTGGTAGAACACGTCGATCCCGGGCGAGAGCTCGCTCCGGCTGTCGTCGCCGTCGTGGTCGAAGGACTCGCGCAACACGAGGTAGGGCTCCAGCCGCAGGCCGAGGCCGGGCGAGGCGACCTGGATGCCGCTCAGCGCCAAGGTGTCGGCCAGCGAGCCGATCGGCGTTTCCCGCAGCTCGCCCGCCAGGCGCACGCGCTCGTTGTTGCGTGCGACCCGGCGTTCCACGTTGGTGCCCCAAGCCGTCGTGTTCGTGTCGACGGACAGCGTGGTGAACGGGATGGCGATCTCCACCGTCCAGCCCGCCGCGTGCACGCGCGTCGCGGCGCGCCAGCGGCCGTCCCAGTCCCTGTCCTGCTCCTGGCCTTCGAAGATCATCGCGTCGCTGCGCGCCCCGAGCGGGTTGACGCGAAACAGGTAGCCCTCGCGGCCGCGCCCGTGAGGGTCCAGCACGACCGTGACGTGGTCATCGAAGAACAACTCGCTGTCGCGCTGCATCTGTCGCGCCACGATTCGGCCCGGCTCGGTGTCGAAGGCCTCGACAGCAATGAAGAGATTCGCATCGTCCCAGGCCAGCCGCACGACCGTGCGCTGGGTGCCGGGTGCGCCGGGAACGGGCTGGGTCTGGCGCAGGTCGTCGAGCGCCGCGGCGCGCTGCCACGCGGTCTCGTCCAGCACACCATCGAGGCGCACGCGCTCGTCGGCAGCGAGGCGCGCGGCCGGGGCCGCGTCCGTGGCCTCCGTTCCAGCCAGCAGGCCGGCCAGCAGCGCCGCAGTCTGCGCGAGGGTCTTCATGCGCGAGTCCTGCCCAGCAACCACAGCCAGCCGCCGATGATCGCCAGCGTGAGCGACAACCAGGTGACCATCGCCCAGCGCACACCCGGTGACAGGTCCGGAAGCCGCGGCACACCGTTTTCGACGTAGCCATAGACGGCCGCCTGGTCGATGCCGGCATACGCGGCCAGCACGAAAAGTCCGGCAGAGGCCGCCAGCGCCGCCGGCATGACGCGCCAGCGGTAGCGCTGGTCGGCATCCCGGAGGAGGCGCCCGGCGTGCAGCCAGGCGCCGGTGAGTATCAGCCCGCACAGCATGACGCCGAACAGGAACCACAGCGACTTGCTCCACAGGCCGGCGAAGTCGCCGAAGTGCAGCGGGTCGGCGGTCTCCGACCAGCGCCAGTAGAGTGGCAGCCGGCCGGCCGACTGGTCGTAGAGCACCTCCCCGGTCTGCATATCGAGATGCAGTTGGTTGGCGCGGTCGCGCACCAGCAGGTGCCCGGCCTGGCCTTCCAGGTAGAGGGCGCCCTCGTGATAGAAGCCGAAGCCGAGCTGGCGGATCGCGAGGTCGGGCCGCG
>CAYTXS010000185.1:0-4902 GCA_964441585.1 uncultured Thioalkalivibrio sp.
CGTCGCGAACCTGCTCGATGGCCGCCTCGAGATCGATGACCGTCACGCTGGGGTAACTCCGCACCAGCTCCAGCACGTCACCGCGCAGCGAGCGGTCCACATAGATGCTGGAAATATATGTCCGCGGGAAATCCGCCATCAGCTGCGGCGGAAACACCATGAAGAAATTCGGCTTGAAAGTGTCCCACTGGACTGTCCGCAGGCTGGTCACCTTGGCCTCGAGACGTTCCCCTGCCACGTCGAAAACCAGCCAGTCGCCCAGCTCCAGGCCCAGGTCCCGCGCGAAATCGACCTCGACTGAGACCTCCGATTCGTCTCCCAGCGGCCACCAGCGCCCGGCCACCACCCGGTTGTCCGGCGCCGGCTCGCTCGCCCAGCTCAGGTTGGACTCGCGATCGATGAAAGACTGGGCACGTGGGGAACCGAACTCGATCTCTTCCACCGGCTCTGCATTGATCTCCGTGAGTCGCGCGCGGATCAGCGGCACCAGCTCGCCGCCACCGAAGCGTTCAGTGAGAAACTCGCGCACACCTTCGGCCTCGTGCGGCTGGATGTTGATGAGGAAACGGTTCGGCGCCTCGGCGGGCAGCGTGTCGCGCCACTGCTCGAGCAGCCCGGTGCGCACCAGGGTGAGCAGCAGCAACACCATCAGGCCGATGCCGAACGCACCGACCTGCACGATGCTGTCCGTGCCCCGCCGGCCGACGTTGGCGAGGCCGTAACGCCATGCGCCGCCGCCGCCACGCAGTCGCGACGCCCCCTTGACCAGCAGCCAGCCGCCGGCGGCGAGGCCCAGCATGACCGCGGCCGTGCCCAGCGCCAGCCAGCCCACCAGCACCGCGTCGCGCACCTGCCAGGCGAGCAGCGCGAGGCCGCCGCCGATGGCGGCTCCATAGACCAGCAACGGCCCGGCGGCCGGCGGCAGCATGTCGCGACGCAGAACGCGTCCGGGCGGCGTGCGGCAAAGCTCGATGATCGGCACCAGCGCGAAGCCGCCGAGCACCACGAAGGCAAGCAGCAGGCCGCCGACGGCGGGGGCAAGCGTCGGTGCGGGCAAGGCGTCGCCGACCAGGTCGGCCAGGATGAACACCAGGCCCTCCTGGGCGAGCCAGCCGAGACCCAGGCCCAGCAGGGATGCCACCAGACCCACCACCGCCAGCTGCGCCAGCATGGCCGTGAGCACGAAACGGCGCGACGCGCCGACGCATTTCATCAGCGCCACAGTATCCATGCGGCGACTCGCGAAACGCCGCGCCGCCATCGCCACCGCAACGGCCGCGATCAGGGCGCTGACCAGCGAGGCCAGGCCGATGAAACGACCGGCCCGCTCCACCGCGTTGCCGATCTCGGGCTGTGCCGTGTCGATGCCGCGCAACCGCTCGCCCGTGCCGAGCATGACGCGGTCACGAAAGGCCTGCAGCGCGCTCCCGTCGCCCGCCAGCAGCAGGCGGTAAGACACGCGGCTGCCCGGCGCGACGAGACCGCTGGCGACCACGTCCGCCTCGTTGATCAGCAAGGTGGGAGCGAGTTCGGCGAAGCTGAAACCCTGGTCCGGGCGGTAATCCAGCAGGCGACTGATCTTGAGCTCCACCCGGCCGACCCGCACGGTGGCACCGACCCGGGTATCCAGCCGGGCCAGCAGGCGCGGGTCCGCCCAGGCCTCTCCGGGCGGCGGCACCTCGCGCACGGTTTCCGACTCCGCCTCCAGTCGCCGACTGACCTTGAGCGCGCCGCGCAAGGGATAGTTCGCCGACACCCCTTCGATGTCCGCCAGCGCGCTGGCGTCGCCGGCCAGCACGACACTCGGGAAAGACGTGGTGCGCGCCATCGCCAGACCGAGTTCCTCGGCGAGCGCCTCGTGCTCCGCGGGGATCGGGCGGTTCGAGCCGACCACGAGGTCGGCCGCGAGCACCTCCGCGCTGCGGGCCTGCACCCCCTGCGCGACGCGATCGGTGAAGAAGCCGACGGCGGTCATCGCCGCCACCGCGAGCGCCAGGGCCGCGGCGAGCACCCGCACTTCGCCAGACTTGAATTCGCGTCCGACCTGGGTCAATCCGAAGGCGAGCCCTTTCAAAGCAGTCTCCCGCCATCCATCTCGAGCTGCCGGTCGCAACGCTCGGCCAGGACGCGATCGTGGGTCACCAGCACCAGTGTCGTGCCACGGTCGGTATTCAGTCCGAACAGGAGGTCCGCGATCCGCCCGCCGGTTCGTGAATCGAGGTTCCCGGTCGGCTCGTCGGCGAACAGCACCGCCGGGTCGCCGACGAAAGCCCGCGCGATCGCGACACGCTGGCGCTCGCCGCCCGACAGCTGACGGGGATAATGTCCGACCCGCGGCCCCAGGCCCACTTCTTCCAACGCACGCCGCGCCGCGGCCCGTGGCTCCGGGCGATCCGCGAGTTCCAGCGGCAGCATGACATTCTCCAGCGCCGTCAGTGCCGGGACGAGATGGAAGGACTGGAAGACGAAACCGACCTGGTCGGCGCGGACTGCGGCCCGCCCGTCCTCGTCGAGCGCGGTCAGCTCGCGGCCGTTCACCCAGACCTGGCCGCTGGTGGGCAGATCCAGCCCGGCCAGCAGCGACAGCAGGGTGGATTTGCCCGCCCCGGAGGGTCCGAGGATCGCCACGGACTCGCCCGCGCCGATCTGGAGATCCGCCCGGTCCAGGATGGTAAGCTCGCCTTCGGGACTGCTAACCTTCTTCGTCAACCCTGCGGACTTGAGAACCGGCTGTGCTCCGGTCGCCTGTTGCATGTACAGAATCCTTTTACTCTCGATCTTCCTGTTCACGGGGAGCGCCGTCGCGGCACCGCCCGTGGTCCTTATTGTGGGGGACAGCCTCAGCGCGGGCTATGGCCTCACGATGACAGAGAACTGGCCCCGGCTGCTGCAGGAACGACTCGCGGCGGACGGCTACCCCCATCGCGTGGTCAACGCGAGCATCAGCGGCGACACCACCAGCGGGGGCCTGGCGCGCCTGCCCCGCGCCCTGGAACGCACAACGCCCTCCATCGTGGTGATCGCCCTCGGCGGCAACGACGGGCTTCGCGCCCTGCCCGTAGCGGAGATTCGACGCAACCTGGCCAGGATGATTCAACTTTCTTCAGATGCGGGCGCCGAGGTCGTCCTCGCGGGGATCCACATCCCGCCAAATTACGGCCCGGCCTACACGAGCGATTTCCACGAGGTGTTCCACGAACTCGCGCAGGAGTACGGTACAGGCCTGATCCCGTTCATCCTCGAGGGCGTCGCGCTGCAGCCCGGCCTGATGCAGGCGGACGGGATTCATCCGACCGCCCAGGCCCAACCCGTGATCGTCGAGAACGTCTGGCCCGCCCTCGAACCGCTGCTTGGCGGTAAGATCACTACGACACATAACAATTGACGCTGGAGTCGGTGGGGGAACGATGGAAAAAATCTGGCTGAAAGAATATCCGAAGGGTGTGCCTGCGGAGATCGACGTGAACGAGTTTCCGTCGCTCCGCGAGTTCCTCGAACAGTCCTTTGAAAAGTACCGGAGCCTGCCGGCCTTCACCAACATGGGCCACTCGATCACCTTCGGTGAACTGGACCAGTGCTCGCGCTACCTCGGCGCCTGGCTGCAGAAGAACGCGGGACTGTCCAAGGGCGACCGGGTCGCGGTGATGATGCCCAACATCATCCAATACGCCGTGGCGGTAGCCGCAATCCTCCGCGCAGGACTCACGGTCACCAACGTCAACCCGCTCTACACGCCGCGGGAACTCGAGCACCAGCTCAAGGACTCCGGCGCCAAGGCGATCATCATCGTCGAGAACTTTGCCGGCACGCTGGCCAAGGTGCGCAACAACACCGCCATCAAGACCGTGGTGGTGACCGCCATCGGCGACATGCTGCCGGCGCCTAAACGCCACTTGGTGAACTTCGTCATCCGGCGCGTGAAGAAGATGGTGCCGGAGTGGAACATCCCGGACGCCGTGCCCTTCCACAAGGCGCTGAAAGAGGGCAAGTGGCAGACCATGGACCGGCCGGCCCTCGGCCACGAGGACGTCGCCTTCCTGCAATACACGGGGGGCACGACCGGTGTAGCGAAGGGCGCCGTGCTCATCCATCGCAACATCATCGCCAACGTGCTGCAGGCGCGCGCCTGGCTCAGCGCCACGGTGACCGAAGGCCAGTCGGTGGTTATCACGCCGCTGCCGCTGTATCACATCTTCTCGCTCACGGCGAACTTCTTCACCTTCACCTTCATGGGCGGCAACAACATCCTGATCACGAATCCGCGCGACATGCCCGGCTTTATCAAGGAACTGAAAAAGCAGAAGTTTACCTTCATCACGGGGGTCAACACGCTGTTCAACGGCCTGCTGAACACGCCCGGCTTCGACGAGGTGGATTTCAGCCAGCTGAGAGCGACGCTCGGTGGCGGAATGGCCGTGCAGCGTGCCGTGGCCGAGCGCTGGCAGCAGGTGACCGGCAAGCCGCTGATCGAGGCCTATGGCCTCACCGAGACCTCGCCGGCGGCGTGTATCAACCCGATGACCAACACCGAGTTCAACGGCTCGATCGGCCTGCCCATCTCCTCCACCGAGGTGAGCATCCGGGACGAAGCCGGGCAGGATCTCGGCATCGGCGCCGTGGGAGAGATCTGCATCCGCGGGCCGCAGGTCATGGCCGGCTACTGGAACCGGCCGGACGAGACGGACAAGGTCATGCTCGAGGGCGGCTGGTTTCGCTCCGGCGACATGGGCCGCATGGACGACAAGGGTTACGTGTTCATCGAGGACCGCAAGAAGGACATGATCCTGGTGTCCGGCTTCAACGTGTATCCGAACGAAGTCGAGGGCGTGGCGGTGATGCACCCGGCGGTGCTCGAAGTCGCGGCGGTCGGCATCCCGGACGAGAAGTCCGGCGAGCTCGTGA
>CAYTXS010000186.1:0-4846 GCA_964441585.1 uncultured Thioalkalivibrio sp.
GCGAGGTCGTTGACCCGCTCGGCCGTCTTGTTGGCGCGGTTGGTGAGCTTGTCGAGTTCGCGCCGCAATCCTTCGTAGGTGCGTTGTGCGGCGGTGAATAATTCATGCCGCGCATCCTGGAAGGCCTTCTCGATTTCTGTCAGCTGTCTGTCCATTGGATTTCCTTCGCATAGAGCACTGGGCGCGCGGTGCGCCGTCGGTCTCGCACTATAATCCGTTGTGCCCGCCGTGCCAAAGGGTATCCCTTTCGAATTGCCGTTATTCGACGCGCCGGACCCGAACGCTGCGATTCAGCCCGTCGGGAGAGAGCATGAAACTTCCGAAGGCCCCCCGGCGGATCGTCACGGGACGGTTCGGACCGCCATAGGCGAAGCGCGCGGACCCTTGCAGCTCCCACGCCTGGCCGTTGTCCAGCCGGAAAACCGTGCCAGGTTCCCAGCCCGAGAACCCGCCGACGACATAGGCGGTGATCGAGTCGATGGCGCCGTCCTGACGGTTCATTTCGTTGCCGAAGGCGTCCTCCGGTCCGGCCGACGCGGACTGCGCGCCGGACTGCGCACTGGCCTCGGCGCCCGCTTGGGCGGCGGCCGGCCCGGGACGTGTGTCGGTGCCCACGGGCGACAGAACTGCGCCTGGTCCCAATTCCACCAGAGTTGCCGCCATCCGGTCGTAGCAGGCCAAGCGAGCCTGGTCGTCGCGCATTTCCAGGCATTCCAGGAAGCCGCGCATCGGGTTCTCGGCGGCGCCGCTCGAGGCCTGCAGCATGAGCGTCGCCGCCAGGGTCGCAAGAATCCATGCCGGGGCGGAAGTGCGGGCTGTGCCCGCGATGCTGCGATCGGACCTGGTTTTGTCGTGATTGAGTTTCATGTGTGCCTGGCGATTGAGTTGTCCGGTAATGGTTGATTCTACAAGGAACGGCCGCCATGAAGTGATCGTTTCCAGGGCGGCCGGCCAACTGGTCTCTGGTCACCGAATGCGACTACAGTATGCCCCCGCGGCGGAATCATCACGCCGCATCGCCGATCAATAAACAAGGAAACCTGGTGCACGACGAAATGCTGGTCACTCATCCGGACGCCGTGGTGCTGCAACGCAAGGGCGTTCTGTACGCGGGACGGCTGAGCGGCACGGTGGCGTGGGTCCCGCTGGCCGGCCCGGATCTCGTCCTGCTGTTCCCCTTCCTGTCGGGCGCCACGCCCGCCGAGGCCGCTTGCGCCCTGATGACGGGTGAACTCTCCGGCTACATGCCGGCCCAGCCACCCCTTAACAATGTTCTCGCTCGCGTGGACCAGCTGCAGAAGGCGACCGTGCTGCAGCCCGGTGCGCAGCGTGACGATGCCGGGCCCATGTTGCAGCTGCCGGCCCCCGGTCAGCCTGCGCCCGAGAGCCTGACCGCTTCGTACAGGCTGCCGGCCAACTTCCTGCTCAGGCTGGCCCCGGGCGGGTTCGAAGTCTGGAATGCGGCCCGGGACCGGAGCTACCGGCTCGGCCTCGATCTCTCCCTGCTGCTGATCGCATTCGGCCAGGGACAGAGCCTGAAGTCCGTGGTGCGCGAATGTCGGGCCGTGGGTGACCCGGCGGCGCGGCGCCGTGCCGTGCAGTGGCTCGTCGACGAGCGGCTGGTCGTGCCGGGCCGCGTGACTTCGCCGGTGACCCGGGATGTTGCGAATGATGCCGGCCGCGATCGTGATCGCGATCGCACGGCAAGCCTGGAAACCGCCAGCTGGCAGACCCTCGAGCCCGATGGCCGCATCCCGGTCTACTTCGTACCGCACATGGAGAATCACTATCCGCTGGCGCTGGGGATGATCTTCACCGCGCTCTCCGCGCATGACGGGGGCGCATTGCTGGAGCGTTACCAGCTCCTGCCGATTTCCTTTTATCCCACCGCGAAAGACATGTTGGACGGCCCCTACCGCAAATTCGGCCCGGGGGTCTGGCTGTTCTCCAATTACATGTGGTCCATGCAGAAGAATCTCGCGGTCTCCGAAGCGGTCAAGGCGCACGATCCGCGCAACCTGACCCTGCACGGGGGGCCCAGCACGCCCGGATACGACAAGGCCTGCCGCGCTTTCATGGCCAGGTATCCGTCCGTGGACATCGCCGTTCACGGCGAGGGCGAGGTCACGATCACGGAGGTGTTCAGCCAGCTGGAGCGTAGCGAGGACGGCAGGATCGGTTATCGGCCCGAAGTCCTGTCCGATGTCTCGGGCATCTCATTCCGCTTGCCCGGCCCGGACAAGGAAGCGATCGCCCGATCGCTGCCCCGGCCGCGGCTGCGCGCGCTTGACCAGATCCCCTCGCCCTACCTGGAGGGCGTGTTCGACGGCTACGAGGGGCGGGTGGACGCCGCGATCGTCGAGACCAACCGGGGGTGCCCGTTCGCCTGCACCTTCTGTGACTGGGGTTCGGCGACCAACGGCAAGGTGGTCAAGTTCGACATGGACCGCACCCGGGGCGAAATTGAATGGATCGGCAGGAACCGCGTCCGCGTCCTGTGGATCGCCGATGCGAATTTCGGCATGTTGCGCCGCGACACAGAGATCGCGGAGTGGATCGTGGACGTCAAGCGCCGCTACGGCTTTCCCCAGGAAGTGGTGGTCAACTACACGAAGAACGCCACCAGTCGCCTGGCGGACATCATCAAGACATTCACGGAAGGACAGATCATCAGCCAGGGGATCATCTCGATCCAGACCAGCGATGCCCAGACGCTCGACGTGATCAACCGGGAGAACATCAAGACGGAGAAGTACGACGAACTGATCGGCGTGTTCGACGAGGCGGGCCTGCCCCTGTCCACCGACCTGATGATCGGCCTGCCGGGCATCACCGTGGCCGCCTTCGACCAGGACCTGCAGCGCTACATCGACGCCGACGTCCAGGTGAAGGCCTATCCGACGCAGCTCTTGCCGAACAGCCCCATGGCGGACCCCGAGTACATCGAAAAGTACCGGATCGAAGTGGACGAAAACGACTTTCTCGTCTCCTGCTACAGCTACACCCGGGACGAGCTGAAGCGGATGAAAGCGATCTACGACGTCTATACCGCCACCGAGGGTTACGGCGCTTTACGCTACGTGATGCGCTTTCTGCAGTGGGAACACGGCAAGCGGGCCATCGATTTCCTGCACGAACTGAACGACGCGGCGCGGCGCGATCCCGGCCGTTTCCCGTCGATCACCTGGGTCCTGGCCTTCTTCAACAACAATAAATGCATGCCGGGTGGCTGGCGGCGCTTCTATGACGAGGTCCGGCGGTTCATCAGGGAGGACTGCGGCATCGAGCCGGATGCCGCGCTGGACGTCGTCCTGCGGGCCAACGAGCTGGCCATGCCCGATGAGTCCGTGGTCTATCCGAGGCGCGAGCGACTCCGGCACGACTTCGTCGCCTGGTTCCGTGACCAAAACGTCCGCGTGGGCCGCCCCGATGTGGTCCGGCCCCTGGCGAGCTATCCCCCGGGCGAGTTCGAGGTGGATGACCCTGACGGCATGGCGAGCATCGACTTCGAATACCAGCAGTACGATTCCCACCAGTACTTCTGGGAGTTGCGCTCGGCCGTCGCGCGCTCGCAGTCGAGCGCCGATATCAAGGCCAAGCGGCCGTCGTTCAGCGCCCGGGCGTCCTGACCCCCGCTTTGCCAGGACCTTCCCCGCAGTCCGGATCATCGTGTTGCCTAAAAACCACATATGGGCTTACGGCAAGAAGAATAAAGGAAATAAGGCGACTCCCGACCGTGTGTTTGCCGCAACAATCCAGTTGACGCCGCTGCGCCGCTCGACTAGTCTCCACGTGTCCAATCACTTGGGTATCCACGGGGAATGATGCGCTGCTGCGGTTTGGCTTGGCGATCAAGGCAAGCTTCCGCTCATTGAAGCCTTCACTCCGATCATCGTTCTTGGAGGGAATTACATAATGAAATTCAGACGAGACCCTATTGCTGCCGCAGTGCGTTATGCGCTCTGCGCCACGGTAGCGGCTGGCCTCTCCGTTCCGGTTCTTGCGCAGGCGCAGGAAGAGGAAGCGGCAGACCTTGACCGCGTCACCGTAACGGGCTCCCGCATCAAGCGGACCGACATCGAAGGCGCGCTGCCCGTCACGGTCATCGACCGCGACCAGATCGAAAACAGCGGCTATTCGAGCGCCGGCGAGTTCATCCGCCAGCTGCCGTTCAACAGCTTCGGCTCCTACCGTCCGCAGTCCGGCAGCTCCTTCGCCGGTGCCGCGCTGGTCAACCTGCGCGGCCTGGGTGCCGCCCGCACGCTGGTCCTGATCAACGGCCGTCGCCTGCCGAAGGCCCCGCAGACCGGCGCCTCCAACGACCTCAACATCATCCCGCTGGGTGCTGTCGAGCGCATCGAGATCCTGACCGACGGCGCATCGGCCATCTACGGCTCCGACGCCCTTGGCGGCGTCATCAACGTCATCCTCCGGAAGGATTTCCAGGGTGCCGAGCTCATGCTGGGCGCCGCGGATCCGAGCATTCCCGAGGAAGGCGGCGACCGCACCGAGGGATCCGTGGTCTTCGGTGCCTCGTCGGCCACGTCGAGCATCATCGCCGGCGCCTCCTGGGACACCCGCGACATCGTGTTCGCGCGTGACTACCCGTGGACGTCGCCCGGCGCTTCGTTCTACGGCAACTCCTTCAACACCTCGAACGGTTCTCTCGCGCTGACGGCCATCCCCGGCGGTTGCGGACCGGACACGTTCAACAACCCGGACGCCGCAGTCGTGGTGCCCAGTGCCAACGGTCTGGCCAACAGCGCTGGCGAGAACATCCGCTGCGGGTACGACTTCACCCTGGTCTCGGCAGACGAAGCCTCTTTCGACAACAAGTCGGCCTTCG
>CAYTXS010000187.1:0-4837 GCA_964441585.1 uncultured Thioalkalivibrio sp.
ATCGAGCCGTCGTCCAGCGACATCTCGGCGATCTGCTCCAGCTGGGATTGCTCGACCTTGCCGGTCTCAGAGAGGGTGCGGGGCAGGCCGCAGCGGGCGTGGATCTCGTCTTTGAGCCAGCGCAACCTGGCGATGGCCTTGTCGGCGCGTTCCGCCGCGGGCGTGGCGGCGTAGATGTCGGCGCCGGCCAGCGGCAGTAACAGCTCGCCGATGGCGTCGCGGCGGGCCTCGAGGTTGTACTCGAGCACGGCAGGTAACAGGATGCTCATGCAGGTGCCATGGTGGACATGACACGTCGCGCCCACCGAGTGGCCGAGCGCATGCACCAGGCCGACCATGGAATTCGAGAAGGCGATGCCGGCCATCGCGGCGCCCTGCGCCAGCGCAAGCCGGCCCTGCTCGTCGCCAGGGCGGTCGAGCACCTTCAAAAGGTTCTCGCTGACGGCGCGCACCGCGGCCGCGGCATAGGCGTCACTCATCGGATTCTTCGCCAGGCAAATGAAGGACTCGCAGGCATGGGTCATCGCATCCATGGCCGTGGCCGCGGTGATCTGCGCCGGCAGGCCGAGGGTCATGCGCGGGTCGAGCACGGCGGCGTGCGGCATCAGGAACGGCGAGGCGAAGGGCACCTTCACGCCGCGTTCCTCGTCCTTGACGATCGACACGTAGGTCACTTCGGAGCCGGTGCCCGCGGTCGTCGGGATGACCAGCAGGGGATTCAGCGGCCGCGGCAGGTTGCCGACGCCGGAGTATTTTGCCGGGTCATCGGTCTGGTAGGACGCCAGGATATTGGCCGCCTTGGCGGTGTCGATCGGCGAGCCGCCACCGAGGGCGATCAGCGAGTCGCAACCCGATTCGCGATAGATCCCGGCAATCGCCCTGACGGCCGTCAGCGAGGAGTCCGGCGGCACTTCGTCGTACACGGCGGCGATCTCGAGTCCGCCGGTGGAAAGGATCTCGCGCAGCGTATCGACGAGTCCCGCCGCGGCGACGCCCTTGTCGGTCACGAGCAGCGGCTTCTTCGCGCCGATGGCGCTCAGTTCGAAGGGGATGTTCTCGAGTGCCCGGGCGCCGACGATCAGCTTCACGGAACAGGAGAATTCATAATAGGTTTCTTTCACGTCAGCTCCTCGTCACCAGGTCGAGCGCGATACGGCCGTAGATCCTTGCGTTCAATCCGAGCTTGTCGCCGAGGCCGAGGTCGGCGGGATAGCGTTTCACGCCGCGAGCCGCGATGAAGCGCGGCATCAATACGCTTTCCAGGCGGTACATGCAGCGCACCAGGCGAATCCCCGCCGGCAGGTCCCCATCGACGACCATGCGGGCGCGGGCGAATGCGGTCGGCGTGCTCTCGATGAAGCCGAACACGCGAAACGCGTAGTCCAGGTGCTTGAAGCGGATACTCAACCCGGTGTCGGCGGGCAAGGTGCCGCCGAGATAGCGCAAGCCGCCGCCGGGAATCTTCTGCAGCACCATGCTCGGTCCGTCGGGCAGGGTGGTCATGGCGATTACCATGCCATCCGGAAAGCCGGCGGCTTCTGCCCGTACCACCGGATCAACGCGGCTCATCGCTCGCAGGCCCCAGCCGACGACGCGCATCATCACAGTGACGTAAATGCGCTTCAGGCGCTGGCGGAAGCTGCTCATGGATTCGGCTCTCCGGATGATTCGCGGCGTAGCAACATAGTGTAACGCCCGATCGCCACGCGATGCAGCTTCTGGCAGCCGTTGATCGGCAAGCTAGAATGGCATTCCAGGAGGTGAGTCATGCCCGGAGACACGCTCAATTGCTGGCGCTGCGGCACCGAGGTCGAGGACGAGCCGTTGCCCTTGTCGCGCACGGCCGAATGCCGTCAATGCCGCGCGGAGCTGCACGTCTGCCGGATGTGCGAATTCTATGACCCGGGCAAGGCCAACGCCTGCCGTGAGCCGGTGGCCGAGGCCGTGTCCGACAAGACGCGCGCGAACTTCTGCGGCTGGTTCCGCGCGCGCGCCGGACTCACGGCAGCGGGGGGCGATCCGGCCGCAGAAGCGGCGCGGCGCCAACTCGACGACCTGTTCGGCTAGGCGCGCAATATCCGGCTAGGCGCGAATTGTCCGGCTAGGGGTGCGGGACAGGGTTGCTCCGCGCTGCGATCTTGTCGCGAAACAGAATCTCGCTGGCGTTCGGTGGAAACTTGCCGACTTTGTCGGCATAGAAGCCGCGCAGCATCTCGAGGTCCTGCTCGACATTCCCGCTGAAGCGGACGAAGGTCTCGAAGCCGACCGTCTTGTCGGCGTAGTTGATGAATGCCAGGGCGCAGGGAATGTCTGCGCCGAGGGCGATCTGGTAGAAGCCCGATTTCAGGTGGTCGGTGTGCTTCCGCGTACCTTCCGGCGCCAGCGCAAGCCACATCCATTCGCTGGTCTCGTACTGCTTGAGCGCCGCGCCGATGAAGCCGCTGGCGGCGCGACGGTTGACCGGCACGCCGCCCATGCGAAGAAACAGTCCGCGCACCGGCCAGCGAAAGATCGTGTCCTTGCCCATCCAGTTGGCGCGCAGCCCCGTGCCGAAGCGGTACAGCAGGCCCAGCGGAAAGTCCCAGTTCGAGGTGTGCGGATAGACGATGATGATGCCCTTCGGTCCGGGCAGGGGTGCGGCCAGGACTCGCCAGCCGAACAGGCGCAGCAGACCGAGGCAAAAGCGCTGCACGAGGGTGCGCTTCGCCGGCGGGACGGGCGGAACGCCGGGTTCGGATTTCATGAGTGGGGGAACTCCATGAACTGGACTATGGTTCCACGAGGGGAATGCTGCAACCGCGCGCCTCGTTCGCGCGGTGCAGCATCAACCAGCCTGGGGATGACGGCAATCGTGTGCCGCGGGTGCAATGCCGGAATCGCGCCCCGGCGCCACGACAGGCGCAGGGGCGCGCAATGACTACTGCGCCGGGCCTGCGCCGATGTGCTTGTTGAAGAACGCCAGCATCGCCTCGTAGAGGTCCACGCGGTTGTCGACCTGGTAGAAGCCGTGACCTTCCTTTTCCTTGATCATCCACTCGTATTCCATGCCGGCCGCATCGAGCGCGTCACTCAGGCGATGGGCATGGCCGACCGGCACGCGCACATCGTCTTCGCCGTGCACGATGAACAGATCGGCCTTGATGCGATCGACATGCAGGACGGGCGACACGGGGCGGAGCGCATCTGGTGATTCGCCGACTGCCGAACTCATGAAGCGCTCGAAATTCTCGCGGGAATCCCGGTCCCTTCGGCGTGAGAAGTCCGAGCCGTCCCCTTTGCGGAACCACTCGAGATCGTACACGCCGACGTAGCCGACGCCGCACTGGTACAGGTCCGGTTCCTTGATGACGCCCATCAGGGTGGCATAGCCGCCGTAGCTGCCGCCGTAGATGCAGATCCGTTCCGGGTCGGCAATACCCTGCTCGATCGCCCACTTGGTGGCGTCGGTGACGTCGTCCTGCATCTTGCCGCCCCACTCGCGCCAGCCGGCCTGCTGGAAGTCCTGGCCGCGATTGCCGGAACCGCGGAAATTTACCTGCAGCGTGGCATAGCCGTGCTGGGCGAAGTACTGCGCTTCCGGATTGAAGTCCCAGCTGTCATAAGGACCGAACGGGCCGCCGTGCACATTGAGGATCAGGGGCAGGTTCTTCTTGGCATCCTTCGGGCGCGTGAGGAAGGCGTTCAGCACCAGTCCGTCGCGGGCCTCGATGCGCACCGGTTCCATCGGCACCAGCTTCGACTTGTCCAGGTCCGGGAAGGCGGAGGCCTGGAAGCGCATCTGCACTTCTTTGCCGTCGAACAGGTAGAAGTCGCCCGGGTTACGGTCGCCGAAGACGGCAATGATCGACTTGGTTCCGTCCCGCGTCGATGAGGTGACGAACACATCGTCCTCCGGGAAGGCATTCAGCAGGCCGGCGAGGAGGCGGGCCTGTTCGGGCAATGCCTCGACCTGGTCATCGAAAAACGCGTAGTCGGCCGGACCGAACGTGGCCCAGGCGCCCAGCACGTGCCCCGAGGGGGTGCGCAGCAGACCGCGAGCATCGACGTGCTCGTGGCGATACATGAGATCCACTTCGCCGGTCGCGAAATCGTAGCGGAAAACGCCCATGCGGTCGTTGGCCGGCATGTCGTGGTTGGACCTGAAGTAGGCCTGCTGGTTGTCTGCGGAGAAGCCGAGGAAATCGACCTGGGGAGAGGGACGCTCGCTGGGCAAATCGACTGTCCTCCAGTCGTCGCCGTGCTTCGCGTAGATGCGGAACTCGATGTCGTCGAGGGTGTCGCCGACGCGTACGGCGATGGCGGCCCGCAGTTCGCCGTCGTTGTCGGCGACCAGTGCAGCCATGTCCGGATCCACCGGCTGGTCGTCCAGATAGGACAGCCGTCCCGTGGTGACGTCGAGCAGGTTGCCCTTGGGCACGCCCTCATCGGCCCAGTGATAGCGGGCGACGAGGATGTTGCGCGGATCATCGGGCAGGGGGTGCAGCACCCGGATAAACGACGTCGTGGTACTGAAGATTTCTCTGCGGTTATCGCCGTCTACGTCCGCGGCATACAACGAGGTTGGCCGGCCGAGATTGTCGAGGTTGCCGGTGACCTCGCCGACGGCCATCACGACCCGCTCGTCGCTGGCCCACCAGAAATTCAGCACGTGCATGTTTTCGCCGAATTCAAAGCGGCTCAGGTAGGCCTGGTCATCGAGCCGGAGCACGGCCAGCTTGACCTCGGTATCCTCCTCGAAGGTCAGCGCCACGTGTGTCCCGTCCGGCGAGATCTTCATCGTGCGGACGAGGGACTTGCCGAACAGGTCCTCTGCAGGCAGCGGGTCTGCGCCGAGCGG
>CAYTXS010000188.1:0-4810 GCA_964441585.1 uncultured Thioalkalivibrio sp.
CCCGGCGCGATTCTCGTGCATTATTCCGCATCGATCGGAGCGGCCGAAGGGGCAGCGACATGGCGAGCGAAGTGCAGGCGATGCGGCTCTGGCGGCGGCTCGGGGGCAGCGGCCTCGGACGTTGGGTGTTCACGCGGATCGTCTGCCTGAAGGCGCCATATTTCGCCTCGATCTCGCCGCGGCTCGTGCGCCTGGAGCCGGGGTATTGCGAGGCCTGGCTCAGGCAGCGGCGGCGGGTGCAGAATCACATCGGCACAGTGCATGCGATTGCGTTGTGCAATCTTGCCGAGTTGTGCGCCGGTCTCGTGACCGACGTCAGCATCCCGCGTGACATGCGCTGGATTCCGCAGGACATGACGGTGCGCTACCTGCGCAAGGCGACGGGGCGGATCACAGCGGTGGCGAAGCCCGCCACGCCACTGGTGACGGCATCGGAACCTTATGCCGCGACCATCCACGTGACGCTCGAGGACGAGGCGGGGGAGACGGTCGCCGACGCGGACATCCACATGTGGCTAAGTGCACGCCCGGGCAAGACGAGTTGAGCACACCCGGCGGGCTCGCGGCGACGCCGCTGACCGTGGTCCGCGCCTAGCGCGGCAGCGGTCCGTCCACGTCCTTGTCGCGCGCGATCATGGCGTAGGCCGAGTGGTTGTGGATGGACTCGAAGTTCTCCGACTCCACCGTGTAGGCGCGGATGCGGTCGTCTGCGTTCAGGCGTACGGCGATATCGCGCACGAGGTCCTCGACGAACTTGGGGTTGTCGTAGGCGCGCTCGGTGACCCATTTCTCGTCGGGCCGCTTGAGAATGCCGAACAACTCGCAGGAAGCCTCCTGCTCGGCCAGTTCGATCAGTTCCTCGAGCCACACGAAACCCTCCACCTTCACCGCGATCGTGACGTGGGAACGCTGGTTGTGGGCGCCGTAGTCAGAGATCTTCTTCGAGCAGGGGCACAGGCTGGTCACCGGCACGACGACCTTGGCCCAGATGATGCTTTCGTTACCCTTGCGTTCGCCGATCAGGCTCGCCGTGTAGTCCAGCAGGCTCTGCACGCCGGAGACCGGGGCCGCCTTGTTGACGAAGTAAGGGAACGTCATCTCGATGTGGCCCGACTCGGCATCGAGCCGCTCGGTCAATTCGGTCATGATGTCGCGGAAGGATTTCACCGAGATCTCGCGTTCGTGGTTGTTGAGAATCTCCACGAAGCGGGACATGTGGGTACCCTTGAAATTGTGCGGCAGGTCCACGTACATGTTGAAGTTGGCCACGGTGTGCTGCTCGCCACCGGCGCGTTCCTGGATGCGTACCGGGTGATAAATGTCCTTGATGCCCACCTTGTTGATGGGAATCTGGCGCAGGTCGGCGCTCCCCTGGACGTCCGCTATAGGATCGATACTGATGGTTCCGGCCTCGCTGATATCTTTCATATTCGGTTCCCCGGTTGGGCATTCTGTAGAAGCTCATGCCCGGCTTGACCGGGCTCTCGTGCCCCCGGTGCTACGTCTCGCGACGGGCGGCTGACCCCTGTTTTCGGCGCAGCCCGCGCGCAGGATTCAATGGCGTCGAAGTTTCAGGCTTCCCCGACGGTCCGAAGTTCCGGGCGCCGCCGCCAGGTGCGCACCTTTTCCAGTATCGAGGCCGCGTCCAGGCCCGCCGCGACAAGGCATTCATCCCGTGAGCCGTGCTCGATGAAGTGATCGCCGATGCCGAGATTGAGAAGCGGGACGGCACTGCGGTGGGCGGCCAAACACTCGCCGACGGCGCTTCCTGCTCCGCCCATGACGGCATTGTCCTCGAGGGTGACCAGCGCATCGTGGCTGTCCGCCATCGCCAGCACCATTTCCTCGTCGAGCGGCTTGACGAAGCGCATGTTCACGACGGTCGCGTCGAGCTCTGCAGCCACCTGTTCCGCCACCGGAACCATCGCGCCGAAGGCCAGCAGTGCCAGCCTGCGGCCGCGACGGCGCAGTTCGGCCTTGCCCAGCGGCAGGGCGCGCATGCCCGTCTCGATGGGCGCGCCCGGGCCATGCCCCCGCGGGTAGCGCACGGCGCTGGGGCCGTCCAGGGTGATGCCGGTGTAGAGCATCTGCCGGCATTCATTTTCGTCGGCCGGCGCCATCACTACCATGTTGGGGATACAGCGCAGAAAGGACAGGTCGTAGGCGCCATGATGCGTGGGGCCGTCGTTGCCGACGAGCCCGCCGCGGTCGAGCGCGAAGACCACCGGGAGGTTCTGCAGCGCGACGTCGTGGATCAGCTGATCGTAGGCGCGCTGCAGGAAGCTCGAGTAAATGGCCACCACCGGGCGCACGCCTTCGCAGGCCAGGCCGGCACCGAGCGTCACGGCGTGCTGCTCGCAGATGCCGACGTCGAAATAGCGCTCCGGGAAGCGGCGCGAGTACTCGACCATGCCCGAGCCTTCGCGCATCGCCGGGGTGATGCCGACGACGCGTTCGTCGGCCTCGGCCATGTCGCAGAGCCAGTCGCCGAAGATTGCTGAATAGGTCTTGCCCTTGGACGGCGTCTTGTGGATGACGCCCCGTTCCGGATCGAAGGGGCCGGGGCCGTGCCATCCGATCGGGTCCGCTTCGGCGGGCGCATAGCCCTTGCCCTTGCGGGTCACGACATGCAGGAACTGCGGTCCCGGCAGATCGCGTACATTGCGCAAGGTCTTCAGCAGTACGTCGACGTCGTGTCCGTCCACCGGGCCGATGTAGTTCATGCCCAGCTCCTCGAACAGCGTGCCGGGCAGCACCATGCCCTTGACGTGCTCCTCGGAGCGTCGCGCGAGTTCCCAGACGGTGGGCATGCGGCGGATGAGCTTCTTGCTGCCCTCGCGGATCTGCGAATAGAGCTTGCCCGAAAGGACGCGCGCGAGGTAATGCGACATCGCGCCGACGTTCTCGGAGATCGACATGTCGTTGTCGTTGAGGATCACCAGCAGATCGACATCGAGGCTGCCGGCGTGACACAAGGCCTCGTAGGCCTGTCCGGCGGTCAGCGCGCCGTCGCCGATGATCGCCACCACGCGCCGCCGCTCGCCCCGTTGCTTGGCGGCGATGGCCATGCCCAGCGCGGCGCTGACCGAGGTGCTGGAGTGGCCGACACCGAAGGTGTCGTAAGGGCTTTCGAAGCGCGTCGGGAAAGGCGCCAGCCCGCCCAGCTGGCGGATGCTCGCAAGGCGATCCCGACGTCCGGTCAGGATCTTGTGCGGGTAGGCCTGGTGGCCGACGTCCCAGACGAGCCGATCCTCCGGTGTGTCGAACACAAAATGCAGCACGGTGGCGAGTTCGACGGTGCCGAGGTTGGCCGCAAAGTGCCCGCCTGTCCTGGCCATCGTTTCGACGAGGTAGGCGCGCAGCTCTTCCGTGACCGGCCCGAGCGCGTCTTCCGGCAACGCCCTGAGGTCGGCCGGGCTCTGGATCTGCGACAGCAGGGGAAATCTCTCTTCGAGACCCATATTCAATCCACGTTCTGTCGGCCGGCGCGAGGTCGAATTACCTGATTATCCGCCAGATGCAGGGTGCTGTCCAAGGTGCTCGGCACGGTGGATCGACGCATCGGCCGGCGAGCGCCGCGACCGGTCGTCAATGGCGACGCTCCGTCAGCCACCCCGACAGCCAGCGCAGCGCCTCGGCTTCGGCGCCGAAAACCGCCAGCGCATCCAGCGCCTCGTCGTGCAATTCCCGCAATCGGGCCTTCGCTTCCGACAGCCCGGCGATACTCGGATAGTTCGGCTTGGCGCGCGCCGCGTCGGCCTGGGTGCGCTTGCCGAGCAAATCCGCATCGCCCTCCACGTCGAGAATATCGTCCTGGATCTGGAAGGCGAGACCGATGGCCGCGCCGTAGGTGTCCAGCGCGGCGGTGAACGACGTATCGAGTCCGTCGGCGCTGGCGGCCGCCATCATCACGCTGGCGTGAATCAGCGCGCCGGTCTTCAGCCGGTGCATTCGTTCCAGCGCGGCGATCGGCAATGTCTGCCCGGCTGCCTCGAGATCCACGGCCTGCCCGCCGGCCATGCCCGCGGTACCCGAGGCGCGCGCCAGCAGACGGATGATCTCCAGCCGCTGCGCCGGGTTTTGCACCATGTCGGGATCGACGGCAAGGATTTCCAGCGCGAGGACCTGCAGCGCATCCCCGACGAGTATCGCGGTAGCTTCGTCGTAGGCGCGGTGACAGGTGGGGCGGCCACGCCTGAGATCGTCGTCGTCCATCGCCGGCAGGTCGTCGTGGACCAGCGAGTAGGCATGGATCAGTTCTACTGCGGCCGCCGGCCCGTCGAGTCGTGCTTCCGGCAGGCCGAGTGCCGCGCCGGTGAAGTAGACGAGCGCAGGGCGCACACGCTTGCCGCCGCCGAGCACCGCGTAACGCATCGCCTCGTGCAGCCGACGCGGCTCGGCCGAGGCGGCCGGCAGCCAGCGCTCGAGACAGCGTTCCACGCGGACGCCGCAGGCAGCGAGCCGTTCTGCGGGCTTCACTGTTCAGGCTCGAACGGCTGCAGTTCCCCGTCGATGGTATTGCGGGACAGGATTTCCACTTTCTGCTCGGCCGCCCGCAGCGCCGACTGGCAGCGGCGCGTCAGGGCCACGCCGCGTTCGAAGGCGGCGAGGGACGCTTCCAGTGGCTGGTCGCCGCCTTCCAGTTCTCCGACGAGTTGCTCCAGCGCGGCCAGCGCCTGTTCGAAGTCGAGCGTTTCCACCTCAGTCTGGGCGGCAGGCGCTGCGGATTTTCCTTTGGGCATCGGGACACGCCGGGTCTGGGTTGGTGGTCGCTACGATACCGGCGCGGGCTTCGCGGAATCAATCCGTA
>CAYTXS010000189.1:0-3336 GCA_964441585.1 uncultured Thioalkalivibrio sp.
TCGAGTTGTACGGGCCGGTGCGGGGAGTGCTGATGATCCTGTTGAAGAGCCTGCATCGGGTGATCCGGCCGCATTTGAAGTTGCATTGATAGCGGCGGCAGGATCGCCTTTCCTGGGTTGAGAATGTCGCCGAAAAGGCACACATTAGGCATCCAGGCGACGAGGCTGGCTCATGAAATTAGTGGCATGGGACCCGGACAAGAATCTCCGGCTCAAGTTGGAGCGCGGGGTCTCTTTCGAGGAAGTTCTTTTTCACATCGAGGCGAGCGATTTGCTTGATGTGGTGGATCACCCGAATCCGGACCGCTACCCGGGTCAGAAGATCTACGTCGTCCTGATCGATGGGTACATATACCTGGTGGCGTTCGTAGAGGCCGGGGGCGAAATCTTCCTCAAAACCATCATCCCGAGCCGTAAAGCCACGCGATTATTTCGAGGTGTGCACGATGAATGAATTGAGCCGCGAAGAGCAAGACATCCTGGAGGCATTCGAGGCCGGCAAGCTCAAGTCCACGCACGGAGCGTCGGAGTTGATCGCCCGGCACCGGGCCTATGCGCGCGCCGCGTTGAAAAAAGATGCGCGTATCAATATCCGGATTTCCTCCCGGGACCTGCGCGCCCTGCAGAAGCGCGCGCTGGAAGAGGGCATGCCGTACCAGACCCTGATCGCGAGTGTGCTGCACAAGTATGTGGAAGGCCGGCTTCGGGACGTAACCGCTGCGCCTGAGAATCAGATGCCCGGAACTGGTCGGCGATATTAGGGGCGCAAATAAGCGCCCGCTTGTTCCCACCATCGTTGGCCCCCTATCATGCGTGGATCGAGGCTTAGCCCGACTTGTTTGGCACTGCACGACCATAGGGAGCAGAAGCGCTTGCGGATTGATCCGGGCGCGATGCATATGCCTGAAACCATGAGATATTATTGGCGCAGCGGCCGTCATCCAGGCCATTGCCGCGCTCCCGCTTTGCCCCGATCCGTGCGCGAAGAGTCAGATGCGCGTGGCGAGGTTTCCGTGGCTGGGCTCAACCGATGAGTGATAGCCCGTCGCGAGAGAGGTCGCATAGCCCGATACCGGCGGAGCAGGCGGATTACGTAATGCCGCAGGCACTTGGCGCGCCAGATGATGAAATCAGCTTGCGGGAGCTGTGGGGCATTCTCTGGCGAGGAAAATGGATAGTGATCGCGCTCACTGCCGTGTTTGCGGTGGGATCGGTGGCTTATGCATTGCTTGCCCAAGAATGGTACCGGGCCGAGGTATTGCTGGCGCCGGCCGAGGCGCAATCGACATCGGGTCTGGGGGGGCAACTCGGTGGTCTCGCTGCCCTTGCCGGCGTCACCGTAGGCGACGGCGATAGCGCCGAGGCGCTCGCCGTACTGGAGTCACGGGATTTCGCCCGTAGTTTTATAGAGGATAAGAACCTGTTGCCGGTTTTCTTCGCCGAGAAATGGGACCCGGCTGCTGGCAGATGGCTCGGTGATGACCCAGCGGAATGGCCGGAGATCCGGGATGCCGTAAAGTACTTTCAGGAGAAAGTACTGAGAGCGAGCCAGGACAGGCAAAGCGGACTGGTCACGCTGGCGGTGGAATGGACTGATCCGGAGATTGCGGCTGACTGGGCCGGTACCCTGGTGCAGCGATTGAATTCCCGGCTTCGCGAAGGTGCCCTGGCTGAAGCGGAAACGAATGTTGCCTATCTCCAGTCCGAACTGGCCCAAACGAATGTGGTCACTTTGCAGCAGTCGATAGGCCGATTGCTCGAGAGCGAATTACAGAAACTGATGCTCGCGCGGGGTAACGAGGAATTTGCATTCCGCACACTCGATAGCGCGTCACCGCCGAAAGAGCGTTCCCGACCAAAGCGATCGCTGATCGCCATTATCGGGACAATGCTCGGCGGCATCCTCGGTGTGTTGCTCGTGTTTGTGCGAAATGCCATGCGCGAAAGGTGATCGCGCGGCAAAATAGGCGTCCGCTTGTCCCCATCGTCCCCGCCCCCTATCATGCGGGAGTCACGGCTCGGCCCGACTTATTTGGCACTGCACGACCACGGGGAGCAGAAGCGCTCACGGAAGGATCCAGGCGCGATGCACATGCCTGAAATCAAGAGACTTCTTATCGGCGCGGCGGCCATCATACTGGCCCTTGCGGCGACCCCGCTTTGCGCCGATCCGTGGGCGAAGCCGGGCGACCTCGCGCTGCGCCACGACATCCAGTTGCTGGCCGACGCCGGCGTCATCAAGTCCCCCGTCACGACATGGCCGCTTCCCTGGGCGACCATCGCCGCGGACCTCGCGAGCGACCCGTCGCCAGCGGCCCACTCGCCGGCAGTGCTCGCCGCGCGTGCCCGGGTCCAGCGGCGCTTCGACGAGGTGCGCGGGTTGCGCGGGCTGCAACCCAACGCGGAACTCTCTGCGCGGACCGACAGCTTCTGGACGCGAACCTTCGAGGACACGCCGCGCGAAGAGTCGGAGGCGCGTGTCGGGGTGTCCTGGCTGGGTGATCGCTTTGCCGCCCGGGCGCAGGTCAGCTTCGTGGCCGATCCGCTGCCCGGTGACCAGGACTGGCGCGGCGACGGTTCCTACCTCGCAGCCGTGATCGGCAACCACATTCTGCACGCCGGCGCGCTGGACCGCTGGTGGGGCCCATCCCACGACGATGCCCTGGTGATGTCCTCCAACGCGCGCCCTGTGCCGGGACTCGGGCTCGAGCGCAACGTGGCGAAGCCCTTCGAGACGCGCTGGCTGTCGTGGCTCGGGCCCTGGAGCTATTCTTTTTTCTGGGGCTTTCTCGAGACCAACAGGGCGGTGCCGGACGCGCGCCTGCTGGCGTTTCGCGTCAACTTCCGGCCCTTCAACGATCTCGAGATCGGCCTGACGCGTTCCGCGCAGTGGTGCGGGCGAGGGCGGCCGTGCGGTTTCAGCACCTTCACCGACCTGGTGCTGGGCAGGGACAATCGCGGCGGCGACGACGGACTGACGGCGGACACGGAACCGGGCAACCAGCTCGGGGCCTTCGACGTGCGCTGGAGCTCACCCTTCGGGGACGGCCCGTGGGCCGTCTATGCACAGGCGGTCGGCGAGGACGAAGCGGGCGGCCTGCCGTCGCGCTTTTTCGCCCAGTTCGGCGGCGAGACCTGGGGGGCAATGAACAACAGTTTGTTCACCGGCCAGTGGCGCGCGCATCTCGAGTACACCAACACCACGGTCGATTTCTGGCAGAGCGAGCCGGGATATCGTGTTGCCTACAACCATTCGATTTACACCACCGGCTACCGCTTCGAGGGCCGCGCCATCGGCGCCGGCGTGGACGGGGACAGCGAGGTGCTGACCGCGGG
>CAYTXS010000189.1:3436-4797 GCA_964441585.1 uncultured Thioalkalivibrio sp.
CCGGGGCCGAACCGGCCGCGGCCCAGACGCCGACGCCGGCGCAGCTGGAAATGTTCCGCCAGCTGCCGCAGGCCGAGCAGCAGCGGCTGATGCGCCAGTACGGCATCCAGCCTGGCCAGCTGCAAGGCGCCCAGCCGCAGACGCAGCAAGACAATCGTGATGAACGTGCCTCGCAGGATGGGCGCGGTGGCGAGACCATGCGACAGGGCGAGAACGGACGGACCGGCGAAAACGGAGGCGACGAAGAAGACGATCGCGATCCGGCCAAGGTGATAGACCCGGAGACCGGGTTGCCGTTGTTCGGCTACGATCTTTTCAAAGACGTGCCCACCACGTTTGCGCCGGTGACCGATGTGCCTGTGCCTGTGGACTACGTGCTGGGGCCGGGAGACGTGGTCAACGTGCAGCTGATGGGCGCGGCGCCGGGCAGCTATTCGCTGGTGGTCAACCGCGACGGCGCGATCAACTTCCCGGAGCTCGGCCCGATCACCGTCGCGGGCATGACCTTCGACGAGGCCCGGCAGTTCCTGCGTGAAAGGGTCTCGCAGCAGATGATCGGCGCGACGGCCAGCGTAACCATGGGCGAGCTGCGTTCGATTCGCGTCTTCGTCCTCGGCGATGCGCAACGGCCCGGATCGTATACCGTCAGCAGTCTCTCGACGATCACGAATGCCCTGTTCGCCAGCGGTGGCGTCAAGCCGATCGGCTCCCTGCGGAACATCGAACTGAAGCGCAACGGCCAGCTGGTGTCGCGACTGGACCTGTACGACCTGCTGTTGCGCGGCGACACCCGGGGCGATGCGCGCCTCATGCCGGGTGACGTGATCTTCATCCCGCCGGTAGGCACCCAGGTGGCCGTGGACGGCGAAGTGCGCCGGCCTGCGGTGTACGAGATCAAGGGTGCGACGACGACGGCGGAACTGGTAGAACTCGGCGGTGGCCTGGCGGCGGCCGCTTACCCGCAGGGCGCAAGCCTGGCGCGCATCAGCGACGACCAGGCAAGGATTCTGCTGGACGTCGATCTGAAAAGTGCGGCGGGTCGTGGTCTTCGCCTGCGTGGCGGAGACCTGCTCGAGGTGCCCTCGGTGCTGGATCGCGTCGACAACACCGTGCAGCTTCTCGGCCACGTCTACCGGCCGACGCGTATGGAGTATCGGCCGGGCCTGCGCATCAGCGACCTGTTGCCTTCGCTGGCGGCGCTCAAGCCCCTGGCGGATGCGAATTACGTGTTGATCCGGCGCGAGCGCTCGCCCGATCGACGGATCATCGCGTTATCGGCGGACCTGGAAGCAGCCTTGCGCGCCAAGGGTTCCGACGCGGATATCGAGTTGCGACCGCGTGACCGCGTGACGGTATTCAGC
>CAYTXS010000190.1:0-4777 GCA_964441585.1 uncultured Thioalkalivibrio sp.
TGGACAACGAGCGCAACAACGAGATCGTGATCCGCATCTGCAAGCACGTGGTCGAACTGGATCCCGACTATGCGCAGGCGTGGGCGACGATGGCGCTGGCGCAGTGGAACCTGTTCACGCACAAGGATCTGCCGATCGACGACGTGCAGCATCCCGCGCGGCGCGCACTGACGCTGGGTCCGAACCTGGCTGACGCGCATGCGGCGGTCGCGGCCGCCCATCGCAGCGCGGGGAACTTCGTCGACGGCCTGGCGGCGGCCCACCGCGCCATCGAGCTGGACCCGGGCTCTTATGTGGCCAACAGGATGGCGGGGCTCTGTTGCATGGGCATGCGGGAGTACGACGAGGCGATCCGCTATTTCGAGATTGCCGCGGACCTGATGGAATCGGATTTCACGGCGGCGATGTTCGTGGTCCAGTCATACATGGCCAAGAACGACCGCGCACGTGCCAGCGAGGCGGCGGCCAAGGCCATGACCCGCATCGAGAAGATTGTTGCCGCTGAACCGGGTCACAGCAGGGCGATCGGCATGGGCGTCTATGCGTTGTCGGTGCTGGGACGCAGGGAGCGGGCGGTGGAGTGGGCCACGCGCGCGCGGCTGATCGATCCCGACAACTCCAACCTGCACTACAACCTGGCCTGTGCGATGTGCTCGCTCGACGAGCATGATCGCGCCTTGACGATCCTCGAAGGGGTCGCCGAAAAAGCATCCCAGGGCATGCTGAGCTGGATCGAAGCCGATTCGGACCTGGACCCGATCCGCAGCGATCCGCGTTTCGACGCCATGACTGCACAGGCCAGGGAACGCCTGATGCAGAGAGTGGAAGCCTGACAGTCGACGCAGGGAATCGAACGCCGGACCCGGCGCATCAGGGCGTGGATTCCTCCAGCGCGCGCTCGAAATCCGGATTGAACAGGAAAGGAATCTGGTATTCGAAGCGGGCCGCGGAGTAGCGATCGTCCATCGGTTCATCGTCGGCGCTGGCATGCGGGTTCCAGGTCACGGACAGAACCTGTACGCCGGGAGTCAGCGCCTCCAGCGGCACGACGCCAAGCAGCCCGCGCATGCCGAGATCGAAGCGTTCCGCCGCGATGAACCCGGTTGTTTCAACGGGCACGCCGTTGACCGCGACCGACCACAGGCGCGCCATGCAGGCAGCACCCAGCGCAGCATCTTCACCGGGGCAGAGTTGCTCCAGGAGAAGGTTGTCCCGCAACGGCTGGTAAGGCAGGAACAGACGGACATGGCTGCCGCGCTGCTCGAAGGTGGGGATCATCGGGCGTCCGTGCAGGCGGTCCTTCCCGGTGCGCATGTCCTCGTAGTAGCTGCTGCGGAACACCGTCCCGTCGAAGTGTTCCTCGTTCAGGTACTCGAACTGGTCGGACACGGTAAAACTCGTCGAGCGTGCGAAGCTCAACTGGCCCAGGATGACGATGATGATCACCGCCAGCGCGAGCAGAAACAGGAAAACCACCGGCCGGGTATTGCTCTGCAAAGTCAGCTGGACGGGCATCACCAGCCGTTGCGGGATCAACCAGCCGTTGATGCGCCCGAGGGCGGCGACGATCCAGCGAAACCAGCCGGCGCGCCGCAATGCGGGGAAACGTGCGGCCAGCAACGCGTCGAGCAGCCAGAGGCTCAATGTCCCGCCGACCGCAAGGGCCACGAGGCCTATGCCTGCGTAAATGATGCCCAGGTTGGTCGCGCCAAATCGCGACCCGATCAGGCCGCCGAGCGCCGCGGTCACTGACAACAGGAAGACGATCCAGAGGATTGCGATCGCGATCACGCTGATCACCGCGAACAGCGAGGAGGCGAAGCGGTCGGAACGCTCGATTGCGACCTTGAGGTCGGGCAGTTTCTGCCGGTGCCGTTCGCGGGTCAGGGGTCCCATGCCCGGCGTGCGGCTCCAGTCGATGCCTTGCGGGAAAACGGCGCGCAGTCCGATCAGGCCCACCCAGTAGGCGCGCGCCAGGAGGTGGAGGAGGAAGCAGGCCCCGAGACCATAGCTCAGCCCGGTGAGCACCGGGACCGCCGCGCTGCTGCTCACCACGAGGATGACGGAGAGGTGGGTGTAGGACTCGGCAAAACGCTCGAACAGCCATCCCGGCAGCGTGAACAACGCCACCGTGGTCAAGCTGGAAATGATCAGTTCGAGCTCGTCAGTGCGGTCCCGCAAGCGGGCCAGTTCATGATCCGCCAGGCGATTCTTGTCGTCGTTTTGCGTCGGGGTTGGTTTCTGCATTGGTGCGTGTGGCATCGCAGCCTTGGCCTTCAATGATCGCATCATTCCCTGATGACGGCGATGCCGGCCAACATGGAACGGACAGCGCTGTGTGGATTTGCCATGCCGGGACAAAATACATAAAATCAAATCGAATCTGATTTCTATGTACGGCCATGCGAAAGATCACCGCCACCGAACTCGCCCGCAACCTGCGCAAGGTGCTGGACCAGGTCCGCGAAACAGGCGAGGCCTATCTCGTCGAGCGGGGCGGCCGGCCCGTCGTGCAGGTCGTGCCGACGCCCGGCCGACAGAATGCCGAGCAGGCGCTGGCAGACCTGTACCGCACCCTTTCACCCGAGGCCGCTGCGGACTGGCTGGAGGACGCTCGCCGAGGTCGAGAGAACCTGGGCGAGGCAGTGCGGGATCCTTGGGCTACCTGATCGATACCTGTATCTGGATCGATGTCGAGCAGGGCCGACTCGGACCTGGCGACATTTCCGCTTTCACCCGGGATGCGCCGGTCTATCTTTCGCCTGTCACGCTGGCCGAACTGCGCCTTGGCATCGAGATGGCCGCTGATCCTGGCGTGCGCCAGAAGCGCATGGCGACCTACCGTCGGATGACGCGCAAGCCGCTCGTGCCGATCGACGCCGACACTGCCGACGTGTTCGGGGAGATTGCCGGACTGCTGGCGAAAAGCGGCACGAGATCCCATCGAACGCGGGTGCAGGACCTGTGGCTGGCCAGCCAGGCAATCCAGCACAGCCTCGGCCTCGTCACACGCAATCCCGGCGACTTCAGCGGCATCCCCGGGCTCGAACTGGTGGACGTGGGGCAGGGCCGGATCGGCGCGTGACACGCCGCCCCGCAGCGCGCGGGTGATTTCGAACACGCCAGACAGGCGACTCGATCAGGCTGGGCAGACGTGAATCTCCACGGTGAGGTGTGCAATCTCGTCGTGCCTGGAGAGTTGCTCGTGGACCTGCCGCGCGGTCAGCGCGGCATCGTGGGTCACGAGACTGAGCGCGCAGGCATAAGCGCGTTTCCCCACCCGCCAGACATGCAGGTCGGCAATCCGCGTGCTGCCTTCGGCGAGGCTCGATTCGACGTCTTTACGGATCGTCGCGACGACCGGCTCATCCATTTCCCGGTCGAGTAACACTTTGCCGGTCTGCACGATCAGGCCTTTCGCCCAGATCGAGATCAGGATGGCGCCGACGATGCCCATCACCGGGTCCAGCCAGCCCCAGCCGAACAGCAGGCCTCCGGTGAGCGCGACGATCGCCAGCACCGAGGTGGCGGCATCGGCGATCACATGAACGTAGGCCGCCCGCAGGTTCAGGTCGTGGTGCTTGTGACCGGATTGGTGGTCATGCTCACGTTCGTGCTCGTGCGCTTCGTGGTGATCATGTGAATGCCCATGCCCATGCCCATGCCCATGCCCATGCCCATGCCCATGCCCATGCCCATGGTCGTGGGCGTTCCCGAGCACCAGCGCGCAGACGACATTCACCACCAGTCCGAGCACCGCGACGGCGATCGCTTCCTGGTAATGGATTTCCTGCGGAGCCAGGATCCGTTCGATCGAGGCGACGACCATGAGTGCGGCGATCACCAGCAGCAGCAACGAGCTGGCGAAGCCCGCCAGCACCTCGATCTTGAACGTGCCGAAGGCAAAGCGCACGTCACTCGCATAGCGTCGTGCCGCCACGTAGGCGAAGGCGCTCAGGCCGATAGCGAGCGCATGGGAGCCCATGTGCCAGCCGTCGGCCAGCAGGGCCATGGAGTTGAACCACCAGCCTGCGGAAATCTCGATCACCATCATGGTGAGGGTGATCCACATCACCAGCATCGTGCCGCGCTCGGCGGCGCGGCTGCCGGAATCGAAACTGTGGCTGTGGGTCCATGCGGTCAGGTCTTGATGTGACATAGCTATACCTTCAGTTACTTGTTCACAGCGTCATCGCTTCGCCCACGCCGGCCAATGCCAGCACGCCGAGCACGGCAAACGCCACGGCGGCCACGATACTGATGGTCCTGGTGGGCAGACGATGCGACATCCGATCGCCGATGTACACCGCCGGGACGTTGGCGATGAGCATCCCGGTGGTCGTGCCGGCGATGACGAGAAAATACGCTTGCCAGTGCGCGACCATGGCGATGGCGGCGATCTGCGTCTTGTCGCCCATCTCGGCAAGGAAGAATGCCAGCAAGGTCGCCAGGAAGGGGCCGAAGCGCGGCGGCACCAGTTCGTCTGTGTCCGCCTTTTCCGGCAGCAGCATCCAGGCGGCGACGGCCAAAAACGCCACGCCCACGATCCAGCGCAGGCTTCCCGGCGGCAACGTCATGGCGAGCCATGCCCCCAGGCCCCCGGCCAGGCCGTGGTTGGCGAGCGAGGCGACGAGGATGCCGGCAATGATCGGGACGGGAGCGCGATAACGCGCCGCCAGCAGGAAGGCCAGCAACTGGGTCTTGTCACCCAGCTCGGCGAGCGCGATGACCCCGGCAGGGATCAGGAAAGCTTCCATGACATGTCCCGGGCCGGATT
>CAYTXS010000191.1:0-4774 GCA_964441585.1 uncultured Thioalkalivibrio sp.
GCATCGCTGCAAAGCGACGGCTTCCCCACCTTCCGTGACGCCGACGAAGACCGCGGCTTCGAGAATGACGCTGCGAACTTCTGGCTGCGCGGCGACTTCGGTCGCTTCGATGCCGAGGCAAGCCACTGGCAAGCCGGCGGCAACGTCGAATATGCCGATTTCTTCCGCGCGCCGCAGGACCAGGATTTCACCAATCAGCTGAGTCGCCTGCGCCTCGCCTGGGACGGCGGCGCCTGGCGCTCCGCGCTGACCGTGTCGCGCTTCGTGGACGAAATCGAGCAGGGCCCGCTGGCCTTCGACCCGGACGACTTCGTCGAGACGGAGCGCGACCTGTACGACTGGCAGAACGAACTCGATTTCATCACCGGGCTCGAGCTGACCGCCGGCGTGACGCTCAGCCGCGAACGCACCTCCGGGCAGAGTTTCGGCAGCCCGCTGGAGTCCGCCCCCGGGCGCGGCGATGCGGATCGGGACGAGGACGCGGTGTATTTGCAGGCCGGGATCGATCTCGGTGCGCACCGCGTGATCGCGGCGGGCCGGCGCACCGACCACGAGGTATTCGGCACGGTGAACACCTGGAATCTCGAATGGGGCGTTCCGCTCGGCGCGGACTGGTCGGTCGCGGCCGGCATGGGACGCGGTTTCCGCGCACCCAGCACCAGCGACCTGTATGCCTTCGGCGGTAACCCGGAACTCGACCCGGAGCTCTCGCGCAGTATCGACGTGGCCGTGAAATACCGCTTCCGGCCGAACCACGAACTGGCGCTGGGCCTGTTCCGCACGGAGATCGACGACCTGATCGAATTCGTCGATCCGGACGGCTTCGCCGGACCGCTGCCGGGGCGCAACCAGAACATCGGCGATGCGCGCATCGAGGGCCTGGAGCTGAGCTGGCGTGCGGAGATGGGGGCATGGCGGGCCATGGCCACGCTGCTCGCGCAGCGTCCCGAGGACGCGAGTACCGGCACGCGCCTGCTGCGCCGCGCGGAGCGCACCGCTACCGCGCAGTTGCTCCGGGGCATCGGCGCGCACGAATTCGGCATCCAATTGCTGGCCTCCGGCGAACGCGTCGACTTCGGCGACGTGCGCCTGGCCGGCTATGTGCTGGCTAACCTCACCGTCCGCCTGCAACTGGCGGAACACTGGACGCTGCAGGCGCGCATCGACAACCTTCTCGACCAGGACTACGCACTGGTGGATGGTTACAACACGGCGGGCCGCGGTCTCTATGCCGGTCTCGCCTTCAGCTACTGACGCCTCGGGGAACAAGCATGGGAAACAGACTCAGCCGCATCTACACGCGCACCGGCGACGACGGCACGACCGGACTCGGCGACGGCACGCGCATCCCCAAGGACGACATGCGGGTCGAGGCCTTCGGCACGGTGGACGAAGCCAACAGCGCGGTCGGCCTCATACTCGCAGCGCCCGGGCTGCCCGAGGACATCGCCGCCTGCCTGACGCGGGTCCAGCACGACCTGTTCGATCTCGGCGGCGAACTGTGCATCCCGGGCTATGCCGCGATCACCGCGGGCTACGTCGCGCGCCTGGAGCGGGAACTCGACGAATACAACGAGGCGCTGCCGCCCTTGAAGGATTTCATCCTGCCGGGCGGCGGGCCGGGTGCAGCCGCCTGCCACCTGGCGCGCACCGTAACGCGGCGTGCGGAGCGTCGCGTCTGGACGCTCGGCGCGCGTGACCCGGTCAACCCGGAGGCGAGCCGCTACCTCAATCGCCTCTCGGACCTGCTGTTCGTCCTTTCGCGCGTCATCGCGCGCCATGAGCAGGGTTCGGAAGTGCTCTGGCAGAAAGGCCTGAACCGGGACTGAGTCAGTCGCGCGGCGACGCGGACTCGATTCCGGGCAACTCCGCCCGCGCGGTGTCGAGAGCGGCGCAGACCTGGCGGATCCCACCGAGGATACGCGGCGAGGCCCGCACCACAAGGTCGCCGTCCACGGCGTGGAGCTGGCCCTGCGCGACCGCCTCGATGGTCGGCCAGCGACGCCACTGCTGCAGTTCGCCGCGCTGCGCGCTGGCGGCGAGAATCACTTCCGGATTGCGCGCGATCACCGCCTCGATTCCGACGGCGGGCGCCAGCGCGCCGAGATCCTCGAACACGTTGCGGCCGCCGCACAGCGCGATGACCTCGCTGATCAGTTGCCGCCCGCCGACGGTGTACAGCGGCCGCCACGACACCTGGTAGAACACGCGCAGTTGCCGCTTGCCGGCCTGGGCGGCACGCAACGCCGCCAGTTCCGCCCGGTAACGCGCCGCCGCTTCCGCCGCCGGCTCCGGAGTGCCCGCGAGACGCCCGATGGTTTCGAGATGGAGCGCGATGTCATCGAGCCGCTCGGGCGCAAGGGCTACCACGCGGTAGCCGCGGTCCTCCAATTGTTCGAGCAGATGGTCGGGATTGCCGCCGCGCCAGGCCAGCAAGAGGTCCGGGCGCCGGATGGCCAGCGACTCGAGGTCCACCCGGAACGCGTCGCCGACCCGCGGCAGCTGCTGCGCCGCCGGCGGATAGTCGCTCCACTCGACCGTGCCGGCGAGCCGGTCGCCCGCGCCCGCGGCGTAGACCAGTTCCGCGAGGTGCGGCGCGAGGGTGACGATGCGTTGCGCAGGGGCCGCGTCGGCCGGCGCAACCGCGTCGGCTTCACTGTTCGCGACGGCGCCCACGGCCATCGTGCCTGCCAGGCCCAGCGCGGCCATGCAGGCCAGCGCCGCGATGACGCGCGGCTTCACGGGAGCGCGCCCGGCACCGCTCACGTCGTCCAGCCGACCAGCGTCAATGCCGCAATGACCGTGATCCAGATATACAGGGCCCGACGCAGCAGGTCGTAGGCGGCGCGCACCGAGGCGATCGAGCTGCCTTCCGGGCAGCGCCGCCGGATCGCCCCGATGCCGGCCGCCGAGACGATGTTCTCGCTGGCGCGGAAGAAGCTCGCGGAGGTCCGCTGGTAATAGGCACGCCAGTCCTCGAAGGCATCGTCGAAACTGCCTGCCACCGCGTAGGACAGCGCGAGCACGCGCGCCGGGATCCAGGCCACCAGGCCGAACAGCATCTCGACCTGCTCGGTGGAGCGCCCGCCCTCGCCGGTGGCGCGCATGTAGCGGCGGAACAGGTCGGTGACGCGGTAGGTCCACGCCCCCGCGGGACCCAGCAGCATGAACCAGAAAATGACGCCGAACACCCGGTGGTTCGCCTGCACGAAGATCGCACTTTCCAGCGCCCAGCGAGTCGGCACCGAATGGGCCTGGCCGTCGGTTTCGCGGATCGCGAGGCCGATGGCCTCCGCCGTGGCCTCGTCGCCGCGCTCGCGGGCTTCGAGCCAGTCCTTGAGCTGCGCCAGCAGGTCCTGGGGCCCGAGGCTGAAAAACAGCACGGCCGCCGCGAACGCAAGATAAGCGAAACCGGCCAGTGCCTCGCCGAAGGTCCAGGCGATCCAGGCCACGGGCACTGCCGGCAGCAACATCACGAACAGTGCGATCGCCGTGCCCGCCACGCCCGAGGCGCCGCGGATCCAGCCCGCGCCGCGCCGGAACCAGTCGTCCAGCCAGCGCAGTTCGCGCAGGTGCATGAGGCGCGAAAGGCTGCGTTCCAGCACCAGGCCGATGATGAGTGCGATGAGGTTCATGCGTCTCTCCCGGGCGCCTGAGTATAGCCGCGCGACCCGACCCAGCGCGCCAGCCGCGCGAAATCGAAGGCCGGACCCGGATCGGTCTTGCGCCCGGGCGCGATCTCGCTGTGCGCGGCGAGTCGTCGTGGCGACAGCCCGGGGTAGGCGCGACACAGCGCACGGATAACGACTGCGAGGCGCCGGTACTGCGCGGTCGTGTAGGGTTCCTCGTCGCTGCCCTCGAGCTCGATGCCGACGGAGAAATCGTTGCAGCGCGGCCGACCGCGCCACGCGGACGCACCCGCGTGCCAGGCGCGGCGGTGAAACGGCACGAACTGCACCAGCTCGCCGTCGCGCCGCACCAGCAGGTGCGCCGACACGCGGATCCCCTCGAGCCCGGCGAAATAAGGATGGGCGGCCGGATCGAGGCGGTTGGTGAACAACTGCTCGATCCAGGGACCGCCGTACTCGCCCGGCGGCAGGCTGATGCCGTGCACCACCACCAGCTCCGGGACCGCGCCGGGCGGGCGCGCGTCCTGGTTGGGTGACGGCACCTGGCGCGCCGCGGCCAGCAGTCCGCTGGCCGGGTCCACGTGAAAGCGAAGATTCTGTCGGCGCGCCGCCATGGCCGACAGTCTGCCCTGCCGCGGGCCGGCTTGCATCCGTGACGGCTTGCACGCGTCGCGGCGCACACGGATCATGCAGCCCATGGCGCACGCCCTCCCCCCGCTGGAAGACATGATCCGCACCCTGGTGGCGACCCCTTCGGTCAGCAGCCTGCAACCGGCGCTCGACCAGGGCAACGGCGCGGTGTGCGAACGGCTCGCCGACTGGCTGGAGCCGCTCGGCTTCAGCGTCGACATCAAGCCGGTGCCGGGCCAGCCGGGCAAGGTCAACCTGGTCGCACGCAGCGGCCCCGGCGAGGACGGCCTGGTGCTCGCGGGTCATACGGACACGGTGCCGTTCGACGCCGCGCTGTGGCGCCACGACCCCTTCGCCGGCGAGTGCCATGACGGTCGCCTGTATGGACTCGGCAGCGCGGACATGAAGTCGTTCCTGGCGGTGGTCGCGCATGCCGCGGCCCGCGTGGAACTCGGCAAGCTGGCGCGCCCCCTGGTGATCCTCGGCACGGCCGACGAGGAAAGCGGCATGGGCGG
>CAYTXS010000192.1:0-4764 GCA_964441585.1 uncultured Thioalkalivibrio sp.
GGATAGTTCTGGAATTTCTTGATGAAGCTGAAGATGTAATCCCAGCGGCCGCAGTTCAGCCCGACGATGTGCTCGCGCAGCTCGTAGAGAATCTCGTCGATCTCGAAGGCCGCCAGGATCGTCTCGATCAGCACGGTGCACTTGATGGTGCCGCGCGACAGGCCGAGGGTGTCCTCTGCGAAACGGAACACCTCGGCCCAAAGCCGTGCCTCGAGGTGACTCTCCAGCTTCGGCAGGTAGAAATAAGGTCCCGAGCCGATCTTCGCGGTGCCGGCGGCGTTGTGGAAGAGATAGAGCCCGAAATCGAAAAGACCGCCGGGAATGCGTTGGCCGTCGACGGAAACGTGTTTCTCGAAGAGGTGCCAGCCGCGCGGCCGGACAAACAAGGTGGCCGGTTCGCTCTTGAGCTGGTAACGCTTGCCCTCGGGAGACGTGAAACTGATGGTCCGCGAGACGGCATCGCGTAATGCGATCTGTCCGAGCACCAGGTTGTCCCAGTCCGGCGTCATCGAGTCCTCGAAGTCCGCCATGAAAACCTTCGCCCCGGAATTCAGCGCGTTGATGATCATCTTGCGATCGACGGGACCCGTGATCTCGACGCGCCGGTCGCGCAAGTCGGCCGGAATCTCGCCGACCCGCCAGTCGCCGGCGCGCACGTCCGCGGTTTGGGGAAGGAAATCGGGCATCTGGCCGGCATCGATCTCGGCCTGACGCGTCTTGCGCCGCTCGAGCAGGGTCTGGACCTGCGGACCGAAGCGTCGCGCGAGGACGGCGACGAAGCCCATGGCTTCCGGCGTCAGGATGGCTTCGTAACCTTCCCGGATGGGACCGAGAATCTCGTATTCAGCGTCCGTGCGTTGATTCGTCATGGCATGCCTTCAAGTTCCAGGGCCGGAGTGGCGTTACCGCTGCCCGCTCGGCTCGCTTGCCAGCGAGCGGATCGCCGGCGAAAGCCCGCTAATAGCGGTTACTGCACCGCGTCATATTAAGCGGCGATCCCGGCCAATGCAAAAAATCGCCGCTCTCCCGGAAAGAATAGTGCCCCCGGCGCTCGGCTGCCTAGCTGCCCGCCTGCGCGCGTTCCTGGCGGACAAACTCGAGCTGACCGGCATATGTCACGTGCGCCGCATCACCCGGTTCGGTCAGCGCCAATGCCCGCAGAAAAGCCGCCTCGGCAGCCGCGAGTTCGCCCTGCCGGCGCAGGATCCGGCCATGGGCCGCGTGAAAACGGGCCGCCTGCTCCGGAAAATCCTTCACGGCCGCGCGCGCCCGCTGCTCCGCGTCTGCCAGCAACAGTTCAGTCGGGTCACGAAATGCCAGGTAGAGGTAACGGGCCGTGGCTTCCGGATCGTCATTGTCGGCATAGGCCGCGCGGACGAAAGCCAGGGCCGCATCGCGTTCCCCCAGCGACAACAGCGACCAGGCCCGCGCGTAGACATAATCCGCGTCGTCCGTTCCGCCGGGATAGGCCGCGGCCCAGGCGTCGAGCTCGACGAGCGTCCGTCGATGGTCCTTCTCGACCCGCTGGGTTGGCTGCAAGACCGACTGGAGAGCGACTGCCCGGCGTTCCTCGTAAGACAGCTCCTCCCGCAGCAGCATGGACTGGAAAATTCGCCGTGCCGCGTCGGCCTGTCCGGCGGCAAGGTAGGCGCGGGCGAGTTCCTGCAGCGAGGCCGCGTCGTTACGCTCGCGCACCAGCGCCTGCGCCGCCGCGATGGCGTCATGGCCGCCGGCAGCGCGCGATAGCTGCTCAAGGTAGTCCTCCGGGAAGCCGACGATCGCGGCGAGCTGTCGCGCGTCGCCGAGCCGTTCATCACCGGGTCCCGGCTTGAGAAGCAGGGTGGTCGGCGTGCCGAGGAAACCGAGTCCCTGCGCGGCAAGCACCGAGGCATCGGGTTCGTCGTAACCGAGTATCTCGAGCACCACCCAGTCTTCGGTCAGTTCCGCCACTTCTCGCGCATCCGGGTTACGCAGCAGCGCACGATCCAGTTGGATGCAGCCCGGGCACCAGTCGGGCTGGGTGATGACCACCATCACATTGGCATCCCGTGCGGCGGCCGCTTCGATCACCGCGCCGACGGTCTGCGGCGACCATTCCGCGAACCGGACCGCACCCAGTGCAGGAACACTGCTCATCAGCAGAAGCCCGGTTCCGACGAAAGCGCACATCGCTCTGATCATGGTGTTTCCTGAAACATCGAAGCCTGTGGTTGCGACCGGCGAAACGGTCCAACGTTCTCCGCATGGGGGGGAATACCCCCCTCAGTCGGTCGGCCGCTGCATGTCGCGTATAGCGCGAAATTCGTTGCCCGGCGTCCAGTTCGGCCACCCGGAAGACATCGCCAGCGCCCGCCCGATGTCGAAATACAACAGCAGGTCGAGTGCGCCGCCGCGCCAGTCCTGCGTCGGCGAATACTCGTCGGCCGGCTTGTGGTAGCGCTCGTCGTAATACGCCTGGGACAGCGCCTTGCCGCGGTCCGTGCCGCCGTCGAGCAAGTCGAGGCCCATCTTGGGGTACAGCGCGGGCACGCCGCGCTTGGCCAGGTTGAAATGATCGGAGCGGTAGTAGGAACCCGCCTCCGGGCGCTGGTCGGGCAGCACCTTGCGGCCCTGGCTCGCGGCGGCCCGATCGACGAAGCCGTCCAGTTCCGATGCGCCGTAACCCACGACGGAGATATCCCGGGTCGGACCGATGTAGTTCAGCACGTCGATGTTGATCACGGCGACGGTGTTATCGAGCGGAAATGCCGGCTGTGCCGCATAATGCGCCGACCCCAGCAGGCCCTGTTCCTCCGCGGTCACGGCCACAAAGGCGATGCTCCGGGCGGGCGCCGGATCCATGCGGGCGTAAGCCTCCGCCAGGATCAGCAACGCCGCCGTTCCCGACGCATTGTCCACCGCGCCGTTGAAGATCTCGGCACCGTCGCGACCCAGATGGTCCCAGTGGGCCGTGAACAGCACGACCTCCTCCGGCCGCTCGCTGCCCGGTATCACGGCGACGACGTTGTAGGAGTCGGACTCGGTCAGGCGGCTTTGAACGCGCGCACTCGCGCGCAGCTCACCGAGCACGCGGCCTCGGAAGCCGGGGCGTTGCGCAGCCGCCTTGAGGATGTCGAAATCCTCGCCTGCCGCAGCGCAGAGACGACGGGCGGTCGCGGCGCTCAGCCAGCCTTCCACGGTCGCCAGGGTTTCGTCCCGGTTCCCCCCGCGCAAGCCGAGCCGCTCCGTGGCGCCCTGTGAAATGACTTCCCAGCCATAGCTGGCCGGTTCGTCCTCGTGAACCACGAGCACCGCCGCGGCACCCTGTCGCGCGGCCTCCTCGAACTTGTATGTCCATCGGCCGTAGTAGGTCATGGCCCGGCCGGTGAACAACGCAGGATCCTCTGTCGCGAAGCCCGGGTCGTTGACCAGGACGACCACTGTCTTGCCGCGGACGTCCAGGCCGGCGTAATCGTTCCAGCCGTACTCCGGCGCCACGATGCCGTAACCGGCGAACACGAGCGGACTGTCCTGCACCGCCACTTCTTCACGCAGCAGCCCGGTCGACGCCACCATGTCGATGCCGAACTCCAGATCCGCCTCGAAATCCGGGCCGGTCACCGACATCGTCGGCACCGGGTCGAGGGTCCAGGACACCAGCGGCACCGCCTGCCGGTAACTGTCACCGTAGGCCGGCTGCGCACCCGCAGCCGCGAAACCCTTCTCCAGGTAATCGAGCGTGAGGACCTCTCCGGGAGTCCCGGGAAATCGCCCGCCGAAGGCGTCCGAAGCGAGCACCGCGATGTGACGATGCAGCGCCGCATCCGTGAATGCCTGGTGCGGCTCGGGCGGAGCGGCTGTGACGATCATCGTGGCGGTCAGTCCAAGCAGGCATCCTGCGGCGCTCGAGACGAATCTGCGCCGGCGTGGGGTGGACTGCTTGCGGATGGTGTGCTGTGTCAATGCTGGCCTCGCTTTTCGTTCGATGGAGGGCCCAATGATGCCAGATAAGGCCGCGGTCGCTCAGCGATCCCGCAGTTCAGCGACCCCGCAGGTCCGCGATCCGCATCGCGAGTTCGAGCGCCTGCTCATAATTGAGCCGGGGATCGACCTGCGAAAGGTAGGCCCGCTCCAGGTCGGTCTCGGTGAGGCCCCGTGCGCCCCCGATGCACTCGGTGACGTCGTCGCCGGTCAGTTCGAAATGCACTCCGCCGAGGTAGCTGCCCATCTCCTCGTGGATGCGGAAGGCCTGTTCCACCTCGGAGAGAATCCGGTCAAAACTGCGCGTCTTGACGCCGGTCGAAGTATTTTCCGTGTTGCCATGCATCGGGTCGCAGACCCACAAGACCGTGGCTCCGGCGGCCTGTACGGCCTCGATCATCGGCGGCAGATGCGATGCGATATTGCCCGCGCCGAAACGATGGATCAGCGTCAGCCGGCCCGGCGTGTTGTCGGGATTGAGCGTCTCGATCAGCCCGCGCAGCCAGTCGATGCTCATGCCGGTACCGACCTTCACCGAGATCGGGTTCGCGATCCCGCGGAAGTATTCGACGTGCGCACCGTCGAGTTGCGCCGTGCGCATGCCGATCCACGGGTAGTGGGTGGACAGGTTGTACCACTGGCCGCTGCGCTCGATGAAACGCGTTTGCGCCTGTTCGTACAACAGGTGCAAACCCTCGTGCGAGGTGAAGAAATCGATCCGCCGGGTGCGATGCACCGGCTGGCCTGAGATGAACTCGAAGAAATCCATCGAGTCGGTGATGCTCTTGACGATCTGCTTGTAGG
>CAYTXS010000193.1:0-4760 GCA_964441585.1 uncultured Thioalkalivibrio sp.
GCCAGCTACACCCGGTTCGTGGGCCGCACGATCAATGAGCTCGGGATGTCACTGCTGGATACGAAGCAGTGGGACGACGCGTCGATCCTGTTCGGCACGCTCGCCGGTTGGTTCCCCGATGCACCGCAGGTCTACGACAGTCTCGCCTACGCGCACTCGCGGCGCGGCGACGTAGAACACGCACGGGATATTTTCCGCAAAGCGCTGGAGCTGCAGCCCGGGTTTTCGAGTGACTACTCTGCGGACAACTATGGCGTGGCCGCGCGGTGATCAACGCCGCTTGCAGGCTCGATCCGCCGACCGACAACCTCCTCACTTGGGTTAGCATGTCACGCGTTGCGATCTTGCGAGCAAAGAGGTTCGGTTCATGTTTGTGCTAAGCAAGCCCGCGGGCCTCGCGGCGATTCTGCTCGGGCTGATCTACATCGCCGCTTTCATTTACTTCGGCGCTTTTTTCGCTTACCCGGCGGGCGGGAGCCCGGCGGAAAAGATGCGCTTTCTCGCTGATCACCAGCTGGCGGTATCGGTCGTCTATTTTTCGATTTACGTACTGTTCGGCGTTGTGCTGGCGGTCCTGGTGGTCGGCCTGCACGAGATGCTGAAGAGCGCCAGCGCGCCGCTGGCGTCTCTCGCTTCGCTGTTCGGCGTGGTCTGGGTCGGCCTGGTGATCGCGAGCGGGATGATCTACACCATCGGCCTGGACCAGGCGGTTCGGCTGCTGGACGAGGGCCCCGAGACGGCTTTTGCATTGTGGAGAACGGTTTCGGTCGTCGCCAACAGCCTCGGCGGCGGCAACGAGATCGTGGGCGGCCTGTGGGTCCTCCTGTTGAGCCTGGTCGCGTTGAAGGCGGCCCTGTTGTCACGGTCGCTGAACTACCTCGGCTGCTTCGTCGGGCTTGCGGGCATCGCGACCGTGTATCCCGCGGAGATCTTCACCGAGATTTTTGGCCTGTCACAGATCGCCTGGTTCGTGTGGCTCGGCGTGGTGATTCTGCGCTCCGACGCCTAGTTTATTCCTGGCTTCGCCGGGGCACACGGCGGTCGCCGAACAACCGGTACAGGGCCGGCAGCACCAGCAGGGTCAGGAGCGTGGAGGACACGATGCCGCCGATCACCACCGTGGCCAGCGGCCGCTGCACTTCCGCGCCTGTGCCGACGTTGAAAGCCATGGGGACGAAGCCGAGGCTCGCGACCAGCGCGGTCATGAGTACGGGTCGCAGTCGGGTGAGCGCGCCCTCGACAATCGCGTCGTAAAGATCGACGCCTTCGGCCCGCAGGTTACGGATGAAAGACACCATCACCACGCCGTTGAGCACGGCGACCCCGGACAGGGCGATGAACCCGACGCCCGCCGAGATGGACAAGGGGATGTCCCGAAGCCACAGCGCCATGATGCCGCCGGTGAGCGCGAGAGGTACGCCGCTGAAAACCAGCAGGGCGTCGCGACCCGAGCCGAAGGCCATCACGAGCAGACCGAAGATCATCAACAATGCCAGCGGCACGACAACCAGGAGCCGCTGGCTGGCCGATTCCAGCTGTTCGAACGCACCGCCGTATTCAAGCCAGTAGCCGGGCGGCAGCTCCACCTGTGCAGCAATCTCGCGACTCGCTTCTGCGATGAACGAGCCTAGGTCCCGGCCACGCACGTTGGTCGTCACCACCACGTTGCGCTTGCCGTTTTCGCGCGTCACCTGGTTGGGGCCCTCGATCAACTCGATGCGTGCGACTTCACCCAGCGGCACGTATCCCCCTGGATAGCTGACAGGCAGATCCGTGAGCCTGTCCGGATCGCCGCGCAGGGCCTCCGGCAATCGAACGACCAGGCTGAAGCGCCGGTCGCCCTCGAAGACCTGCCCGGCCACCGTGCCGCCGATAGCGGTCTGCACCCACTGCTGGATTTGTGACACCTCGATGCCATAGCGGGCTGCGGCTGCCCGGTCCGGCGTAATCGTGAGTATCGGCAAACCATCCACCTGCTCGGTCTGCGTGTCGGTGGCGCCGGGAATTGCGGCCAGCACACGCGCCGCGGCCGCAGCGCCCGCCTGCAGCACCGCCATGTCGTCGCCGTAGAGCTTGAGGGCCACGTCGGCGCGGACTCCGGAGATGAGTTCGTTGAAGCGCATCTCGATCGGCTGGGTGAACTCGTAATTGTTGCCGGGCACCTCGGCAGCCAACGCTTCGATCTCTTCCAGCAACGACGCCTTGCTCTTGCGCGGGTCCGGCCATTCCGCACGCGGCTTGAGCATCAGGAAAGTGTCGGCGACATGCGGCGGCATGGGGTCGTTGGCGATTTCGGCGGTGCCGATCTTGCTGAACACGTGGCCGACTTCCGGGACGTCGCCCAGGGTGGCTTCGAGCTGTTTTTGCATCTCGACCGCCTGGCTCAGGCTGGTTCCGGGAATCCGCAGTGCATGGAGCGCGATGTCGCCTTCATCCAGGCTGGGAATGAACTCTGCGCCCATGCGGCTGCCCAGGAACAAGCTGCCGGCGACCAGCACGGCGGCGCCAACGAGGGTGAGCACCGGGTTCGCCAGCGCCATGCGCAGGGCCGGCGCATAGGCGCGGCGCGCGCCACGCATGACAATATTTTCACGCTCGCGAATCGGGCCACGCATCGCGATGGCGACGGCCGCGGGCACAAAAGTGACGGCCAGCACCAGCGCGCCGAGCAGCGCCATGACCACCGTGAATGCCATGGGGTGGAACATTTTTCCTTCCACGCCCTGCAGGGCGAAGATCGGCACGTACACGATCATGATGATCAGCATGCCGAACATGCTCGGCGTGAACACTTCGCGGGTCGCCGCATGGACCGTCCGCAGTCGCTCCTCCAGGGTCAGCAGCCGGCCCGCATTGCGCTGGGCGAGGGCGAGGCGGCGCTGGCAGTTCTCCACGATGATCACCGCGCCGTCCACGATCAGCCCGAAGTCGATGGCGCCCAGGCTCATGAGATTGCCGCTGACCCGGTTCGAGACCATGCCCGTGACCGTGAACAGCATGCTCAGCGGGATCACCAGGGCGGTGATCAGCGCAGCGCGCAGGTTTCCCAGCAGCAGGAACAGCACCACGATCACGAGCAGCGCGCCCTCGGTGAGGTTCTTGCGCACGGTGTCGATCGTCTTTTCGACCAGGGTGGTGCGGTCATAGACCGGCTGAACCACGACGCCTTCAGGCAGGGAGGGTGCGATACGCTCCAGGCTGGCGGCGACGCGTTTCGCCACTTCGCGGGAATTCTCCCCCGTGAGCATGATCGCGGTGCCAAGCACCACTTCCCGGCCGTCGTGCGTGGCCGCGCCGCTGCGCAGCTCGTTGCCAAACGCCACCTCGGCCACGTCGCCGATCTTGACGGGCAGTCCGGCGCGATGACCGACGGTCAGCTGCCGGATCTCTTCCAGCGACCCGACCTGGCCCGGGGAGCGCACCAGCCACTGCTCGCCGTTGCGCTCGATGAAGCCGGCGCCGACGTTAAGATTGTTGCGTTCCAGCGCGCCTGCCACGTCACCGAGCGTGAGGCCATGGGCGAGCAGTTTCGCCGGGTCGGGCATGACGTGGTATTCCTTGACGTCGCCGCCGAGGCTGTTGACCTCCGTCACTCCGGCGACCTGCACCAGCTGCGGGCGCACGATCCAGTCCTGCACGCTGCGCAGGTCGCGGGTCGTGTAGGGCTCGCCATCCGGCCCGAGCGCGTCGGGTTCGGCCTCGACCGTGTACATGAAGATCTCGCCGAGCCCGGTGGCGATCGGGCCCATGGTCGGCTCGATCCCGGCGGGAAGGTTTGCGCGCACGGCTTGCAGGCGCTCGGCAATCAGCTGGCGGGCGCGATAGATATCCGTCCCGTCTTCGAACACGACCGTGACCTGGGACAGGCCGTAACGGGACAAGGAGCGCGTGTAGGCCAGTTGCGGCAGGCCGGCCATGGCGGTTTCGACGTGGAAGGTGATGCGCTGTTCGCTTTCCAGCGGAGAAAAGCCGGGTGCGGCGGTATTGACCTGGACCTGGACGTTGGTGATGTCCGGCACCGCATCGATCGACAGCCGCTGGTAGTTGTAGATCCCCAGCGCGGCCATGCCGGCCACTATGGCGACGACTATCCAGCGCTGCCGGATCGCGAAATCAATGAGCTTGTCTATCATGTGGGCCGTCTCAATGATCGTGGGCGGCGCTGGACTTCAACAAGTCGGCCTTGACGAGGTAACTGTTGGCAACGACGTATTCGGTGCCGGGCTCGAGTCCTTCCAGCACTTCGACGTGCTCGTGGTCGCTCGCGCCGAGTACCAGCGGGCGGGGTTCGAAGGCTTCGGCCTCGCGGACGAACACCACCTGGCGGCCTTCGAAGGTCTGCACGGCTTCGCGGCGCACGGCGACCGGCACGTGTTGCCTGGCCACGACGACCTCGCCTGTCACGAGCAAGCCAGGCGCCAGGCGAGTGCCGTGGTTCTCCAGCAGCACACGCACCAGTGTCCCTTGAGTAGCCTGCGTTCCAACCGGCGCGAGATAGCTGATCGTCGCTTCCTGCACGGCTTCGCCATGGCCGCCCCGGATGTGTACAGGCTGTCCGAGGGCGAGGCGTGCGCGCTGGCGCGGGAACGCCATGAAATCCACCCAGAGTTCGTCCAGGTCCGCCAACTTGAACAGCGGGCCGGTCGCCGCGTCGCCCGGATTGACGTGGCGCTCGAGGACCACGCCGCCGGCCGGCGCCAGGATGTCGTAGCGCTGCAAACTCTCGTTGCTCTCGACAATCGCCAGCGTGTCGCCTCGGG
>CAYTXS010000194.1:0-4721 GCA_964441585.1 uncultured Thioalkalivibrio sp.
GCCCTCGAGGTCGTTCCTCAGCAATTTCGGGTCGAGCATGTCAGTCCTTGTCGTTATCGGCGTCGCCGGGCCGGCGCCGGGTCGTGGCCGGCCGTGCCCTGAGTTCGGCCAGCTTTTCGCCGATTCGGAGCTCGAGGCCCCTCGGCGGCGGATCATAATACCGGCGCGGCGTCATTTCTTCGGGGAAGTAGTCCTCGCCCGCCGCGTAACCGTCCGTTTCGTCATGAGCGTAGCGATACTCACGGCCGTATCCGAGTCCCTTCATGAGCCGGGTCGGCGCGTTGCGCAGATGGAGCGGTACGGGAAGGGAGCCGAGCTTCACCGCATCCGCCTGTGCTGCACCAAAGGCCCGGTAGACCGCGTTGCTCTTGGGCGCGCAGGCCAGGTACGCCACGGCCTGCGCCAGCGCCAGCTCGCCCTCGGGACTGCCGAGCCGGTCATAGGCATTCCAGGCGTCGAGCGCCAGCGCCAGGCCGCGCGGGTCCGCATTGCCGATATCCTCGCTGGCCATTCGCAGGATGCGCCGCGCCAGGTAGGCAGGATCGCAACCGCCATCCAGCATCCGTGCGAGCCAGTACAGCGCGGCGTCGGGATCGGTGCCGCGCACCGCCTTGTGCAGCGCCGAGATCTGGTCGTAGAACGCCTCGCCGCGCTTGTCGAAGCGCCGATGTCCGCCGCTCACCAGCCCGGCGAAGGTCGCCTCGTCGAGTTTCCGCACGCCGTCCGGCCCTGCCTCTGCCAGGTCGGCGGCCAGCTCCAGCAGGTTCAGGGCGCGCCGCGCGTCGCCGTCGGCGGCGTCCGCCAGCGCCTCAAGTTGCTCGCGGGGCAATGCCGGCGCACGAGCGCCGAGTCCTCGCTGGGTATCGGCCAGGGCCTGCTCCATGATGTCCAGCAGCGCGTCGCGCGACAGCGCCTTCAGCACGTAGACTCGCGCCCGGGACAAGAGCGCGCTGTTCAGTTCGAAACTCGGATTCTCGGTGGTGGCGCCGATGAAAGTGAGCGTGCCGTCCTCCACCCACGGCAGGAACGCGTCCTGCTGCGCCTTGTTGAAGCGATGCACCTCGTCGAGAAACAGGACGGTCCCGCGTCCCTCGGCGCGGACGGCTTGCGCGCGCTCCACCGCCGCCCGGACATCTTTGACGCCGGCCAGCACGGCAGACAGCGCGATGAACTCCGCCTCGTACTTGCCGGCGATCAGGCGCGCGAGTGTCGTCTTGCCGCTGCCCGGGGGGCCCCAGAGCACCATCGAGTGAAGGCCGGCGCCGGATACTGCCCGGGCCAGCGGCGCTCCGGCATCGACCAGGTGCCCCTGGCCGGTGAAGGTATCGAGGGTGCACGGCCGCATGCGATCGGCGAGCGGGCGCGGGTCCGTCCCGTCAGTCACGCGCCCTGCCCGTCGAACCCGAGGCGCCGTTCCACGTGGCGGCACCAGTTGCCGGGGATCGCCAGCGCGACCAGGGTACCCGTGGCCACGCCGGCTGAATTCGCCGCCAGGTCCAGCCATTCGCTCGCCCTCGACGCGACCAGCAGGCCCTGCGCGAGTTCGATGGCGGCGCCGAGAAGCAACAGGCCGATGACGAAAAACGGCCATCGATGGCGCCCGTAAGCGCCAATGAAAACAAAGGCTAGAACCGCATAGGCAAGAAAATGCATGAGCTTGTCGGATATCTGCGCTGCAGCCGCGGGCACGGCCGGGACGAGGCTCCCGACGGCCACCCCGCACAGCAGCAGCCAACCGAGCGCCAGCCAGGCAGCGCGATAGCGCGGCACGGTCTCAGAATCCATCGTCGCGGATGACGTCGGCTCCGGGCGGCGGCGTGAACACGAACAGCGCCGGATCGAGCGAGCCGTTCACCACCACGTCGCTGAAGCGGATCACCGTCGTCTGGCCCAGCGCATCGAGCAGCTCCATCGTCGCCAGCGTCCCATCGGCGAAGCCGACGCGCACGCCGCCGAAATCCGCGCCCTCGGAGCGCGGCGCGAGCTCCACCCAGTCGAAGCCGTCTTCCTCGTAGGCGGCGCCGATCCGGAAGGAGTCCTCCAGCTCACCCGTGCCCGACAAGAGCATGGCGGGCGTCGCCGACAGCCCGTCGTCGAGCCGGCGCACCGTCACCTGCTCGAGATCCGGGTCGAACAGCCACAGGTGTTCGCCGTCCGCGATCACCAGTTGCGGCGCCGGCCGTGTGTAGTCCCAGCGGAATCGCTCCGGACGGTGCAGGTAGAAGCGCCCTTCGCTGACCTGGCTTCGCCCACTGTCCGCCTCGAGCAGCACCTGGGTGAAAGCCGCTTCGAAAGTGACAGTGCTGGCGAGAAAAGCGCGCAACTGGGCGGGCGCCGCCCCCTCGGCCGGATCGTCCGCCTGCTGGGCATGAGCGCTCGCGCCGGGACCCGTTAGGGCTGCCCAGGCCAGCAGGACGATCGCGATGAATGTGCGTTGCATACGGGACACTCCGGGTTGGACAGCCGAGCGGCAGGGAAGATTCCCGCTCAGTCGCGCGGTGGCGGCGGCGCCAGCACTTCCCGGCTGCCGTTCGACTGCAGGGGACCGACCAGGCCGGCCTCCTCCATGGTCTCGACGAGGCGGGCCGCGCGGTTGTAGCCGATCTTGAGGCGGCGCTGCACGCCGGAAATCGAGGCCTTGCGCGTCTCGGTGACGATGCGCACGGCCTCGTCGTACAACGCATCCTCCTCGCCGTCCTCTCCCGCGCCGCCGCCGGCTTGCGACGACAATCCGGGAATCGGCTGTGACGGCCCCTCGAGAACCTCGTCGAGGTAGACGGGGGCGCCGGCCGCCTTGAGATGCTTGACCACCCGGTGGACTTCGGCGTCCGAGACGAACGCGCCGTGCACGCGCTGCGGCACGCCCGTGCCCGGCGGGAGGAACAGCATGTCGCCGTGCCCGAGCAGGCTCTCCGCGCCCATCTGGTCGAGGATGGTCCGCGAGTCCACCTTGGCCGAGACCTGGAAGGCGATGCGCGAAGGGATGTTGGCCTTGATCAGCCCGGTGATCACATCGACCGACGGCCGCTGGGTGGCGAGGATGAGATGGATCCCCGAGGCCCGGGCCTTCTGCGCCAGCCGCGCAATCAGCTCTTCGACCTTCTTGCCCACCACCATCATCATGTCGGCCAGTTCGTCGACCACGACCACGATGTAGGGCAGCGGCTCGAGGAACGGCGCCTCCGTGCCCTCGATGTGTTCCTCGGGCTTGAAAAACGGATCGCGCAACCGTTCCCCCCGCTGTTCCGCCTCTTTCAGCTTGCGGTTGAAGCCGCCGATGTTGCGCACGCCGAGCGCGGCCATCAGCCGGTAGCGCCGTTCCATCTCCGCCACGCACCAGCGCAGGGCGTTGGCGGCCTCCTTCATGTCGGTCACCACCGGCGCCAGCAGGTGGGGGATACCCTCGTACACCGACAGCTCGAGCATCTTGGGATCGACCATGATGACGCGCACCTGGTCCGGCGGCGCCTTGTACAGCAACGACAGCACCATCGCGTTGATCGCGACGGACTTGCCCGACCCCGTGGTGCCGGCGATCAGCAGGTGCGGCATGCGCGCCAGGTCCGCGACGATCGGCAGCCCGCCGATGTCCTTCCCGAGGGCGAGCGCCAGGGGCGACTTCATGTCGTCGTAGGCGCGCGAGGCGAGGATCTCTCCCAGCGTCACCAGTTCGCGCGACTCGTTCGGGATCTCGAGCCCCACGGTCGGCTTGCCGGGAATCACTTCCACCACGCGCACGGCGATGGCGGACAACGCCCTGGCCAGGTCCTTGGCGAGGTTGCTGATCTGGCTGACCTTGACGCCCGGCGCGGGCGACAGCTCGAAGCGGGTCACGACGGGCCCGGGATGCACCGCCACCACCTCGACCTCGACGCCGAAGTCCCGCAGCTTGAGTTCCACCAGGCGCGACATGGCCTCGAGCGCGTCGTCCGAATAACCGCCGACCTTGGGCGGCGCATCGTCGAGCAGCCCGAGCGGGGGAATCTCGCCGGGCGTCGGCGTGCCGAACAGGGGCGCCTGGCGCTCCTTCTCGACGCGTTCGCTGCGCTCGACCGGGGGAATCACCGGCTCGATGCGCGGCGGCGCCTTGCGCACCACGCTCTGCTTGCGCCGCTCAACGGACTCCTGCCGCGCCTGAGCCGCCTTGCGACCGGCGATGCCGTCGCGCACGGTCTCCACGGCGCGCTGGACCGCACCGACTCCCGCGAGCGTGAGGCGCCCGACGCGGTCCATCACCGCGAGCCACGAAACGCCCAGGAACAACGACACGCCGGCCAGCCAGAGCGCCAGCAACAGCAGGGTCGCCCCGAGGAAACTCAGCACGGACTGCAGGCCGAAGCCCGTGAGCTGGCCGACGATGCCGCCGGCCGTCTCCGGCAGACCCTGGCCGGCGAAATGCAGGCTCGCGAGGCCGCAACTCGTCGCCAGCATGACGAAAAAGCCCCCGAGGCGCAGCCCGAAGACGCGCCCGGGCGGTGCCGCGGTCTCGGTCCGGGTACGCAGCGCCAGCCAGCCGGTCGCGGCCAGCAACACCGGAAAAAGATAGGCGGCATGGCCGAACAGCACGTAAAGAAAACTGGAGATCCACGCCCCGACCGGTCCCGCGGCATTGTTCACCGCACCGCCCGCGCCGGTGGAGGCGAAACCGGCGTCGCCGGGATCGTAACTCGCGAGCGCCCACAGCAGGATGAGCGCCAGCGCCCAGCCGATCCACAGCACGC
>CAYTXS010000195.1:0-4715 GCA_964441585.1 uncultured Thioalkalivibrio sp.
CGAACCAGGTGTCGCGGCCGTCGTTGGTCGTGCCGGTCTTGCCGGCGAGATCGCTCCGCCCCAGCGTGCGCGCCCGGACGCCCGTGCCCCGTCGAATGACGTCTTCCAGCATGCTGGCGACGATCCAGGCATTGCGCGCCTCGACGGCGCGCGGCGGCGGCTCGGCGCTGACGGGCGGCGGCAACTCCGCATCCGGCGTCTCGCCCACCGTATCCTCGGGTGCGGACTGCGCGAATTCCGGCAGCAGGCCGTACTCGCATTCCGCACAGGCCCAGGTCGGCCGGCTTTCGTAGAGGGGTGCGTTCTCCGGTCCGTAGATCCGGTCGATGAAGTACGGTGCGACGCGAAAGCCGCCGTTCGCAAACGCGGCATAGCCGGTCGCCAGTTCCAGGGGCGTCACTCCGCCGCTGCCGAGCGCCAGCGTGAGGTCGCGCGGCAGCGCCTCCGGGGGGAAGCCGAATTCGCTGATGTGTTCTGCGGCCGCGGAAATCCCGATTCGCTCGAGAACCCGGATCGAGACGAGGTTGCGCGAGTTCACCAGCGCCTCGCGCAGCCGCATCGGCCCATAGAAGCGCCCCGTGTAATTCTGCGGCCGCCACGTGTCCTCCAGCTGCGGGTCGTCGTACACGACCGGTGCATCGATCTCGATGCTGGCTGCGGTGAGGCCTCTTTCGAGCGCTGCCGAGTAGACGAAGGGCTTGAAGGCAGAACCCGGTTGCCGGCGGGCCTGGATTGCGCGGTTGAACTTGCTGAGTTCGAAGTCGAGGCCGCCGCTCAGCGCGACCACGGCGCCGTCGCGCGGATCAAGCACGGTCAGGGCGCCCTGGATCGCCGGCACCTGCGCGAGAACCCAGGTTCCCTCACGCTCGTCGAGGAGCACCACGTGGCCGGGCGCCACGACGTCCGTGGGCCTTTCAGGTTCCGGACCGCGCCGGTCCTCGTCGATGTAGCTGCGCGCCCAGCGCATCCCTTCGAACGGCACGCGGACGGGTCCCGCGCCGCGCAGGTGCGTGTCGGCGCCCGTCTCGTCCACCGCAAGCACCACGGCCGCACGCAGCCCCGCGGGTTCCGGATAGCCCTCCAGCAGCAGGTTGGCCTCGGCGGGGTCCGCGGGCGGAGCGGTGAGCGTGGCCAGGGGGCCGCGGTAGCCGTGACGGCGGTCGTAATCTTCCAGCGCCGTCCGTACCGCCCGCTGCGCCAGCGGCTGGAGCCGGCTGTCGATGGAGGTCACGACGGCGTAGCCGGCCGTGTAAGCCTCGGGGCCAAAGCGGTTGAGCATTTCGTTGCGCGCCATCTCTGCAACCCACGGGGCACGCACCTGGACCTGCGCGCCGTGCACGCGCGAGACGACGGGCTCCGCGAGCGCGGCTTCCATTTCGGCGGTATCGATCACGCCGGTTTCCAGCATGCGCCGCAACACGTAGGCGCGCCGCTGGCGGGCGCGTTCAGGCCCGCTGACGGGATTCTCCAGCGAGGGCAGGCGTCCGGTGCCGGCGATGAGCGCGATTTCGCCCGTGGTCAGTTCATGCACCGTCTTGCCGAAATAGACTTCCGCCGCCGCGCCGACCCCGTAGGCGCGCTGACCGAGGAAAATCTTGTTCAGGTACAGGCCGAGAATCTCTTCCTTCGACAGGATGTGCTCGATGCGCAGTGCAAGCAGAATCTCCCGCACCTTCCTGGAGATCGTCTTCTCGCGACCGAGAAAGAAGTTGCGCGCCACCTGCATGGTGATCGTGCCGCCGCCCTGCGTGGGTTCGCCGGTCAGCGCCACGGCGATCGCGGCCCGGGCGAGGCCTTGCCAGTCGACGCCGGGGTGCTCGAAGAAACGGTCGTCCTCCGCAGCGAGAAAAGCCTGCTGCAGGCGCGCAGGAATCTCTTCGATCTCCAGCGGGATCCGGCGCTGCTCGCCGAACTCCGCCATGAGCAGGCCGTCCCTTGTGTAGACCCGCATGGGCACCTGCAGGCGCACCTCGCGCAGCGATTCCACGTCCGGGAGGCTCGGCGCCACATAGTAATAGGCGCCGATCGCGGCGAGACCGAGACCGATCAGCGACATCGCGGTGACGGCGACGATGCCATACAGGATACGCAGGAGAATTCTCATGGAGCGAGGATGTTCGATTCGCCTTTTGCCAAGGCGGTCAGGAGTTTAACATTTCGGGATGGATTTCCCGGTGCCACGATGCAGCGGGTCGCGAGCGCTTCGCCGAAATAGACCACGAATGCCCCGCCGGGTTCGATCCGGACGCCGCGAATGGCTTCCCGAACCGCAGGGAGTAATATGTCAACCCGTGAACGAGTTCACGGATTCTCCGGCACTTTCTGGCGCAGTGTTGACGTCCGGCGCCTGACGGGCCGGGCGGCAGACTCGGGGAGTCCGTTGCATTACTTAAGGTCGTAGTCTATCTTCGCCCTCCAAGCCCCGGACGCTAAAGGAAATTCAAAGTGCTTTTCGGGAGAGCCAACAGGCCCCTGCTGGGGCTGGATATCACGACTTCCTCCGTGAAGCTCATCGAGCTTTCGAAGTCCGGGGATACCTTTCGCGTCGAAGCTTATGCTGCCGAGGCGACACCCCTGAATGCCGTGAACGAAAAAGCCATCGTCGACGCCCAGGTGGTCGGCGAGGCGGTGCGGCGGGCCTTGAAGCGCTCCGGGGCCCGCTCGCGCGAGGCCGCGGTCGCGATCAGCGGCGACGCCGCGATCACCAAGATCATCCAGATGCCTGCCACGTTCAGCGGCTCCGAACTGGAGGGCCAGGTGGAACTCCAGGCCGACCAGTACATCCCCTTCCCGATGGAAGAGGTGAGCTACGACTTCGAGGTCGTCGGTCCCACCGCCAAGGATCCCGACATGATCGACGTGCTGCTGGTGGCCACGCGCACCGAGAACGTCGAGCAGCGCCAGGCGGCGGTCGAGGCCGCGGGGCTGCGGGCACGCATCATGGACGTCGAGCCGTTCGCGGTGGAGAATGCCTGTCGCCTCCTGCGGCACCAGATGCAGGACGAGGGCATGGGCCACAACGTGGCGGTGATGGATTTCGGCGCCAGCAGCACCACCTTCAGCGTGCTACGCGACCTCAAGGTCACCTACACCCGCGATTTCGCCTTCGGCGGGCAGCAGCTGACCGAAGAGATCATGCGGACCTACGGGCTTACGCTCGAGGAGTCGGGCCGCGCGAAGAAGGAAGGCGGTCTGCCCAGCAATTACGAACCCGAGATTCTCGAGCCCTTCATCGACGACATGACGCAACAGGTGAGCCGCTCGTTGCAGTTCTTCCTCGCGTCCGGGACCAACCGGGAGCCGCCGGAGCAGATCCTCGTGTGCGGCGGTTGCGCTAACATCCCGGGCGTCGCGGACGTGATCGGCAGCCGGGTGGGGATCCCGACGCAGATCGGCAATCCGCTGGGCATGATGAAACTCTCCTCCAAGGCCCGTTCGCAGGGTGTGCTCAAGGACGCCACCGCGCTCCTGACGGCCTGCGGCCTGGCGCTCAGGAGCTTCGACTGATGCATCGCATAAACCTGCTTCCCTGGCGCGAGGAACAGCGCAAGGAACGCCAGAAGAACTTCGTCGTCGCGGCCGTGGCCTCGATCCTGGTCGGTGTGCTGATCATGTGGTCGGTCAACACCTTCCTGCAGGCGCGCATCGATCACCAGAACGCCCGCAACCAGCGCCTGACGCAGGAAATCGCCACGCTGGACGACCAGATCAAGGAGATCCGCAACCTGCGGCTGCGCAAGGAGCGGCTTTTGCTGCGCATGGCGGCCATCGATGAGCTGCAGCGTGCCCGTCCCGAGGTCGCGCGCCTGTTCGACGAGGTCGTGGAGGTCATGCCGGAAGGCGTGTATCTGACCGAGTTCACCCAAGACAACCGCAGCCTGCTGTTCAAGGGCGTGGCCGAATCGAGCACGCGCGTCTCGGCGCTGATGCGCAACATCGCGGGCTCCGAGACAATGACCGATCCGCGGCTGCAGGTGGTCCAGTCGGGCCAGCCGCAACGTGGTTCCGCGGCGTCGCCCCGCGGCCCCGGGCGCCAGGCCGAGTTTGCGCTCGCCGCGCGGCAGACCGGCGGTGGCGACGAAGAAGAAGAGGTGCTGGAGCCATGAACTTCATCGACCAGCTCCGCGGTCTCGACACCCAGGACATCGGCCGCTGGCCGCCGCTGTTCCGCGGCATCGCGATCGGCATCATTTTCGTCCTGGTCGCCGTCGGCGGTACCTACTACTTTGTCTGGCGCAACAAGATTCCCGAGCTAGAACAGGTGCAGCGCCAGGAACTCGACCTGCGGGCCACCTTCGAGAGCCGGCAACGGCTCGCCGCCAACCTGGACGCATACAAGGACCAGCTCGAGGAAGTCGAGCGGACCTTCGGCGCGATGCTCCGCCAGCTGCCCGGCGAGACCGAGGTCCCGAGCCTGCTGATCGACATCTCGCAGACCGGCCTCGCCGCCGGCCTCGAGGAACGCCTTTTCCAGCCGATGAGTGAAGTAACGCGCGAGGCTTACAGCGAGTTGCCGATCAAGATGCAGCTGGTCGGCACCTACCACGAACTTGGGAATTTCGTCAGCGGCGTCGTGGCACTGCCGCGGATCGTCACGCTGCACGATGTCGTGCTCAAGCCGGAACAGACCGGCGACCGTGACGCGGCGCCGAGCCGGCGTCTCGTGATGGACGTGACGGCGAAAACCTATCGTTACCTCGAGGACGAGGGTCCAG
>CAYTXS010000196.1:0-4679 GCA_964441585.1 uncultured Thioalkalivibrio sp.
CGTCGTCGGAGACCATCGAGCAGCTTCAACTGGCGCTCGAGGCAACCGAGATCTCTATCGCGAAGATGACCGCGAAGCTGCGGCTGCCGGACGGAGAGGAGAAGGACAAGCCGAAGCGCCGTCCCATTCCCGACCACATCCCGCGCCAGGAGATAGAACTGACCACCGGCGATGAGGACTGTGCTCGCTGCGGCGGAACCCTTCGTCGCCTCGGCGAGGATGTGACCGAAGAGCTGGAGTATGTGCCCGGCCGGTTCATCGTGAACCGGATCGTCCGTCCCCGCATGGCCTGTTCCGGCTGCGAGGCCTTCACACAGGCCCCTCTGCCATCCCGCCCGATCGAGCGCGGCCGTCCCGGCCCCGGCCTGCTGGCGCATGTTCTGGTCTCCAAATACGCTGACCATCTACCGCTCTATCGCCAGAGCCAGATCTTCGAGCGCGAGGGGCTCGACCTCGACCGTTCGACGTTGGCCGACTGGGTCGGCAAGTCCACGGCGCTTCTGGAACCGCTCGCCGATGCCATCGGGCGGCATGTGCTGGCCGGACAGGCGATCTTCGCGGACGACACCCCGGTGAAGATGCTGGCACCCGGCACCGGGAAGACCGCAACGGCGCGGCTCTGGACCTACGGACGGGACGAGCGACCCTGGGGCGGCGATGCCCCGCCCGCCAGCTGGTATCGCTTCTCGCCCGATCGGAAGGGCCAGCACCCCAAGGATCATCTCGCAGGTTACCGAGGCTGGATGCACGCCGACGGCTATGCCGGGTTCGAGGACATCTACCGGTCCAGCGACATCCACGAGGTCGCCTGCATGGCTCATGTCCGGCGCAAGTTCGTCGACGTCCACAGGGCCCAGGGGTCGGCCATCGCCGACGAGGCCATCCGGCGCATCGCGCAGCTCTACGCGGTCGAGAAGGAGGCGCGGCGATTGCCGCCCGACAGGCGTGTCGAGATCCGCCAGGCGAAGGCGGCGCCGATCTTCGACGAATTGGAGAGCTGGCTGCACGACCAACTGCCGACAATCTCCGGCAAGTCGCCGCTGGCCATGGCGATCCGGTATGGCCTGACGCGCATGAAGCGGCTTCGGCCCTATCTCGACCACGGCTTCCTCGAACTGGACAACAACACGGCCGAGCGCGCCATGCGATCCGTGGCGGTCGGGCGGAAGAACTACCTGTTCGTCGGCTCGCAGACCGGCGGCCGCGCCGCCGCCATCGCCTACACCCTGATCGAGACCGCCAAGCTGAATGGTGTGGACCCGCAGGGATGGCTCGCCGATACGCTGGCCTGCATCCCAGACTACAAGATCACCCGCGTGGATGGTCTCCTGCCGTGGAATTGGTCAAACCACGCGGCCTGACCGGACGCTTACGCTGGAAGTTCCAAGGGAGGAGATCGTCGATGCGGCTGTGCGGATGGCCGTTCGCGATGGCTGCGAGGGTGGCTTCGAGATAGGCGAAGGGTTCGACGCCGTTGATCTTGCAGGTCTCGATCAGCGACGCGATGCGTCCCCAGGTCCGGCCGCCCTCGTCGTGTCCGGCGAAGAGAGCGTTCTTTCTATTCAGGGCGATCGGCCGGATGAGATTCTCGACGCTGTTGGAGTCCATCTCGACGCATCCATCCTGGAGGAAGGTCTGCAACCCGTCCCAGTGACGGTGGATGTAGGCGAGCTTCTCGCCGAGGCGGGACTTGGGCGAGATGCGCAGGCGCTGCTGCTGAAGCCAGTCTCCGAAGGCTGCGACGAGGGGCGCCGTCCGCGCTTGCCGGGCCGAGAGCCTTTGGCCGGGGGAGCAGCCGCGGATGTCGGCTTCCACGGCATACAGCTCGGCGATGCGGCGCAGGCCCTCGGCGGCGATCTGAGAGGCGTCGCGGTCGAACACCTCCTTCAGCTTGCGTCGGGCATGGGCCCAGCAATGCGCCACGCGTATCGGATGACCACCCTTGCGGGAGGGGCGCGTCAGGCGATTGTAGCCTGTATAGCCATCGATCTGCAGGATCCCGTCGAAGCCGCGCAGGAACCTCTCGGCGTTCTGGCCGCCGCGATCGGGCGCGTAGAAGAACACCACTCCCGGCGGGTCAGCGCCGCCCCACCCGCGATCGTCGCGGGCCAGCGCCCAGAGGTAGCCGGTCTTGGTCCGGCCGCGTCCGGGATCGAGAACCGGCGCCGTGGTCTCGTCTGTTACCCGGCAGGCGCATCCGAAGGATGCTGCCGAGAGGGCATGAACAGCTTGTCCGAGGCCTTCAGGTGCTCTGCAAGCCGATCGACGACAGGCCCCAGATGGAACGCGGCGACGCCGACCCAGTCAGCCAGGGTGCTGCGATGGATATCCACGTCTGACCGGGCCAGGATCCGGCTCTGGCGATATAACGGCAGATGGTCCGCATATTTGCTCACCAGCACATGGGCGATGGCGGCTTCGGTGGGCAGGCCACCCTCGATCAGCGCCGCCGGTGCGGGCGCCTGGGTGACGCCATCGGTGCAGCTGCGGCAGGCGTATTTCGGGCGTACGGTGACGATCACTCTCAACTGCGCAGGCACGATGTCCAGCCGCTCGGTGCGATCCTCGCCGATCCTGTGCATCTGCCCGCAGCCGCATGGGCGGTCCAGGCTGTCGGGCTCGACGACCCGCTCGACCCGCGGCAAGTGCTCGGGCAGGTTGCCGAGGTTGCGCTTGACCGGAGCTGACTTGCGGCGCGATCCGTCATCGGAGGATACTCGGCTGTCATGCTGCTCTTCGACCTCGGCCACGGCGGTCTCGAGGTCTTCGAAGGCCAGCTGCCGCTCGTCCGCGTCGAGCTTCTCGGACTTCTTGCCATGCACCACATGGTTCAGCTCGGCGACCAGGTGCTCGAGACGCTTGACGATCTCCTTGAGGCTGGCCGTCTCGCCCTTGAGCGCACTGTTCTCGCCAACGAGCTCCCCATGCTCCCGCAGCAATGCAGCGACGGCGTCGCGCTGCTCCTCGGGAATGGTCGAGAGGTCGATCCGGGCGGCAGAGAACATCCCGCGATGATACCCCGAGCCACCGGGCGATGCGCGCCAGATCGACCCTGCGATTCACTCTGCCGCAGCCGGCCGCCGGGCCTCCAGCGCCCGGACCCGGCGCCAGTCCAGCCCGGCGAACAGGGCCTCGAACTGCGCACTGTTCAGCGTCATCACGCCATCCCGGATCGCCGGCCAGGTGAACGTGCTCTCCTCCAGCCGCTTGTAAGCCATCACCAACCCGGTCCCGTCCCAGAACAGGATCTTCAGCCTATCCAGCCGCTTGGCCCGGAACACGAACACGGCGCCGGTGAACGGGTCTTCTTGCAATGCCGACTGCGCCAGCGCCGCCAGCCCGTCATGGCCCTTCCGGAAGTCCACCGGCTGCGTCGGCACCAGAATGCGCAGCTTGTGCGACGGCAACATCACGACGGCACTCCGAGCGCGCGCACGATCTCGGCGATGCGTGTCGCCGGCGTATAGGCATCGAGATGTAGCGCGACATCGCTGACCGTGATCCGGATCTCGCCTTCGGCACGACGGTCGATGGCAGCGGCCGCCAAGGGCTCTGCCTCGCGCAGCACAAGCGGTGCGAACACGGCCTCATCCCCACTACACACGTCGGCCGGCAGGACAAGTTCACCGTCCTTCGCCATGCGCCGCCATGCCGACAACTGGTTCGGCTGGACCCCGAACCGCGCTGCCACCGCGTTGACCGACGCTCCGGGGCGCAACGTCTCAGCAACGGCTTGCGACAGATCTCCGCGACCGGCGTGCCTTCCTCGCCCTGCCTCAGGATGAACGCCTTCTGCGCCTCCGTGAACTTCGATGCCTTCATGCGATTCCGCTCCTCTCCCAGCCAGGAAAACGTAGCGGAAAACTCCAGCTTCAAGCGGTCCAGTTCTCAGGGGGCAGAGCATTTTTGTAAGCATTCGGCGTAAGCCGTGCTCAGGCGGCTTTGCGGAGCTTCGACTGCTTCCAATTCCACGGAAGCAGTTCCGGCACTCTTGAAGCCGTCGTGCCGGGCAGCCTTGCAAGGACATCAGCCAGCCACGCTTGCGGGTCGATGTCGTTCATCTTCGCGGTGAGGATCAGGGAATACATGAGGGCGGCACGGTCGCCGCCGCGCTCGGAGCCGGCGAAGAGCCATGATCCTGCCAAGGTCGATGCCGCGCAGCGCCCGTTCGGCCGCGTTGTTCGTCAGGCAGATCCGTCCATCGTCGAGGAAGCGCGTGAACGCCTCCCAGCGATCCTTCTTGAACATGTAGGCGATCGCCTTGGCGACGGGGTTGTGCCTCGACATCGTGTCCTGCTCGGCTTGCATCCACCCGCGGCGCCGCGTAGCTCTCTTCCACAATCCGGAGCTTCTCTGCGTCCGTCCACCGACGGCGGCGGCCGGTGTCAGTGACGGAGAGGACTTCCACTTGAGACATGAAGCTATGGTCTGCCATAGATCCACGCTCTTACCCGAAGGCTCACGTTCCGGTCAGGCGGCGCCCGCCGGAGTCCTACGGATCAGCCGCGCGCGGTGAGCCAGTCCTTGAGGTCGCGGCTGAGTGCCTCGGTCACCCCGGCGCCTGACAGGACCACCCTGCCCCGACGCGCCTCGAGTTTCACGCCCTTGACGATCTCGCGCGGTGTTTCGACCCTGTTCTGCGGTTTAGAGCCTGTTTTCGGCCCTTCGCTCAGGGCCTT
>CAYTXS010000197.1:0-1158 GCA_964441585.1 uncultured Thioalkalivibrio sp.
ATGCGGCGCGCAAGCAGAAGGACTTTGCCGCCGCCGACCGCATCCGCGACGAACTCGCCGCGGCCGGCATCGTGCTCGAGGACGGTCCTGGCGGCACACGCTGGCGGCGAGAGTAGGGCGCCGGCTCAGAACAGGCCCTGCACGCCGGCCAAGACGCGGTGGCGCTGGTAGTCGAAGAACGCGCTCGTGGCATCGTTGCGTGTCCAGTCGTAACGCAGCGACCATTCCCAGCGGCCGGCCAGCGGCCCGGCCAGCCCTGCCGCCAGCTCGAGGCGCCGCTCGGTGAGATCGAACACCCGCACCTCGGTGCGGCTGTCGCGCCACCCGGCGCCGAATCCCACGCGCAGTCGATTACTCAACTCAAGTTCCCATTCGGCGTCGAGGAGATGGCGGTCGGCCGAAAGCGCCGCGCTGGCCCGGTCGTTGAGCTCGAGCCGATATTCGAGCCGCAGGCGGCGTGCACCGACGCTGCGGTACAACGCCGCTCCGGCCTCATGCCGCTGGCCGCTCAGTCGCTCGAAGGGCACGCTGCCGTCGATGTCCTCGAAGCGATACTGGACCCGCAGTCGCCAGTCGGTGGCGATGCGACGCGTGGCGCCGAGCAGCATGCTGAAGCGTTGCTCGTATTCCTCGCCGTCCAGCCAGTTCAGTCCGGCGCCGCCGGCGATCTCGCCGTCCCAGGCGCCGAGGTCCGCCTGGTACACAAGCTCCGCCTGGACGCCCGCCTGGTCGAACTCGGACGCATCGGCGTGGCGCAGGATGAAAGCTGCCGCCTCGAGGCTGAACGCTCCACGGAGCGGTACGGACAGGCCAAGACTGGTTTCGGCAAAGGCGCTCGGGGTATCGCTCGACCCCAGCAGGTCGCCATCCGCGACGAGTGCGACATTGTCGTCGTATCCCAGCGAGGCGGCGACGAATACCAGCGCCGGATCCCGCGTGCGCCTGGGCGCGCGCTCCGCGGTCGCGGCGCGTGGCGCGAGGCCTTCGAGCTGCAAGTCGGCCAGGCCCCGCAGCGTCGCGTCGTCGCTGCGCTCGCGCGCCTGGCGAAACCAGTCTCGCGCGGCCTCGGGGTCGTCGCGGCGCAGGCTGACCAGGCCGAGATTGTAATAGGCGAGCGCGGCCATCTCCGGGCTGCGCGCCACGACGAGAAAGGCCTCG
>CAYTXS010000197.1:1258-4633 GCA_964441585.1 uncultured Thioalkalivibrio sp.
GCCGTGGATGCGGAGATGGCCGCGGGCAGGGACGACAAAGGCCGGGCGGCAAGCTCGGGCGCGCCGATCAGGCAGGCAAGCACCGGCAGCAGAAGATGTCGGGACGTCTTCAAGTCCGAGACCGAGAGGAGCCAGGGAGGCGTCAGGATAGCAGGCTGCGACGCCGCGCCGAACCGGCGCCCGCCGAGCCCGCGGATGCGCCGTGACCACGGCTACTCATGGCCGGCCGGGCGGCCGCGGCGGATTCGGCGGGTCGGGTCGTTCGGGACGCCGTTCCTCGGCACGGGACCGGCCAAAGTCTTCGCGTCGCTCGCGTGCCTGTTCCGCCATTTCCCGGGCGCGTTCCGCCGCCTGCTCGCGCAGGGAATGAGGTTTGCCGCGACCGGGCGAATCGTCACCGGCGTCGTCGGCCTGGCCGTCCGCCGGCCTGCCGCTACGCTCGCGCATCTTCGGCGGCGGCAGGGACAAGCGGCGTGTCACCGTGTCCGCACCCAGCGCGTCGGGGTCCTCGATGATGCGCATCGTGAGCGAGAGCTCGGGCCGTTCCGGGCGTTCAGCCGCGGTCTCGCGCGGGGGATCGCCGTCGGCAGCCCTCGCGGGACCGCCGAAAAAAAACATGCTGCAGATCGCCGCCAGGGAAAGCACGAGCAGAATCGGCCTGGGACCCGAGTTCGACCTCATTGCTTTCATGGGGCGTCCACCTGGATGCGCAGCTCGATCTGCTGGGTCATTTCACCATGTTCCACCAGTGCCGTCAGCCGGCCCTGCTCGAGCGAGTGGGCGATGATCGGCAGGGGCAGCACATTGGTGCCCGCATCCAGGTCGGTCTGCCACTGCAGTTCCCGTTGTGCGCCGAAGCCGACCAGGTCGATACCCCCTTCCAGGCTGACGGTCAGCAGGGCCCCGGGCAGCGCCTGCCCGGCATCGATGGCGACCCCGATTTCGCGCGGTTCATAGAGCGTCAGGCGCACGTCGGCGGGGTCTTGCGGCACAGGCGCGCCGCGCGGCGGGCCCCATAGCATGACCACCAGAGCAGCGGCCGCTGCCGCACCCAGCGCGCCGCCGAACCATAACTCGAGACGTCGCCGCGGGGCCTGGCGGGACCGCCCCAGGAAGCCTGCACTCGTGCGGGGCGCCGATGCCGCGCGCAACGCTGGGCTGCTGCGGGTTGCGGCCACGCCGATGCGGTTGCGGGCCACCGCGTTGGCCAGCGCCGCGCTCGCGAATCCCGGCCGCGGATCGGGCACCGGCATGTCGCGCAATGCCCGGTTGAGACGCTTTGCGCCGGCGAGCGCCGCCGCACAGTCTTCGCAGTCGTCGAGGTGGGCATGCAAGCGCGCGGCCGCGGTCGGCGACAAGCTGCCGTCGAGCAGGTCATCGAGCCGTTGCAGCGTGTTTTTGCAATCCGCCTGGAAGTTCATTTCATCGCCTCTCAAGCTGTTCACGAATGACCGCGGCAAAAGGTTCCGTCGCCAGCAGTTGACGCAAAACGGCGCGAGCCCGATGGAGCCGCGACTTGAGCGTGCCCACCGGCACCTCGAGCATCGTCGCGATTTCCTCGAGCCCGTAGCCCTCGACATCGTGCAGTGCGATCACGGCGCGCTGGTCGGGGTTGAGCCGTCCCCAGGCCCTGACCAGCGCATCCTGTGCACGTTCGTGATCGAGCGCCTCGCCCGGCTGCGGCGCGTCGTCTACGAAGCCGTCGCCGGAATCCTCGCCGGGTGCCGGGCCGGTGGCTGGCGTCTCGTGCATGGGACGCACCGGCGAATTCAGGTTACGCCGGTGCTGGTCGACGAAAATCCGGTACATCACGCGTAGCGCCCACGGCTCCACGCGCTCCAGTTCGGCCAGCTTCTGCATTTGCGGGTAGAGCCGCACGAGGAGCTCCTGCACCAGGTCCTCCGCCTGGTCACGCGCTGCCGTCCAACGATACGCATGCCGGAACAGCACCGGTATCAAAGGCTCCAGCAGGCGCTCGAATTCCCGTGCCGAATCAACGACAAGGCGATCTTCGGGACCGGGCCCGGGTTTCACGGACGGCCTGCCCCGGCAAGGCGTCGCAGCCGTATCGCAAGCGGATGGAACCGAATCGCCGCCCCGTTCGTGTGAATGGCTGAGAGGATGCGAAATGCTCCTTGGCGTGATGGCGCCGCGAGATACGGCGCCCGAATCAAAAACAGGCCTAATCATTATGGCCGAACGGAGAAAATCAATGCGAAGCACTCATACCGCCCTCGGTACGGCCCTGCTGGCCGCCGGGGCCCTGGCCCTCGCCGGCTGCGGCGGCGACACGATCTCTGCCGAAGAAGAATCCGGCACCTCGGGTGTCGTGACCTTTGCCATGACCGATGCGCCGGTGGACGAAGCGTACGCCGTGGTCATCGCCATGACCGAGTTCGAACTCAAGCCGGTGGACGGTGAGTCATTCCGCATCCCGGTGAACGAAGCGGGTCGCGAGCTCGACCTGTTGCAGCTGACCAACGGCGAGTCGGCGACCATCATCGAGGACGAAGACATTCCGGCCGGCGAGTACGAATGGCTGCGCATTCACTTCGACAAGGCGGCTTCGTACGTGCAGCTTGAAGAAGGCGGCGGGCAGTACGGCTTTTTCATGCCGAGCGGCGCGCAGACGGGCTACAAGGTCGTCGGTGGACTCGAGGTGCCGGTCAACGAGTCGGTGGAATACATCCTCGATTTCGATCTGCGCAGGTCCCTGCTCGCGCCCCCCGGACTCCGTCGCGGGCCCTTCGGTGAGGACCGCGCCTTCCTGCTGAAGCCGACGGTCCGCATGATGAATCGTCGCATCACGGGCGGCGTACGCGGGCTGGTGGCCGAGGATCTGCTGGCCATGAACAACGTCGAGGCCTGCGGCGTCGACGGCGTCGATGCGGTGTACGCTTTCGAGGGCTTCGATGTCGATCCGCTCGGTGTCGACGTGGTGCCGCTGGTCAGCGATCTCGTCGAGCCGACGATGGATGCCACGGCGTACGAGTACGTGTTGCGCTTCCTGCTGCCGGGCGAGTACACGCTGGGGTTCACCTGCGTCGCCAACCTCGACGACGGTGTCGTCGAGGACTACCCGGCAGAAGGCCTGGTGTTCAGTGAAACGGCCAACGTCGAGATCGTCGCGGGCGAAGTGAAGTCCTGCGACCTGCCGCGCCCGGAGGGCGCCGATCCCTGCTGAGCCGCCGCAGCGCCGGCCGGCATTATAAGAGGGGTTCGCGCGGTGACGCGCGGACCCCTTTTCAGTCACGGCTTTCCGAGTCATGGACCCCGCCTCGGCCAGGCGCGGGCATTCGCCGGGCAGGCGGGTTCAGGGGTCGCGGCGCTCCGCCGCATCCAGGGTGTTCTTCATCAGCATGGCCACGGTCATGG
>CAYTXS010000198.1:0-4592 GCA_964441585.1 uncultured Thioalkalivibrio sp.
CTGGTCAAACGGGTAGTTTAAAGAATTCATCGTGATGGGACTTGCCGCGTTGCAAAGCCGGGAAATTTCGTGTCCGGCAGCCTAGGCCTGGAAGACGAGGCGCCGGACAGCCTGGCCGCGCCCGTGGGGCCGTTCCAGCCGTGGCGCTATCTTTACCGCCTGCCGCTGCTGCTGGTCCTCTGCGTGGTCGGGCTGCCCTTGCTGCTGCTGGCGCTGGCGCCGGGCATCCGCGACATACCGGCTGCAGGCAAGCCGCTGTGGTGGCGCGCCCAGCGGCGCTACGCCCGGATGCTGGTGGCGGTGCTGGGGATGCGCCTGCGCGTGATCGGCCAACTGCCGAGGCCGCCTTACCTGGTCGTGAGCAATCACATCAGCTGGTTCGATATTCCGCTGTTGCACGCCCTTGAGCCGATGTGGCTGGTGTCCAAGGACAGCATTCGCGACTGGCCGCTGATCGGCGGTGTGGCGCGTGCCGTGGGCACGATCTTCATCGCGCGCGGCAACGAGGCCTCGCGGCGGCGCGCCGGGCGGCGCATGACCGCGTTGCTCAAGCGCGGCAGTATTGTCGGGGTTTTTCCCGAGGCCGGCATTCAGCCCGAGCGCGGCGTGGGCCGCTTCCATGCCCGCCTGATGGCGCCGGCATTGCGGGCCGCCGTCCCGGTGCTGCCGGTGGCCATTCGCTACTGGCGCGACGGCGACGTGCACGACGAGCGGGTGTTCGGGCCGGGCACCAGCTTCGCCGGCCTGCTGTTTTCGATGCTGGGGCGTCCGGCCTGCGAAGGCCAGGTGATCATCGGCGAGCCCCTGCCGAGTACTTCAGCGGGTCGCAGCGAGCTGGCGCGCCGGGCGCAGGTCCAGGTCACCGGGATGTACGGCCATGCCGCGGTCCGCTGATATGTCTTCCCAGCCGGAAACGACCCCCTTCGCACCCTCGGGACTGATGGCGAATGCCCATTTGCAGTCCATTCTTACCTCCAGCCCGTGGCGCAAGCGGCGGGTTCAGAAGCGCTCGAAAGCCTATCGGGAAAACGCCGAACGACGCGTGATCACGACGCCCCACGGCGTGAATCTGCTCGGCTATGCGAGCCGTGCCGGCAAGCCCAACGGGGCCCTGGCGATCCTGCTGCACGGCTGGGAAGGCAGCGTGGACTCGAACTACCTGCTGGATACGGCGCTGGCGCTGGACGCGGCCGGCTTCGACACGTTCCGGCTGAACTTCCGCGATCACGGCGATTCGCACCACCTCAACCCCGGCTTGTTTCATTCCTGCCGGCTGGAGGAAGTGCTCGAGGCGGTCGGGCAGGTGGCGACCGCGCACCAGGGCGGGCCGGTGTTCCTGGCCGGCTTCTCGCTGGGCGGGAATTTCGCGCTTCGGGTCGCGCGCAATGCGCCGGCGGCCGGCTACCGGCTGGACCGCGTGATTGCCGTCAGTCCGGTGATTCGGCCTAAGAACGTGCTGGCCGCGCTGGCCGACGGGTTTCCCGTTTACGAACAGTACTTCGTGCGCAAGTGGCGCAGGTCGCTGATGCGCAAGCAAAGGCTGTACCCGGAGCGGTACAATCTCGACGCCTGGTTTCGGCATCGCAACCTGGCCGATCAGACCGGCCACCTGGTGGCCGATTACACCGAATTTCCCGACCTCGATGCATATCTGGAAGGGTATTCGATTGCCGGCGATTACCTGGCCGGTCTGGAGATCCCGAGCCTGGTGATTACCGCGGCCGATGATCCGATCATCCCGATCTCCGACTTCCAGGCATTGCCCCGGCCCGAAGCGCTGGCGCTGGAAATCTGGCCGCACGGCGGCCATTGCGGATTCCTTGCCAACTGGCGTCTGGAATCATGGATTGAACAACGAATTGTGAGTGATTTATGTCAGCACCTGACGCCGGCCTGAGCCGGCAGGCGATCAAGCATTACCAGTCCGGCCACTTCCGCGAGGCCGAGCAGCTGTTCCGGCGCCTGTTGCAGCAGGATCCGAAAAACTGGCAATTTGCCCTGCTGCTGGGCCTCAGCCGTCACTCGCAGGGCGACTTCGACGATGGCGTCAAGTGGGTCAAGCGCTCGGTGGAGCTCGGAGACGGTCAGCCGTCCACGCACTATTACTACGGCCGGTTGATGACCGACGCCGGCAAGCCGTCTGCGGCCCGCGAGCAGTTTGCGCAGGCCATCGCGCTGGATCCCAACCACGTCGAGGCCCGAACCGGCATGGGGCTGGTGTCGATGATGTCCGGCGATTACACGCGCGCTGCCGGCGAGCTCAAGACCGCGCTGCGGGCCAACGCCAGGTATATCCCGGCGCTGGTCGCGCTGTCGCGTGCGCTGGTCGAGCTGGAGCAGTTCGAAGAAGCATGGCCGCACATCAACAAGGCGCTTCAGGCCGATCAGGAAAGCCCGGTCTCCCAGGAGGTCATGGGGCGGGTGCTGTTTGGGCTGGGTCAGCTCGACTCCGCCGAGGAGGTTTTCCGCAAGGCGCTCTCGCTCCGGCCCGACCACGGCGAGCTGCACGCTCACCTGGCCGATGTGCTGCGGGTGCGCCACCGCGACCAGGAGGCGCTGCAGCACTACGTCAAGGCGATGGAAAATCAGTACGGCGGATCGGAGGTGGTCATCAACACGTCGGTCTGTCTGGAACGAATCGGCGATGTGCCGCAGGCACGCATGCTGCTGCAGAAGGCGACGAGGCGCTGGCCCGAAGACCGCAGCATTGCGCTGCGCCAGGCCGAGCTGGCCATGCTCGGCGGCGATCCCGATGCCGCCGGCGAATTGCTGGCGAAGCTCGACCAGGACGATCCCGAGGTGGTCATGCTGCAGGCGCGCCTGGCCGACGCCCGGAACGATTCGGTGGCGGCGCGCGACATGCTCGAGCAGCTGGTCGAAGCCGACACCGAGGGCGAGCACCGCCAGGCCCGCCTGCTGCTGGCCCGGATGCGCTCGAACGTCGAACCGAAAGACACCGAATCGGCGCGCGAGCCGATTGCATCCCTGCTCAAGCGGGATCCGCCGGTGCCCGACGCTGTGCTGGTTTGGGCGATCGTGTGCGAGAACGCGGGGGATTTCGGCGCCGCCTGCCAGGCGCTGGAGGACCTGCTGGCAAGCGAGGCGATCAGCGACCAGGATCGTCGCATCCTGCACAACCGCCTGGCCAATTGCTACGATCAGGCCGACGAGAAAGCGCTGGCCTGGGCCAACTGGCAGAAGGGCGGCTGGCGCATCGCACCGCACGCGCAGCGGCTGGAGACCCAGCGCGGCGCCGGGGTGCTGGATGCCTGGCTGGCGCACGAACTGAACGATCTCGACACCCGCGCGTTCGACGACGGATTTCCCGAGCCGGTGATCGTCGCCGGATGGCCGGGCAGCGGCCGCGAAATTCTGCTGACGCCGCTGGCCGGGCATCCGCAGGTGGCCGTGCTGGACCCGGAAGGCGAAACCCGGCGGCTCGAGGCGCTGGGCCTGCCGGCCGGGCCGGACGCAGTGCTCGGGGCCGGGCGCGAAACCATGCAACTGGCGCGCAAGCGTTTCATGCGCGGGGCTGGCCGCGACAAGCTTCCTCCCGCGACGCTGGAGCCGGGCTGGTGGGAGGCTGCGGCCATTCCGGCACTGGTGCGTCATTTCCCGGGCGCCACCATCGTGCTGCCGGTCGTCGACCCGGCCGATCTTGCGCTGCAGTGGCGAATCGACGGCTACGCCGACGTCGAGGGCATGATCGGCGAATACCGCAAGGAGCTGGAACTGTGGCGCCGCATGCGCGAAAAACTGAACCTGAACGTGATTGAGATCGGGCGCGCCGAACTGCTCGAGGACCCGGCCGGAATCTTCGATCGCCTGTGCAGCGAACTCGGCCTCGAGCCCGCCCCGGAATCGCGAAAAATGGCTGTTCGAATTCGCGATACGCAGCGTTTCGTGCCGGCGGGCCGCGGCACGCGCTACGAACCCATGGCCGACAAGGGCAAGGGCATTGGCGCGTGACGGATCCGTCGATCAACGTGCTGGGCGGCGCGCTGGAGACCTGCTCGAACACGCCGCTGACCGGTTTTTTCAGGGACGGGTGTTGCAATACCTCCGACCAGGATGCCGGGTATCACACGGTGTGCGCCGTGATGACGACCGCGTTTCTTGAATTCAGCCGCAGCCGCGGCAACGACCTGGCCACGCCGAATCCGGCGTTCGGCTTTCCCGGGCTCAAGGCCGGCGACCGCTGGTGCCTGTGCGCGGCGCGCTGGCTGGAGGCCTACCGCAACGACTGCGCGCCGCGCGTGGTGCTGGCGGCCACGCACCGAAAGACGCTGGAGCTGGTGCCGCTGGAGGCCCTCAAGTCGCACGCCCAGGGAGTTGACCACTGATGGAGTTGGCCGACCACGCCGAGAAACGGGATGGCGTTCGCGCTGAAACAAATCTGCAATCGACGGTGCGGTATTCTGGCCCGATGAAAGGAGGGCACCCCGTTTTTCGCATCTGCCTGATGGCGCTGGCCGCCGTGCTGGTCGCATCGTGTTGTCCCGTGGACCAGACCGACGAACGCGGTTGGCCGAAGGAGCTGGTGCTGGGCCTGGTGCCGGCGCTGGAAGCCGACGCGCTGGTCGACAACCTGG
>CAYTXS010000199.1:0-4544 GCA_964441585.1 uncultured Thioalkalivibrio sp.
TCGCCAAGGAGCCGATCTCCATGGAGACGCCCATCGGCGACGACGAGGATTCGCATCTCGGCGACTTCATCGAGGACGGCTCGGTGCTGTCCCCGGTGGACTCTGCGACCGGTGAAGGCCTCAAGGAGACCACGCATGCCGTGCTCGCCGGGCTGACGCCGCGCGAAGCCAAGGTGCTGCGCATGCGTTTCGGCATCGACATGAACACCGACCACACCCTCGAGGAAGTCGGCAAGCAGTTCGACGTCACGCGCGAGCGCATCCGCCAGATAGAGGCCAAGGCGCTGCGCAAGCTGCGTCACCCGACGCGCTCCGAACAACTGCGCAGCTTCATCGTCGAAGACTGAAGCCTGTCCGGTTTCGGGCTATCCTGAGCCGTATGACCGAGGGAAACGGCTCAACAGGGAGTCGCCCCGCCGGGTGGCGAGGGCGACTCCGACTCCAGGGATGGCGCCTGTGGGCGCTGCTCGCCGTGCTGGCCTACACCCTCGTCGGATTCCTGCTGCTGCCCTGGGTCGCGCGCGACCAGGCGCCGAAGCTGGCCGAGAAACATCTCGGCGTCGACCTGGCACTCGAGAAAGTCCGCTTCAACCCCTACCTGTTCAAGCTCACGGTGGAAGGCCTCGCGGTCGATGACCCGGAATCCGGCCCAATGCTGGCCTTCCAGCGCCTGGTGGTGGATTTCTCCCTCTCAAGCACCTGGCGGCGCGCCTGGACTTTCAGCGAACTGACGCTCGAACAGCCGGACCTGCGGCTGCATCGCGGCGCCGACGGCATCGGCAACATCGAGCGCGTGCTCGACCGTCTGCCGCCGCCGGAGACGCCCGCGGAGCCCGAGCCCGAACCCGGCGACGCACCGCCGCGGCTGGTGCTGCACAACGTCTCGCTGGTGGAAGGCCGGCTCACCATCGAGGACGACGCGCATCCCGAAGACTGGTCGCTCTCGCTCGGGCCGCTGAGCTTCGTCATGGAGAACTTCGCCACCTTGCCCGAGCGCGAGGGCCTCTACAGCCTGGAAGCCACCGGGCCACGCGGCGGCAAGATCCGCTGGAGCGGCACCTTCGCCGTCGGCCCGCTCGCCTCGGAGGGCGAGATCGACGTCGACAATCTCGCGCTGGCGCCCTTCTGGGAATACGTGCGCCACGACTTCGATGCCGAGTTGACCGGCGATGCGCGTCTCGGGCTGGGCTTCGATTACGCGCTGGACGGCGGCGGCGCCGAGCTGGACTTCCGGCTGGCACAGGGTCGCGCCCGGCTCACCGGTCTCGAGGTCGCGCGGCGCAGTTCCGGCGAGGCCCTGCTCGGGTTGCCCGATACCCGCGCGGATGCCGTCGAGTTCGACCTGGCGGATGGAACATTCAGCATCGGCACGGTGGACCTGGCGCAGCCGGAGATCGAGTTGCGCCGGCTGGAGGACGGCCGGATCGACCTGGTCGCGGTGCTGATGCCGGCCGACGATGGCGTAGATGTCAGCGCGGATGCGGACGCCGGTGCGGATGCGGATGCGGACGCTGACGCGGATACGGTCACCGATACGAGTGCCGATGCCGAGACCGATGACGTCGCGGAGACGGCGCCGGGCCTCGCCATCGAAGTCGGCGCGTTCCGGATCGACGGCGGGCGGGTGGCTTTCGAGGACCGCGCCGCGCCGCGCCCGGTGCGCGTCGCGCTGCAGGACATCGGGCTGGCCCTGACCGACTACCGGAGCGCGGAGGGCCACCGCGCCGACCTGTCACTCGACGCCACGGCCGCCTCGGGAGGCACGCTGTCCCTGTCCGGCGCCGTGCGCGCCGCACCGCTGGACGTGGGGCTGGACCTGGGCGTCGAGGCCCTGTCCCTGCTCCCGGGACTGCCCTACATGGACGAGGCGATGAATCTCGAGGTGCGCAGCCTGCTCGCCGCAGCAGAAGGCCGCATCACCATCACCGACGCCGAGCCATTCGGCTATGCCGGCAGGGCCTCGCTGCGCGCGCTCGACAGCCGGCTCCCCGGCAAGGACGAGCAGCTGATCGGCTGGCAGACCCTGGAGGCGGAGGGCGTCGACCTGTCGCTGGCGGAGCAGAGTGTACGCATCGGGAACGTGGCGCTGTCCGAGCCCTTCCTCCGGGTGCTGGTCAACGAGGACGGCGAACTGAACCTCACTGCCATCGTGCGCGACAGCGAGAACGGGGAGACGGCCCAGTCGGAAACCGGGGCCCAGGCAGAAACCGGCGCGGAGACCGAGGCTGGAACGTCTCAATCGACCGAAGCGGCGGCAGCGCAGGCGGACGCCACGGGTTCCGGCGAGGCTTTCGCCATCGGCGTCGGGCGGGTCGAGATCACGGCGGCGACCATGGACTTCACCGACCTGAACCTGCCGATCCCCTTCACTGCGCTGGTGAAACCGATGGCGGGGTCCGTCTCAGCCATCACCTCCGGCAGCCCGACGCCGGCGCGCGTGGAACTCGACGGCGACGTGAACCAGGACGGCGCCGCCACGGTCCGCGGGCAGCTCAACGTATTCGCGCCCAAGCAACTGATGGACCTCGAGCTCGACTTCCGCAACATCGATATGCCGAACCTCACGCCCTACACCGTGAAGTTCGCCGGGCGCGAGATCGCCGACGGGAGCCTCGACGTGGATCTCAGCTGGTCGATCCGCGACGGCCAGCTCGAGGCCACCAACCGCATGGTCATCAACGACCTCAAGCTGGGCGAGAAGGTGGACGCGCCCGGTGCGCTGGACCTGCCGCTGGACCTGGCCGTGGCGCTGTTGACCGATGCGCAGGGGCGGATCGATCTCGAGGTGCCGGTGAGCGGCGACCTGGACGATCCGGAGTTCCGCTATGCGCCGCTGGTGTTCAAGGCGCTGGGTAACGTGCTCGGCAAGATCGTCACCGCGCCGTTCCGTTTTCTCGCCTCGCTGCTGGGCGGCGATGGCGCAGAGGTCGATCTCGAGTTCGTCGGTTTCCTGGCCGGAGATGCCGACCTGCGCGGACCCGAGGCCGCGGAGCTCGCGCAGCTCGCCGAGGCGCTGACGCAGCGTCCCGAACTGATGCTGCAGGTCGGCGCCGCCTACGACGAGCAACGCGACGGCCGGATCATGCGCCAGCGGCAGCTGGACGCGGCGATCTCCGCGCGCTTCGAGGCCGGCGAAGGCAGCGACAAGGAGGGCGACCCGGTGCGGCTGATCATGGAGAGCATGTACACCGAAGCGCAGGGCGCCGAGGCGCTGCAGGCGCTGCAGGCGCAGCACACGACGACGCCCGAGAACAGTGACGCGCCGGTGCTGGACGAAGCCGACTACATCGAAGCGTTGCGCGCGGCGCTGCTCGAACAACAGCAGATCGAGCAGCAGGAATTTCGGCTTCTGGGCATGGAGCGCGCCGCGGCGGTGCGCAACGAGCTGGTGGAGGACGGCGGCCTTGACCCGGCGCGCATCTCGGTGGCGGAACCGGGCGAGGCGCCGCGCGCGGACGACAACCTGGTGTTTTTGAAGCTCGAGCTGGGCGTCGGCGAGTAGGCCATCGATCACCGGGCGAGCCGAGCGCCCGGGGCGGACCGACTGGGCCCATCCCGTCCGACTCAGCCCGCCTCGTAGCTCGGATAATTCGGCGCCCAGCGCGCCGCCGCCAGCCGTCTCTCCACGTCCTCCTCGGACAATGCCGGGCACAAGGCCTCTTCGCTGGCCGCGCGCATCACGGCGGCTGCCACCTCGCGCGTGCACTCCCCCAATTCCGACACCGACGGATACAGCCGGTTCTCGCCGATCGATTGCTGGCGCGCCAGCTCGGCGAGGGTGCGCGCGGCAGCCGAGATCATGCCGTCCGAGACGAACCGTGCTTCGCTCAGCAGGGCGCCGAGGCCGAGGCCCGGGAAGATGAACACGTTGTTTCCCTGGCCGATCACGTGACGGCGCCCTTCCAGCACCACGTCGGCGAAGGGGCTGCCGGTGGCGACGAGCGCGCGGCCCTCGCTCCAGCGCAGGATTTCCTCGGGGCGCGCCTCCGCATAGTCGGTCGGGTTGGACAGCGGCATGACGATCGGCCTTGATGTATGGCTCGCCATGCTGCGGATCACCCGCTCGTTGAAGGCGCCGGACTGGCCCGACACCCCGACCAGGATCGTGGGGCGAAACTTCTCCACCACTTCCTCGAGCTCGGCCCCGGCCTCGCCGCCGAAGCCATGCCGCTTCGCCACCTCCACGGGCCAGGCCAGCTCCGCCTTGTAGGCGTCGCGAAAACTGTCGCCGACCAGCAGCCCCCGGCTGTCGAGCACCGCCACCGGATACTCGTCGCCGCCGGCTTCGCGAATCGCTTTCGCCAGCTGGCGTGTGATGCCGAGGCCCGCCGCACCCGCGCCGTGCACGACCGCACGTTGCTCCGCCAGTTCGCCGCCGGTGCTCATCAACCCGGTCAGCACGCCGGCGAGACACACCGCGCCCGTGCCCTGGATATCGTCGTTGAAAGACGGCAGCCGGTCGCGGTAGCGATCCAGCAGGTTCGACGCATTGTCCTTGCGGAAGTCTTCCCACTGCAGCAACACGCCGGGGAACACCTCCGTCA
>CAYTXS010000200.1:0-4501 GCA_964441585.1 uncultured Thioalkalivibrio sp.
ACAGCGGGATGGTGTCGGTCACCACCAGCCCGTCCAGCAGCGAATCGTTGATTCTTTGCACCGCCGGCCCCGACAGGACCGGGTGGGTGATGTAGGCATAGACTTTCTCGGCGCCCTGCTCCTTGAGCGCAGCGACGCCCTGGCACATGGTCCCGGCCGTATCGATCATGTCGTCCACCAGCACGCAGGTGCGGCCGCGCACATCGCCGATAATGTGCATGACCTGCGCCTCGTTGGCGCGCGGCCGACGCTTGTCGATGATGGCCAGGTCGGCGTCGTCGAGTCGCTTGGCCAGCGCCCTCGCCCGCACGACGCCGCCGACATCCGGTGAAACGACGACCATGTTCTGGTAGCGCTGCTTCCAGGCGTCGTGCAGCAACACGGGCGAGGCATAGACATTGTCCACGGGAATATCGAAGAAACCCTGGATCTGGTCGGCGTGCAGGTCGATGGTCAGCACGCGATCGACGCCCGCATGGGTGATCATATTGGCCACCAGCTTGGCCGAAATTGCGACCCGCTGGGCGCGCGGCCGCCGATCCTGCCGGGCATAGCCGTAGTAGGGAACGACGGCGGTGATTCGCGCCGCGGATGCACGCCGCAGCGCATCGACCATGATCAGCAGTTCGAGCAGATTGTCGTTTACCGGCGGACAGGTCGACTGCACGATGAACACGTCACGGCCGCGCACGTTTTCGAGCACCTCCGCGGTCACTTCGCCGTCGCTGAAGCGGCTCGCCTGGAGCTTGCCCAGCGGAAAGCCGAGGTGCCGCGCAATGCTCTCGGCCAGTTCCCGGTTGGCATTACCGGAGAACACCGCCATCTGCCCTGCTTCGTGAGTCACGCCCGCTCCCCCTGGACCCCTGGTCCGTTGCCGATCTGCCGCCGCCCCGACGCCTGCAAAAATGGCTGGGGTGGGAGGATTCGAACCTCCGCATGACGGGATCAAAACCCGTTGCCTTACCACTTGGCTACACCCCAGCGGTCAACCTGATCACGCGACCGTCGCTACCGGCCTGCCCGCCCGCGCCAGCAGGGGGCTCTCGTCGAGCCCGCGAGCCACGAAACCCGTCCACTCTCGCGGCAGCTCCGCCAGCGCCTCGCGTGCCTCCGCCAGTTCGGCGAATTGCGCGAAGACGCAGCTCCCGGTTCCGGTCAGCCGGGCGCGCGCAGCTGTCCGCGCGCCGAGCCAGTCGAGCGCGGCAGCCACCGCCGGGTAGCGCCGCCGGACCACGGGCTCGCAATCATTGCGCCCGCCGGACGAAAGAAAGCCGTGAATTGTCGTTTCCGCTGAATCCCGTGTCAATTCGGGGTCGGCAAAGACGGCCGCGGTCGACACGCAGCAGTCCGGACAGATCACGGCGAAGCAGGCCGGTGGCAGCGTCATGGGGACGAGCCGTTCACCGACCCCGTCCGCCCAGGCCGATCTGCCACGGATGAACACCGGCACATCTGCGCCCAGCTCCAGTCCGAGCGCCGCGAGCCGGTCCGCCGACCAGCCGAGCCCCCACAGGTGATTCAGCCCGACCAGCACCGTGGCCGCATCGGAACTGCCGCCGCCGAGCCCACCGCCGGCGGGAATCCGCTTGCGCACCCTGATCTCGACCCCCTGGGACGTGCCGGACGCAGCCTGCAGCCGGCGGGCCGCCCGCACGGCGAGATCGTCTTCCGGCGCCACGGCTGCCAACCCCTCGGGCCGGTTGATCAGCCCGTCGGACGTCGTCTCGAGGAAAATATCGTCGCCGAAATCGAGTAACTGGAAGACCGTCTGCAGGGTGTGGTACCCGTCGCGCCGGCGGCCAGTCACCTGCAGGAACAGGTTGAGCTTCGCGGGCGCGGGCCAGCCGGGGTTCATCTGCGAGCGCGCGGCGCGATGCCCGGGATCTCCCAGCGATCGGTCATGACGCGGATCCGGACCTCCCCGCGTTCCATGTCGAGCCGGCGCGGCAGTACCAGGCCTTCGGCTTCTCCGTAGCTGTCGTAATGCACCGTCCAGCCGGCCTGCTCCACGCTTTCCAGCAGGCCCGCCTCATCGGGCACCTCGGTGGCGGGCGATGCGGGATCGGACACGCCGAGAATCCAGTAGCGCATGCTGTGCACCGGCAGGCTCCAGCCGAAGCGGGCGTTCATCTCTTTTTCGGGATCGCGCAGCAGCAACTCGTCGCCGGCCGTGGTTTTGACCCGCAGCTGCTCGGTGTCGCCGTGGATCCGGAAGCCCCCGAACCCGAATGGCCCCCGAAAGCGGAAGTCCACGATGTCGTCGTTCTGCTCCCAGGACACCGTGCCGCTGTAGCCGCGCCGCCCCGTGTTCAGAGCGAGCCGACCCTCCATCCGGAATTCCTCGATATCGCGCAATGTGTCCCGCCTTTCCAACCAGTCAGTCCCCGGTGCCACAGGTCGCTCCGGGGGTGCAGCACAACCGCCACCCAGAACACCAATGAAAACGATTATAGAGAACCTCGACGCCCGTTCGACAATGAGCTGCAGCAAGACCGTCGCGATGGGCATGGTTTCAGGGGTCCAGCCGGCCCATCGTGTCGAGCAGCACCGGGCTTCCCGGCCACTCCACGATGGCCTCGAGCCAGACATCGCGCGCCTCGTCTACGCGTCCCAGCGCCCAGAGAAGCTCCCCGAGGTGCGCAGCGATCTCGGGATCGCGTTGCAGCTCCCAGGCGCGCGCCAGGTAGGGCAGTCCCTCGGCCGGACGGCCCAGCTTGTAGAGCACCCAGCCCATGCTGTCGAGAATCGCCGGACTGTCGGGATCGAGGACGAAGGCGCGCCGGATCAACTCGTAACCTTCGGCATGTCGCTCGGTCATATCGGCAAGCGTGTAGCCGTAGGCATTCAGGGCGGCCGGATCGTCAGGATGCAGTGCGGCGATGTGCCCGAAGTCCTCCAGCGCAGCCGCAACATCGTCCCGCTCCACGTGCATCAATCCGCGCGCGTAACGCAGCTCGACGGCGTCGGGATGCCGCTCCAGCAGCTCGTCGTAGACCGTCAGCGCCTCCTCGGACTCGCCCATGCGGGCCAGCAATTCGGCGCGGGCTGCGCCGAGCTCGACATCCGCGCCTGGATTGTGGCGCGCGAAAATCTGCAGGTGATTCACCGCCAGCTCGGGCCGGCCCAGCCGGAACATCAGCAGCGCGAGCCGCACCTGGGCGGTGACCAGGTGTTCGCCGCCGTCGATGCGCGAATAAAGCCGCGCTGCCTCTTCGACCTCGCCTTGCTGTTCGGCGATGCCGCCGAGATAGAACAGGGCGTCGTTCGTGTAGCGTCCCGCGGCGAGAAGACTCTGGAAAATCTCGCGCGCCACCTCGATCCGGCCCTCGAAATACTCCAGGTAGCCGAGCGCCCTGAGGGCCTCGAAATCCGCCGGATCGCTCTCGAGCAGGTTCTCCAGCACGGCCCGCGCCTCGGCGCTGCGCTCGGCGGCGATCAAGGTGACGGCCCGTTCCAGCGCGATCCGCCGTTCACCTGCCTCGGGTCGCGCGGCCAGCCATTCGAGCGCCTCGTCGACGCGCCCCGCAGCGACCAGGACACGGGCGTAGAGAATCGCCGCCTCGGTCCACTCCGGTTCCAGGTCGAGGGCCCGCCGGGCTTCGGCGAGCGCCAGTTCCACCTCGCCGGCACGCAGCCCGAGATAGGCCTGCGCGTAGGCCCCGCTCTGATCCTGCGGGTAATCCGCCACCACGGGAGCCATGGCTGCGATTGCAGCGTGCCGATCGCCCGCGCCGGTCACGAGCGGCAACATCCCGAGGAAGGGGCGCGGATCGGCGGCCTCGCCGGCTGCGACACGCAGCGCCCGCAGTTCGCGAGTCGCGCCCTCCACGTCACCGGCGGCAAGCCGGAAGCGAACCAAAAAGCGCCTCGCATCGAGATCCCCGGGCGCCAGCGCGGCCCAGCGCTTTGCCGCCTCGAGCCCTTCCGCCTCCGTGCCGAAACTGCCGATCACCCGGGTTGCCCGGGCCGCAACCGCAGGGTCGTCGCTGGCGCGCGCCGCCCGCAGGTACTCCGTGGCTGCCAGCGCGGGGAGATCGCGCTGCAACGCGATCTCGGCCATGAACAGGTGATAACCGGCCTCGCCGGGTTTGCCGAAGTCGGGCGCCGACTCGTCGGGTTCGCCGTATTCCGGACCCGGAGCCGCACAGGCACCCAGCAACAGCAGGACAAAGGGTATAAAGGCTTTCATGCTTCGGGCTTCGCTCGTGGAAAGCCACTATACCCCATGAAAACAAGGCCCCGTGAGCGACTGCCGCTTGTCACCACGCACCCGGTTGCCGGACAATTGAGCAATTGTCCTGCCGGGCGGCCGCGCCAGTAACCTGATGTCCCTGAAAGTCCTCGGTGTCAATCATCGCTCTGCCCCGGTCGAGATCCGGGAGAAGCTCGCCTTCAATCAGGACCGCCTGCCCGTGGCCCTCGGCGAGCTCGTGCGGCTGCCGCAGGTCGATGAGATGCTCATCGTCTCCACCTGCAATCGCACCGAGTTCTACAGCCGCTG
>CAYTXS010000201.1:0-4500 GCA_964441585.1 uncultured Thioalkalivibrio sp.
TGAAGGCAGTTCCAGCCTGGAGCTGAAAGGAGGATCGAGTGATGACCAACAGAACGTTGATACTGGTGCTGGCCACGGCCGCACTGGCGGCTGGTTCTGCGACCGCCTGGTCGCAACAGAGCCGCTCGGGCGAGCGCGCCACCCAGACCACGCAAGAACGACAGATGGAACGCATGCAGAGCCGGGAACACATGAAGTCGGCCGAACAACTGCAACAGCGCGACCAAGAGCGGCTGCAGGCACAGGAAAAAGCGCAGGAGAAAACTCAAGAGAAAGATCAGGACCGGGTGGCCAGCAGCGACGGCGACCGGGAGCAACTGCAGGAACGTGATCGGGAGCAATTGCAGGAGCGCGACCGCATCCACCAGGACGATATCTTCGGTGGACAGATGATGACCGAGCAGGAGCGGATGCGTTACCAGGAAAGAATGCAGTCCGCGGCGAACGAGGAGGAACGCGCGCAGATCCGAGCCGAACACCAGGAACAGATGAGGCAGCGAGCCAAGGAACGGGGCGTCGACCTCGATGAACCGGGCGGGGATCAATAGCCTATGACCTCCGGGTTTCGAATCGGGTTCGGTGTGCTCGTGGCGATGGCCGCGATGCCGGGAATGGCCTGCGGGGCTACCCCCGCCTCGGGAGACTTCGGGCTTTCTGTAGGCGCCGAGTACAGTTCGGGGAAATATGGCGGTGACCGGCGCATAGAAGATTTCTATGTGCCGGTCACCGGCTGGTACCGAGGCGATGGATACACCATTCGGCTCACGGTACCGTACCTGAGCGTCACCGCTCCGCAGGGCACCCTCGTCCAGGGGCCGGGTGGACAACTCATCCCCGGCGAGGGACCCGATACGACGGAGCAGGGCCTCGGAGACGTGATTCTCGGCCTGACCGTATACGACGTTTGGACTGCGGCGGACGGCTCGCTGGTGCTGGACGTCGGCGGCAAAGTGAAGTTCGGCACGGCCGACGAGGACCAGTTTCTCGGCACGGGAGAAACAGACTTCACATTCCAGGCGGACCTCGTGAAGTATTGGTCCGGATTCACGGGCCTCGCCTCCGCCGGGTACGTGCTACGCGGCGAGCCGGACCAATTCGACCTGGACAATGGCTTTGTCGCCGCGCTCGGAGGCATGTTCGGCCCGGCGGCCGGAACGCAGTTCGGCGCCTTCATCGAGTATCAGCAGGCCGCCTATCGTTTCAATGATGACCGCATGGAACTGGCGGGCGTGATCGGCTGGCGACTCGGCCGGGGGCAGGTGTTGCTGTCGACATCCGCGGGGCTGAGCGATAGCGCGCCGGACTGGACGGCAGGGTTCACCTTTTATCCCGGATGGTGACAGCGCGATTCGATCACGGCTCCAGCAGGCCCTCGCGAATGGCGAATCGCGTCAGCTCGACACGGTCGTGGATGTCGAGCTTGTGCATCAGGTGTTCGCAGTGCTGCTCGACCGTCTTGTTGCTGATCCCCATGGTGCGCGCGATTTCTTTGCGGCTCAGGCCGCTCGCCAGGTAGCGCAGCGTCTCCGTTTCGCGCGGCGTCAGCAATGCAAGGCGGGTCCCCGATGCTCCCGAGAATGTCACTCCGTCACGGCCGATGGACAAGCGGGCGCGCACAGCGGGCGAAAACGCCGTGCGCCCGCGTGCGGCCATGCGTAATCCCTGCACGATGGCTTCCGGGGTCTCGTCCTTGACGAGATACCCGGCTGCACTGGCATCCAGCGCCTGCTGCACGTAGTGATCGCGCAGGTAAGCGCTCAGGAACACGACCCTTGTCGCCGGACGCTCGGCATGGATGCGACGCGCGACGTGAAATGGAGACAGTCCCGGCATGTCGATATCGAGGATCACCAGGTCCGGGGAGGCCGCCAACGCCACCTTCAACGCCGCCGCGGCACTCGGGACGACCGCAACGACTTCCATGTCGGGTTCCGCCGCGAGGTGCTCGGCCAGCATTTCCCTGAGCATTGCATGGTCGTCGGCGAGGACGATACGAGTACTCATGCCGCGCGACCCGTTTCGTTCCCGGCCAGCAGCCGGCACGCCAGCTGGGCCAGTTCACCGAGGGGCACGGATCTGGAGACGACCCACGCCAGACCAGTCAGCTGGTCTTCGAGCTGCGCAGACGAGGAAGGCGAACCGACGTCCATCAGGATGATGATCGGCGCTGCAACGCCGGTGTCGCGGAGATCCTGCAAGGCCGCCAGGGCTTCACCCGGCTCCCCGCGCCAATCTATCAGCACCAGCCCCGCGCGACACATGCCGGGCGACTGGCTGCCCCATTCGTCCGCCATCGCAACCTCGAAACCCTTGTCCTTGAGGGCGTCGGCCAGTAGTCGTGCGGTGTATGCGTCAGTGGAGAACACCTGCACCAACACATGGCTTGCAGACGGCAGGGCATCCCCGGCGAGAAGGGGCAGGTAAATTTTCGCCTGCGTGCCCTCGCCCGGCGTCGAGTCCAGCTCGAACCGGCCGCCATGTGCAGCCACGACACGCTCCACGGAGGGCAGCCCGAGACCGGTACCCGAACCCTCCGGCTTGGTGCTGAAAAGCGGCTCACGCGCCATTGCCAGGGTAGCTGCGTCCATGCCGCGGCCCGTGTCGGAAACGACGATGCATGCATTGCGTGGTTGCTGCGGCTCCTGCCCACCTGCTGTTGCTGCGGAATCCACGAGAGACAGCTGCAGGATCCCGCCGTCCGGCATCGCGTCGCGCGCGTTCAAGGCAAGGTTCATCAAGGCCTGTTGCAGAGATACCGGGTCGGCCTCCAGCCATGAACCTCCGTCTCGCGCCAGGCACAGTTGCAACGTGATGTTGGCGGGCAACAGCGGAGCGAGCCACCCTTGGGTGTCGCGAAGCAGGGCACCCAGTTCCACTGGCCGGCGGACCGCCTGTTCGTGACGCACGAAAGACAAGAGGTTGCTCGTCAGGCCCCGGCCCTGCCGGACCGCACGATCGAGCCCCGCCAGCGCCCGCCGGCGCGCTGCTGAATCCGGTGCGCGCCGAGCGAGCGTCGAATATCCGGCAACCGCGCTCAGGATTCCGTCCACGTCGTGCGCCACCGTACCGGCCAACTGGCCGAGCAACTCCATTTTCTGCGCGCGCCGCAAACCCTCCTCGGCGCGACCCCGGGCCTCGATCTCTCCGCGGAGCACGACCTTCTCTCGCTGCAATTGCAGAATCAGGAACATCCATGCGGTGATCGCTGCGACGAACAAGAGCAGGGCGCCGGCAAGGGAAAAGATTTCATGACGGGTCAAGCCCAGCGATTGAGACAACAGCCAGTCATGGCGACCGTCATCGAAAGCCCGGATCGCAACATGGAGCGCCGCGATCCCCGCGTCGTACCCGGAGCCGGTCACGAGGTCCAGCCCCGCCTGCTGGTGGCCCTCGGCAAGCATCGCCAGCGCGCGCTCTTCTATCCGGCTCAATACATCCAGCGCGCCCGATGCCTCACGCAGCGACCTCGACTCTGCAAGGCCGAGCGCCTGCAGGTCATTGATTTTGTCACGCAAGCCCCTCTCGGCCTCGGCGTGTCTGACCACCCACACTTTCTCACCAGTCGCCAATGCCAGCTGGACGGTGCGCCGGACCTCGGCCTGCAGCTGCAGGATCGAATCATGCACCTGTGCGGCGTTGGCGTGGGCCACCTGTAACCGGTCGAGCGTCGCCACCGCGTCCGTGGCGTGCCACGTCAACCAGCCAAACATCGATACAACCGCAAGGATCGCCGCGACCCACCAGCGCCGCGTGGGTATTTCCCAGCGTGTTCCCTTGGCCATGGTCAGTTGCAGCTCTGTGCCTGACAGGTGGTCCGGACTTTCCCTGAGTCTAGTTACCCCTCATGGGTTATCCACCCTGTATCGGCCGGCCATGCGGTGCCCCATAGATAGGTTAGTGGCGGTGCAAGCCTGGCGCAGGCTCCGGTCCCGGGAGAATCGCCCTCCGGTACCAGGTTTGCACCGCTCTAATCAAACTGGTTCGCGACCACTGCGCCGGTCACGAAACAAGAGGGACATGGAGGTGAATGGTCATGTTTAGGGCAAAAAAATTACTCTGGGTGCTCGTCACAGCACTCGTGACCACCCTGGCGCTCGCTGCACCGCCGCCCGGTAAAGGTGGCGGCGGCGGCGGCGGCGGCGGCGGCGGTGGCGGTGGCGGTGGCGGTGGCGGCGGTGGTGGCGGCGGTGACGCCGTCGACGTCTATGCCGAAATGGTGGACATCGATCGCGATATCAACGGCGTGCCGATCCTGACCTACGCGCTCGGCCCCGGAGACGCTTGGACCTGGGTACGTTCACCAATCATGTTCGAGAACACGGAAACATGCCCCGCCGAGTTGCTTGATTTCTCCACGCTCGAACCGGTGGGTCCGACATCGATCTATACGGCACTCGGGATCGAAGCACGCTACATCCCGTTCGTGGACGGGGAGATTCCGGAGGCGTACGGCGTCTGCATGACAGAGGCTCATCTCGGCCGCCTGAGTGCCGTGCGCGC
>CAYTXS010000202.1:0-4497 GCA_964441585.1 uncultured Thioalkalivibrio sp.
TGCCGCCGCTGTGGCGCCGGATCATGGATCCGAAGGTGCTTGCGCATGCGGGCGGCGACCCACGGAAAATCAACGCCATACCGGCACGGCGTCCCGCTGCACGTTTGACATAACCGCAAATAACGGCGTGAACGAGCCAGTTCGCGTCAATTTTCCGCCATTACTGACATAGAGCCGCGTGGACCGGTGCCGCGCGCGACCGATCATCCCGGGGGGGAAAGATGATGTCAGTTTTCGGCCGCCATCAATTGGCGGGGTCCAGGCCCCGCGCCTTAATCATTGTCACCAGCCTGTTGCTCGGGCTGGCGCTTTTTCTCCCCGGCGTCACCCCGCGAGCCGATGTCTCGGACCTGTCGGTGGTCGAGTACGAGTTCATCGGGCAAAGCCGGGTCGGTCGAATGCACTTCGACTACACCTATCGCATCACGATCTTGAACGACGGCGAGACACTCGCCAACGTCAGGGCCGTCGCCACGAGCACCTCACGGAACACCACCATACGGGACGGCGACGTCGATGCGGGCGCGATCCCGTCCGGCGGGCTGGTCACGCCGGACGACACCTTCACTTTCAGGCAGAACCGCCGCTTCAGGTTCAATCCGTCGAGCATCGTGTGGAATTTCACCGCGGACCAGGGCGAACCGGCCAATACAGCCCCGGTCGCCGACGCGGGCCCCGACCAGGCGCTCCAGTCAGGCAACAACGTGCAACTCGACGGCAGCGGCTCGACGGACGCCGAGGGCGATCCGCTCAGTTATGCATGGCAGCTCACGGAACTGCCCGCCGGAAGCACGGCTGAGCTCGATGATCCCACCGCGGTAATGCCGGGATTCGTCGCGGACCGCCCGGGCGACTATGTCGGGCGGCTCGTTGTCAACGACGGTGAGTTCGACAGCGCGGCCGATTTCGTCGTGGTGTCGAGCCAGAACACCCCGCCCGTTGCGGATGCAGGGCTCGATCAGACGGTGCCGGTCGGTGGGACCGCGCAGTTCTTTGGCGCCGGTTCCTTCGACGCCAATGGCGACGCCTTGACCTACCGATGGAGACTGGCGGCACGGCCGGCTGACAGCAGCGCCGCGCTCGATTCGACCTCGGGCGAGAACACCAGCTTCGTCGTGGACGTGGCGGGCGAATACGCTGTCGAACTCGTGGTCAACGACGGCTATGTCGACAGTGCTCCGGACACCGCTCTCGTCACGACGTCCAACTCACCACCCGTTGCGGATGCCGGGGATGACCAGGAAGTGGAAGCCGGCGAGACGGTCACGCTCGACGGAGAGTTTTCTTTCGATGTAGACGACGACCCCCTGGAATTCTTCTGGTCGTTGTTGTCCCGGCCCGCGGGAAGTGCGGCCGAACTCGCGACCCCGCTGGGCCCGTCCGTGCAGTTCATGACTGACGTCGCCGGCCTCTATGTCGCGCAGCTGATCGTCAACGACGGGAGCGTGGACAGCGCAGCCGACACGGCCGTGATCACGGCCGTCGCCGCCAACCAGCCGCCGCTGGCGGCCGCCACGGCAAGCCCGTCACAGCCGTCGCCCGGAGATACCATCCAGCTCGACGGCAGCGCGTCCAGCGACCCCGATGGCGACGAGCTGACCTACCTGTGGACCTTGCTCCGGCCCGCCGGCAGCGGCGCGATCCTGAGTTCAGCGACAGACGTTTCGCCGAGCTTCGTCGCCGACGTGGAAGGCGCTTACACGGCGAGCCTGATGGTCAACGACGGTGAGCTCGACAGTGCACCGGCTGCCGTGACTGTCACGGCAGCCACGGACAACAACCCGCCGGCGCTTGTGGCGATCGGCGACCGCGTGGCCTTCGTCGGCGCATCGCTCGCGTTCCGCATCTTTGCCGTCGATCCGGATGCCGGTGACACACTTGCCTTCAGTCTGGTGTCGGCGCCTGCCGGCGCGAGCATCGACCCGGCCAGCGGGGATTTCGTCTACAACGCCAGCGCGAGCCCGACGGTGGTGCCGGTAACAGTGCAGGTGACCGACAGCGGCGGACTGAGCGACACCGACACCTTCAGCCTCGACGTGCGCAGCGCGCCGGTCACGCCGGTCGACAACGCGCCGCCCACCCTTGCCCCGATCGGGCCGCGAACGATCGTGGTTGGACAGTCGCTTTCCATCCAGGCCGAGGCCAGCGATCCGGATGCCGGCGATATCCTGAGCTACGCACTGCCCGCTGCACCTTCCGGCATGACGATTTCGCCGTCCGGGCTGATCGAGTGGACGCCCGCGGCCGCGCAGGCCGGCGCCCATGACGTCACCGTGGAGGTCACGGATGCCGCCGGCGCCGCCGCGCTGCAGAGCGCAATCGTGAATGTCGTGGCGCCGAATCGAGCACCCGTGGCGAATGACGACCTGTACGAAGCGCGCATCGGCGAGACAACCTCCGTGGCTGCCCCCGGTGTGCTTGCCAATGACAGCGATCCCGACGGGGACCCTCTGTCGGCTTCCCTGGTGACGACCAGCGCCAATGGCGTGCTCGATTTCAGGGTGGACGGGTCTTTCGATTACACGCCCGGACTGCCCGAGACCACCGGCCCCGTGGAGCTCGAGCTGCAGTGTGAATTGCCGATCTCCGCGGGAGGCTTCCAGCACAACGGCACGGTTGCGGTGGGTGACGTCGACGACGACGGCGAGGCCGAGATCGTCGGTTACAACTTCATCACCAGCGCCGGCCGCGCCGAGCTCTGGGTCCTGAACGCCGCCGATTGCACGCCCGAACTGGCAACCAGCCCCGCGGTGGTGGCGGCCGGCGGCCTGGCACAAGGTTCGCATCCCGGGCTGCTCGACATCGACGGCGATGGCGACCTCGAGATCATCGCGCCACGCGAGGCGCTGCCCGAGGACCAGGGCGGATTTTTCGACAGCCGGCACTTGCTGGCCGTGCACCACGACGGCACCCTCGCATGGCCCGGCGACGGCGCCAGCGCAACCAGCCCGACCCTCGGCTTCCCGACGGCCGGCTCCAGCAGCGGGTCCTATCGCTATACCGGCCCGACTTTCGCCGACATCGACGCCGACGGCGTAATCGAAATCGTGATGCCGTGGCGGATCATCGGCAGCGTGTCGGTGTACGTGCGGAGCGGCGTCACCGTCTACGACAGCCGCGACGGCAGCATCGAGTGGGAGTTCACGGGTCCCGACCAGCGCGGCGACGCCGACTACAAGCCGCCGGTCGTCGCCGACCTCGATCGCGACGGCACCATGGAAATCATCGCGCACACCCAGGTCGTCGATCACCTCGGCGGTCTTGAGTTCGAGTTGCCGGTCGAGGGCTACCTCGGTGGCTCCTCGAGAATCACCACCAACCTCTACAGCGCCGTGGCTGACTTCGATGGCGATACCTTCGCCGAGATCGTCGCCTACGACCAGCAGAACGTTTATCTCTACGAGCAGGACGGAGCCCTGATCTGGCAGCAGCCATTCGCCAACAACGGCCAGAGCCAGCTCACCGTGGCGGATCTCGACGGTGACGGAGAGGTCGAGTTCGCGTTACTGGCCGGCACCGGCAACCTCCCCGGGTACATGGTTGCCTTCGACACCGACGGGCAGCAGCTCTGGAGCCATGCCGGCGATTCGGCGTTGTCCCCGCCGGCGATAAATCGCTTTACGGGCCCGAACATCACGGCGTGGGATGCCAATGCCGACGGCGCCGTGGACCTCGCGGTTCACTACGACAACGGCGTACCCGCCGAGACCGGTATCTACATTTTCGACGGCCGCGACGGCTCGGTACTCGAGTTTGTCACGATCGATTCCTATTTCACCGAGCAGCGTTTCATCACCATCGCGGACATCGACGACGATGGCACCGCTGAGCTCATCAGTTCCTTCAATACCGGTGGCACCGGCACGACGCGCGTGTGGCGCGGTACCAGTGCGAACCCGCTGCCGCCGGCGCCGGGCGTGCGTAACCAGTGGGTCTTCGATCAGACGCGCATCGACGACGCCGCGAACGTGCTGACCGAGCCCGAACCCGCGTGGCTGCAGCCGGGCCGCAACGGCTACAACCTGGTGTCCGACCCGCAGCGCATCTACACACAGACCCAGTGCGAGTTGCCCTTCTCCCCCGACCGCCTGGGAACCAATAGCACGCTGGCCGTCGGTGATGTCGATAACGACGGCGACACTGAGATCGTCGGCATGTGGTACATCACGAGAACGTTCACGGGCGAGTTCTTCATCCTCAATGCCGAGGACTGTTCCGTCCAACTCGGTAGCAGCCCGCTGGTGCAGGCCAGCGAGGTTGGCGGCGTGCGGGTTGGTTCCCACCTCGGCCTAGTCGATATCGACGGCGACGGCGATCTCGAAATGATCGCGCATCGCCTCCGGGAGCCGAACGGTGGCTTCGACTCGACGCCCGCGCTGGTTGCGGCGCATCATGACGGCACGTTGGCCTGGCCGGGTAACGGCGGTTCCGAGCCCACCGGTCGGACCTATCTCGGTTACTCGTCCTCCAATTCCGGTCCGGCGTTCGCCGATCTCG
>CAYTXS010000203.1:0-3275 GCA_964441585.1 uncultured Thioalkalivibrio sp.
GTGGTCACACTGGCCTCCATCGAGGCACGCTGCGGGCAGCTGGCCGGAGAACTCGGGCACACCCTGGAATGCTTCCAGTCGAACGCGGAGCACGAGCTCATCCAGCGGGTGCAGGCCGCCCCAGGGGCCGGCATCGGCGCCATCGTCGTCAACCCGGCCGCTTTCACCCACAGCAGCATCGCGCTGCGCGACGCGCTCACCGCGGTCGGCATTCCGTTTATCGAGGTCCACCTTTCCAACGTTCACGGTCGGGAAGGCTTCCGCCGTCGCTCCTACTTCTCGGCCGTTGCCGCCGGCGTGATCTCGGGACTGGGACCGATTGGCTACGAACTCGCCATTCGTGCGGCAGACGCCCTGTTGCGCGGACCCGAAAGGAACTGAACATGGATATTCGCAAGGTCAAGAAACTGATCGAACTGCTGGAGGAATCCGGCATCGCCGAGATCGAGATCCACGAGGGCGAGGAGTCCGTGCGGATCAGCCGGCATCCCACCGGCGGCGCCTGGGTGGCACCCTCGCAACCGGCTCATTTCGCTCAGGAGGCCACACCCGCGGCAAGCCCTGCGGCAGAAACACCCGCCATGCCGGCACCTGAGTCCGGCCACACCGTCAAGGCGCCGATGGTGGGCACGTTCTACGGCTCACCGGCGCCCGGCGCGAAGCCTTTCGTGCAGATCGGCAGCAAGGTCGAGATCGGCGACACGCTCTGCATCATCGAGGCCATGAAGATGATGAACCAGATCGAGAGCGAAGTTGCCGGGACGATCGTCGGGATCCTCGCTGAGAACGGCGAGCCGGTCGAGTTCGACCAGCCGCTGTTCATCGTCGAGTAAGGCATCGTGCTCGAGAAGGTCGTCATCGCAAACCGCGGCGAAATCGCGCTGCGCATCCTTCGGGCCTGTCGCGAGCTGGGCATCAAGACCGTCGCGGTGCACTCGACCGCGGACAGCAACCAGAAGCACGTCCTGCTCGCCGACGAATCGGTGTGCATCGGCCCGCCGCCCTCCGCCCAGAGTTACCTGAACATGCCGGCGATCATCAGCGCCGCGGAAGTCACGGATGCCATCGCGATCCATCCGGGCTACGGTTTCCTGTCCGAGAACGCCGACTTCGCCGAGCGTGTGGAGAAGAGCGGTTTCGTGTTCATCGGCCCCCGACCGGAAACGATCCGGCTGATGGGCGACAAGGTGTCCGCGATCCGCGCCATGAAGGCGGCGGGTATCCCGTGTGTACCGGGTTCCGACGGCCCGCTCGGAGAAGACGGTGACGCGAGCCTGAAGATGGCACGCAGCATCGGCTACCCGGTGCTGATCAAGGCCGCGGGCGGCGGCGGTGGACGCGGCATGCGCGTCGTGCACTCGGACGCGACGCTGCTGAACGCGATCACGGTGACCCGGGGCGAAGCGCTTTCCGCTTTCGGCAACGAAATGGTCTACCTGGAGAAGTATCTCGAACGGCCCCGCCACGTAGAGTTCCAGGTGCTTGCCGACGGGCAGGGCCATGCGGTTCATCTCGGCGAGCGGGACTGCTCCATGCAGCGCCGTCACCAGAAAGTCGTCGAGGAGGCGCCGGCGCCGGGGATCACGCCCGCGCAGCGCGACGCGATCGGGCGGCGTTGTGTCGAGGCGTGTCTCGAGATCGGCTACCGCGGCGCCGGCACTTTCGAGTTCCTCTACCAGGACGAAGAGTTCTTCTTCATCGAGATGAACACCCGCGTCCAGGTGGAGCATCCGGTGACGGAGATGATCACCGGCATCGATATCGTGCAGGAGCAGCTGCGGATCGCGGCGGGCCAGCCGCTGCGCATCCGCCAGGAAGACATCGTCATCCGCGGTCACGCCATGGAATGCCGCATCAATGCCGAGGACGCCAAGACCTTCATGCCAAGCCCGGGGCCGGTGCGCCAATGGCATGCGCCGGGCGGCCCGGGGATCCGCGTCGACAGTCATATCTACTCGGGGTACAACGTGCCGCCCTATTACGACAGCATGATCGGCAAGCTGATCGCGCACGGCCCGAATCGCGAATCGGCGATCGCGCGCATGCAGACGGCGCTGACGGAAATAGTGGTCGAAGGGATCCGCACGAACATCCCGCTGCACCAGGAGATTTTCAGTCACAGCGCCTTCAAGGCGGGTGGGACCGACATTCATTACCTCGAGAAGAGGCTGGGCCTCTGAGTCCTGCCGACTGGCTCGAACTTTCGGCCACGATAGGCAGCGACCAGGCCGACCTCGCCGAAGCGCTGCTGCTGGAAGCCGGCGCGCTGTCAGTGACGTTGACGGACGCCGCCGACGAGCCCGTGCTCGAACCTGCGCCCGGAGAGATGCCCTTGTGGCCGCGACTGCGGATCACCGGCCTGTTCGAGGGCAGTCACGATCCGCTGGCCCTGCTCGCAACGCTGCATGGCCGGCCGCCTGCTACCGAGTGGCGGTTGGCGCGACTGGAGGAGCGCGCCTGGGAACGCGAGTGGCTGAAGGATTTCCGGCCGCTGTGTTTCGGCGCCCGGCTGGCGATCGTCCCGACGGGCATGACTGCGCCCGCCGGGCGTATCGTGGTGCGCCTGGACCCGGGCCTGGCCTTCGGGACGGGCACACATCCCACCACGGGACTGTGCCTGGAGTGGCTGGACAGCCTGGCGGCACCACGCTCCGACAACCCGACTTCACCCCGGGTGAAGACGGCGCCCCTCGATGGAGCGCTGGTCATCGACTACGGCTGCGGTTCCGGGATTCTAGCGATCGCGGCCCTGCGGCTCGGGGCGGCGGAGGCTATTGCCGTGGATCTCGATCCGCAGGCCCTGCTCGCAACCCGCGCCAATGCCACGCTCAACGGCGTGGCGGACAAACTGCACGCATGCGCGCCGCAGGACCTGCCGAGGCTGCTGGCCGGCCGCCGCGCCCAGGTTCTGGTCGCGAACATTCTCGCGGGCCCGCTGCAGCGGCTAGTGCCTTGCTTCGCGGACATGCTCGTCGATCACGGCACGCTCGCGCTTTCGGGTATTCTTGTCGGTCAGGAAAGCGCGCTCGAGGCGGCGGCCCAGGAGGCCTTCCAGCTCGAGCCAGCCGCAGTCCGCGAGGACTGGGTGAGACTCTCGGGCCGGAGGAAAACCTCGAACTGATGTTTACTCGTTGTCCAGACTGCAGAACCGTGTTCTACATCACTGCGGCCGAACTGCGCGCCGCGGACGGCACCGTTGTTTGCGGGGCCTGCGGCGCCACTTTCGACGCGCTCGAATCGCTGAGCGAAACGCGACCGCGCGATACTGCCGGAAT
>CAYTXS010000203.1:3375-4455 GCA_964441585.1 uncultured Thioalkalivibrio sp.
CGCGGACCCTGTCGCGGAGCCGGTCGCGGCAACCGCGCCGGAAACGCTTGGCGACCTGCTGGATGATGAAATCGAGGCCGGGGCGCGCGACGAGGACGAATTCCTGGAGGAGCTGGAATCGCTCATCGGCAGCGGGGAACCGCTCGAGGTAGAAAGTTTCGGCCGTGAACTGTTCGAACTCGAACCGGAGATGCCGGCGCGCGATGCTCGCGGCTTCGCGCATGACCACGACTCCCGGCATGATGATGAATCGGCGGTGGACGTGCAGCCCGAGGACCTGCCTGAGGACGCAGCAGGCGATTACTTGCCGGAAGATCCGCCTGGGACACTGCCCGAGGGTCTGCCGGAGGTTGCGGCAGCCGACCTCGTGCCCGAGGAGTTCTTCGCAGCGTCGCCGGACGACGACGACCTGCCACCCGCTCATCCAGCGGGCGAAGGTCCGATGTCCGCACTGAACCAGGACAACGACGAACTCGAAGATTTTCCCGATCCGGACTCGGTATTTCGCATCGACGAACTCGAAGAGACATTCGAGGAGGATCCGTCGAGCCCCTTTGTCAGTGACGACGCCACGGCCTTGCCGGCCGGGGACGCAGAGCCGGACCACGATTTCGGCCAGGCACGAGAAGTCGACGGGCCCGACGAAACCGCTGCGGCCGGCGAGACCAACGCGTTCGATGACACCCGTGAGCCCGAAGAAAACACGCGGATCGATGCGCGCCCCGGGACGGAAGAGATCGACGAGGCCAGCGAGATCGCGACCTCGACCGAATCTGACGAGCGCACCGAAGTGGCGCCGCCCGCAGTCCTCGCCGATAACAATGTCCCGGAAGAATTCGCCCCGCCCCCGCCGCCGCGCGGACGCTGGGCCAGGATAATGCTCGCCCTGCTGGGAATCCTGGTTCTGACCGGCGCCTGGGCGCATCTGCAGCACGGCAAGTTGCTGCGCTATCCCGCGGGACAGGCCGTTCTCGCGCCCGTTTACGCGACACTCGGCATCACTGCCACGCCGGACTGGAATCCTGCCGAGTTCCGCGCGCTGCGGTGGGAGGCGATCGCGGCCGCCGACCAGCCCGACGT
>CAYTXS010000204.1:0-4451 GCA_964441585.1 uncultured Thioalkalivibrio sp.
GCGATTGCGCGCGCGTCGTGATGGGCAAGATCTATCCGAACCAGTGCCGCATCTACGGCTCGGCCTGCACTCCCCGCACGCCCATCGGGCCGTGCATGGTCTCCGACGAAGGCGCATGCCGCATCTGGTGGTCGAACGGGGTCCGCACCCGGGAGGTCGCCTGAGCCCCGGTCGCCGGCTCTGGATCACGGGCCATGTCCAGGGGGTCGGTTTTCGCCCCTTTCTCTACCGCCTGGCGGATCGGCATGGCCTCACGGGCTGGGCCCGGAACACGGTCGGCGAGGTCGAGGTCCTGATCTGCGGTGAGCCCGCGGCACTCGATGATTTCGCTCGCGACGTCGTCACGCAGGCCCCGGCGATCGCCGCGCCTCGATTGCGCCGCAGCGAGGACTGGCAGGGCTCGCCGCCGGAGCGATTCGAGATTCTCGCCAGCGAAGCAGGCGCTGCGCCGCGCATCTTCGTCCCGCCCGACTATTTCACTTGCGACGACTGCCTGCGCGAACTTGCGACTCCCGAGGATCGGCGTTACCGCTATCCCTTCATCAACTGCACCCAGTGCGGCCCCCGCTATACGTTGATCGAGGCACTGCCATACGACCGCGCCAACACTTCCATGGCCGGCTTTCCTCTGTGCCCCGCCTGCAGGCAGGAATATATCGACCCTGCCGACCGGCGCTTTCACGCCGAGCCAATCGCGTGCCCGGACTGCGGCCCGCAACTTTCCTGGAAGTCCATCGACGGCGGCTTGACGCAGCAGGGCGCGGCGGCCCTCGACGCCTGCATCGCCGCTCTGGACGCCGGACGACTCGTCGCCGTGAAGGGCGTCGGCGGTTACCACCTGGTCTGCGACGCGGCCGATGCCGCGGCTATCGCGCGCCTCCGCCGTCTGAAGCCGCGACCCGCCAAGCCCCTCGCAGTGATGGCCCCGCTGTCCGGTGAGGACGGTCTTGCCGCGGTGCGGCGCATCGCGCGTCCCACGGAAGACGAAGCCTGCCTGTTGCTGTCGCCGCAACGGCCGATCGTGCTGTTGGGCAAGCGGGCCGATGCGCTGCCCGACGCGCTGGCCCCCGGACTCGCGGAACTCGGCGTCATGTTGCCCTACAGCCCCTTGCATGCTTTGTTGCTGGATGCACTGGACCGGCCGCTGGTGGCAACCTCCGCGAATATCAGCGGCGAACCGGTCCTCACCGCGGGCGAGGACGTAGAAGATCGTCTCGCCCACCTGGCCGAAGGCTGTCTGCATCATGACCGCCCCATCGTTCGTCCCGCCGATGACCCGGTCTGGCGCCGGATCGGCGGACGCCTTCGCCCGCTGCGGACCGGCCGCGGCGGCGCCCCGGTCGAGTTGACGCTCGCTACGCCCGTCGCCCGACCCGTGCTCGCGACGGGCGCTCACATGAAGAACACGATTGCCCTCGCCTGGGGACACCGCTGCGTCGTGTCGCCGCATATCGGCGACATGGGCGCCGAGCGGAGCATGGAGGTCTTCGAGCAGGTCGGCGCCGATCTGCAGGCACTTTACGGCGTCCGGGCCGAGGCCCTGTTGTGCGATGCCCACCCCGGCTATGCGACGACGCGCTGGGCACAACGTGCCGGCCTGCCCGTGTCGGCCGTGCTTCATCATCATGCGCACGCCGCCGCGCTCGCCGCCGAGATGACGACGGACGATCCCGCGCTGATTTTCGCCTGGGACGGTGTCGGTTACGGGAGCGACGGCGAATTGTGGGGCGGCGAGGCTTTCCTCGGCCGCCCCGGCGCCTGGCGCCGCGTGGCGAGCTTCCGTCCCTTCCGCCTGCCGGGCGGAGAGCGCGCCGGGCGGGAACCCTGGCGGAGTGCGGCTGCGTTGTGTTGGGAGATCGGCCTCGACTGGCCGGAGTGTCCCGACCGGGACGGCCTGGCGCGGGGTGCATGGGAGCGCCGTCTGAATGCCCCGTCCACCAGTGCCGTCGGCCGCCTGTTCGATGCCGCCGCCGCACTCAGCGGAGTCTGCCTGCACGCAGACTACGAGGGCGAGGGCCCGATGCGGCTGGAAGCTGCAGCGAACGAGGTGCCTGCGGCCAGTGGGGCGCCGACCCGCAGCGCCGCCCTGCCCCTGGCACCCGACACCGACGGGGTGCTGCGTGCCGACTGGGCCCCGCTCGTCGAGCTCATGCTGGACGACTCGTGCAGCGTGGCCGAGCGCGCCGCCAGCTTCCACGAGTCGCTGGCCCGGACCGCGGTCGCCATCGTGATGACACTGCAGCGTGAGCATGCCGTCTCGATGATCGGCGCGACCGGCGGCGTGCTGCAGAACCGGCGCCTTGCCGACCGCATGCAGGCCTTGTTCGGCGCCGCAGGCATCGCGCTGGCCCTGCCGGAACGGCTGCCCGCCAACGATGCGTGCATATCCTTCGGCCAGGTCGTCGAACAGGCCGCAGCGGATGCGCAACGCGGGTAGAATAACGAGCTGTCACTCCGCACCGCTGGCGACAAGGAGAATGCTGCATGGCGCTTGACGAGGCACGGATCGGCCTGGCCCACGGCAACGGCGGCCGCTACATGCGCGAGCTCATCCAGGAAATCTTCGCACGGCGTCTCGGCGGGGGCGTCCTCGACACGAATCTCGATGCCTGTCCGCTGCCGAAGCTGCCGGATGGCGAAGTGGTATTCACCACCGACGGCTTTACCGTGCAACCGCTGGAATTCCCCGGAGGCGACATCGGCTCGCTGGCCGTGCACGGCACCACGAACGACCTGGCGGTCGCTGGCGCCAGGCCCCTGTACCTTTCCCTGAACGTGTTCATCGAGGAAGGGCTCGAGGTCGATGTACTGGACCGGATCGTGAGCAGCCTGGCCCGTGCGGCGCGGGAAACGGGCGTGCAGGTCGCCGCCGGGGATACCAAGGTCGTCCGGCGCGGGGAAGGCGGCGGGTTGTACCTGGCTACCACGGGCATCGGCGTGCGCCGGCACGGATTGCGCCTCGGCATGGACATCATCCAGCCTGGCGACCAGCTGCTGGTGAGCGGCAGCGTGGGGGACCACGGCATCTGCGTGATGCTCGCCCGCGAGCAGTTCGGCCTCAGTGGTGAACTGTTGTCCGACGCGGCCAGCGTGTTCCCCTTCACCAGCGCCCTGCTCGATTATCCCGGCTTGCGCTTCATGCGCGATCCGACACGCGGCGGCCTCGCGACCGTGGCCCACGAGATCGCGCGCGCCTCCGGTCTCTCTGTGCGCCTCGACGAAACCCGCATTCCCGTTCGTGACACGGTGCGCAGCGTGTGCGAGATGCTGGGTTACGATCCCTACTACCTGGCCTGCGAGGGTCGGGTCGTAGCGGTGCTCGCACCCGAGGAGGCGCAGCGTGCGCTCGCCGCATGGCAGGCACTGCCCGGCGGCGAGGATGCGGCGATCATCGGCCAGGTCGATGCCCAGGGGCGGCCGGTCGTGATCGAGACCGAACTGGGTGGCCGGCGGATGCTCGAGGAGCTCGAGGACGACCCGCTGCCACGGATCTGCTGACTGACGGACCTTACTGATGCCTTTCGCCCCGTCCGGACTGATTACGCTCATGACCGACTTCGGTACAGCGGATCCTTTCGCCGGCATCGTCAGCGGACGCATACTGAGTCGTTCTCCCGGGGCTCGCATCATCGATCTCGGCCACGGCATGCCCATGGGTCGCCCCGACCTGGCCGGATTCTGGCTGGGGCGTGCCTGGCGCGATTTCCCGGTAGGCACCCTGCATCTTGCGGTGGTCGATCCCGGTGTCGGAACGGCACGCCGCGTCCTTCTGGCGCTCGCCGAGGACCGGCTCTTGCTCGCACCCGACAATGGCCTGCTGGCAGAAGCATTGCGTGACTGCCGCACGGCCCGCTATTTCGCCATGACGGCGAACCTGCCCGAGCGGCTCGGACTGACGGAGATCTCGCAGACATTCCACGGCCGGGACCTGTTCGCGCCGCTGGCCGCCGCACTGGCGACGGGCGCACTGGCGCCGGAGGATTTCGGCCCTCCGACCACGCCGGCCGATCCGACGCCGCTTCCGACCCCGACCCGCGATGCAGAGGGCATCGGCGGCGAAATCCTGCTGGCCGATCACTTCGGCAATCTTTTCACCAACATCGGCGCGCCGCTGGTGGCCGCCTGCCGGCAGCCCTGGGCGATCGTCGGCACGCACTCGTTGGCGGTCCGCAACACCTATGCCGACGTCCCGCCGGGGACGCCACTTGCCCTGGTCAACGCCTTCGGGGTGCTGGAACTGGCGATCAACGGCGCCAGCGCCGCGACAGTGCTCGAGCTCGCACCGGGCACGCGGATTCGACTCGTAGACGGGCTCGCGGCCTGAGGCCGGAGAAACGCCGTCCATCAATCACTGCAGACACGGAAAGGTCCAACAATGAACAACGACAGAACTGATGCCATCCGGAACCTGGCCCTCATCGGACCGGCCGGCACCGGCAAGACCACGCTCG
>CAYTXS010000205.1:0-1959 GCA_964441585.1 uncultured Thioalkalivibrio sp.
GCCGGCATGAGGTGCTGGTCGCGCACCAGGTCGGCCACTTTCAGCCCGAGCAGGCCCGTCTGGCGAATCCCCAGGACCTCTCCCGGGCCGCGCAACTCGAGGTCCGTGCGCGCAATTTCGAAGCCGTCGTTCGTGTCGCGCATCGCCGCGAGGCGGGTCGTGGCGATGGCCGACAGCGGGGGGCGGTAGAGCAACAGGCAGCTGGCATCCTCTTCCCCGCGTCCCACGCGGCCCCGCAACTGGTGAAGCTGCGCGAGGCCCATGCGCTCCGCGTTCTCGATGATCATGAGGCTGGCCCGGGGCACATCGACGCCGACCTCGATCACTGTCGTGGCGACCAGCAGGTGGATCTCGCCGCCCTTGAAGGCGCGCATGATCTTTTCCTTCTCGGCGGCGCGCAGCCGGCCATGGATCAGGCCGACAGACAGTTCCGGCAGCGCCTCGGTCAGCTTCGCGGCCGTGTCCTCGGCGGCCTGGGCCTGGAGCTGGTCGGATTCCTCGACAAGCGGGCAGACCCAGTAGGCCTGACGACCGGCAGCGCATGCCTCACGGATGCGCGCGACGATCTCGCTCCGGCGGGTCTCGGGCATCGCCACCGTGCGCACGGTGCCGCGCCCGGGCGGCAACTCGTCGATGATCGACGTGTCGAGATCGGCGTAGGTCGCCATGGCGAGCGTGCGCGGGATCGGCGTGGCGGTCATCACCAGCTGGTGAGGACGGCGCCCCGCGGCCTTGCCCTTGTCGGTCAGCGCGAGCCGCTGGTGCACTCCGAAGCGGTGCTGTTCGTCGATGATCGCCAGCGCGAGTCGCGCGAAATCGACCCCTTCCTGGAAGAGTGCATGCGTCCCGACCGCCACGCCGGCTTTGCCAGAGGCGAGGCGCGCCAGTGCGTCCCGACGCTGCGCGGCGGGTTGGGAGCCCGAGAGCCAGGAGACACCCACGCCAAGGGGCTCCAGCCAGTTGCGGAAATTCATGTGATGCTGCTCGCCGAGCAGTTCAGTCGGCGCCATGATCGCAGCCTGCGCGCCGCAGGCGACGGCCTGCAGCGCCGCCACCGCGGCGACCACGGTCTTGCCGCTGCCGACATCGCCCTGCACGAGGCGCATCATCGGCACGGCCCGGGCCAGGTCGTGCCGCACCTCGGTGATCACTCGCTGCTGTGCGGCGGTGAGCGCGAATGGCAGGCCGCTTATGAAACGTTCCACGAGATCGTCGCCGGCGAGCGGCCATGCCGCGAGGCGTCGCGCGCGATGGCGCAATGCGCGCATGGCCAGCTGGTGCGCCAGCAGTTCCTCGAGCGCCAGGCGCTGGCGCGCGGGATGCGTGGCGGATTCCAGCGCCGCGACGTCGGCGTCCGGCGGCGGCCGATGCAGCAGTTGCAGCGCCGTGCGCAGGGTCGGCAGCCCGCGTCCCGCCAGCCCGTCGGCGGGCACGAGTTCCGCGGGCCCCCGTCCGAGGGCGGCCAGGGCCAACCCGACGAGCTGCCGCAGGCGCGCCTGTGTAAGGCCCTCCGTACCCGGATAGATCGGGGTCAGCGTGCCCTCCTCTTCCTCCGCAGGGCGCTGGAATTCGGGATGCACCATTTCCAGGCCCCGCTGCCCGGCGCGCACTTCGCCGAAACACCGGAATCGCGCGCCCCTGGCCAGGGCCTCCTGCTGGCGTGCATTGAAGTGGAAGAAGCGCAGCGTCAGGCTGCCGGTGGCGTCGCCCAGGGCCACCACGAGCATGGCGCGGCGGCGCCGCACGACCTCCGCCAGCAGCACCTCGCCTTCGACCACGGCCCGCTGTCCGGGCCGCAGCGCGCCAATGGGCGTGGTCCGGGTGCGGTCCTCGTAGCGGACCGGAAGGAGAAATACGAGATCTTCGACCGTGCGCACGCCGAGCCGTTCGAGCCGCGCCGCGAGGGCGGGCCCCACGCCGCTGAGTCGCGTGACGGAATCTTCGGGAGCCGGGGCCACG
>CAYTXS010000205.1:2059-4426 GCA_964441585.1 uncultured Thioalkalivibrio sp.
TCGACCTGCAGCAGGAAGATCAGCGACGAGCTGTCGCCGTCGCGTTCCACGACCTGGACATGCTCGATGTTGGTCTCGGTCGAAGAGATATTAGCCGCGACCGCCGCCAGCACGCCGAGCCGGTTACGCACCTCGGCGCGGACCTCCACGGGAAAGGTCCGGTTCAGCTGGCGCTCCCACTCGACCGCGAGCCACTTGTCCGGCTGCTTGCGGAACTCGGTGAGGTTGCCGCAATCGTCGCGGTGGATGACGATGCCGCGACCCGCGCTGAGGTAGCCGAAGACCGTGTCGCCCGGGATGGGGTGGCAGCAGCGGCCGTAGGTCACCACCATCCCTTCCGTCCCGGCGATCGTCAGCGGCGCGGCCTGTTCGCCGCCCCGCTTGTCGGCTTCCTCCGGCAGCAACCGGCGCGCCACCAGCGAGGCCATGCGCTCGCCGAGGCCGATCTGTTCGTAGAGTTCCTGCACTTGGTTGCAGCCGAGCAGGTCGAGCGTGGCCTTCATGCGCTCGTCCGGGACCTTGCGCAGCGTGAGCTTGAACTCGCGTAGCGCGTTGTCGAGCAGCCGCTTGCCCAGGTCGGTGGCTTCGTGGCGCTGCAGGTTCTTGAGGAAATTCCGGATCGCCATGCGCGCCTTGGCGGTCACGACGAAATTCACCCACGCGGGGTTGGGCGAAGCGCCGCGCGCCGTCACGATCTGCACCGTCTGGCCGTTCTTCAGCACCGTGCGCAGCGGCACCGGGCGGCGATCCACGCGCGCGGCGACGCAGCGGTTGCCGACGCCCGTATGCACCGCGTAGGCGAAGTCGACGCAGGTGGAGCCGCGCGGCAGGCGCACGATGTCGCCCTTGGGTGTGAACACGTAGACCTTGTCCGGGAACAGGTCGATCTTGACGCTCTCCAGGAATTCCTCGGAGCTGCCGCCTTCCTCCATCTCCATCAGGTTGGCCAGCCACTCCCGCGCACGCACCTCGGGCTGCGCGGCGGGCGCATTGCCGCTCTTGTAGAGCCAGTGAGCCGCGATGCCCGACTCCGCCACGCGGTCCATGTCGTCGGTGCGGATCTGCACCTCGCAGGGCAGTCCGCCGGGGCCGAACAGCGTCGTGTGCAGCGACTGGTAGCCGTTGACGCGCGGGATAGCGATGTAGTCCTTGAAGCGGCCCGGCATCGGCTTATAGCACTTGTGCACGATGCCGAGCGCCCGATAGCAGTCATCGACGCTCTCGACGACGATGCGCAGCCCGTAAACGTCAACGATCTCGTTCAGCGCGAGCTTCTTGTCGCGCATCTTCCGGTAGATGCTGTAAATGTGTTTCTCGCGCCCCTCGACTCGCGCGCCGATGTCCGCTTCCCCGAGACTGTCGTCGAAGCGCCGGCTGATCTTCTGGATGATCTGCTTGTGCGTGCCCTGCGCGCGTTTCAGCGCTCTTTCCAGCACCCGGTACCGATAGGGATGCAGGCAGCGGAATCCGAGATCCTCAAGTTCGAGGCGGATGGTGTTCATCCCGAGCCGGTTGGCGATCGGGGCGTAGATCTCGAGCGTCTCGCGCGCGATCCTGCGGCGTTTCTCCGGCGGCATGATCCACAGCGTCCGCATGTTGTGCGTGCGGTCCGCGAGCTTGACCAGGATCACCCGCATGTCGCCCACCATGGCGAGCAGCATTTTGCGGAAACTCTCCGCCTGGGCTTCGGCGCGGCTGCGGAACTCGATCTTGTCGAGCTTGCTGACCCCGTCGACGAGTTCGGCAACTTCCTCGCCGAAGCGCTCCGCGATGTGCTCCTTCGGAACGCCGGTGTCTTCGATGACGTCGTGCAAAAGCGCCGACATCAGCGTCTGCGCATCCAGTTTCAGGTCGGCGAGGATGGTGGCGACCGCCACCGGGTGCGAGATGTAGGGTTCGCCCGAGTAGCGTTGCTGGCCCTCGTGGGCCTTGGCGGCGAACTCGTAGGCATCCATGACCTGGCGGACCTGTTCAGCCGACAGGTAGCGCTCCATCCGCCGGTTGAGGCGGTCGAGCCCAATGGACCGCTTCCTTTTCGGCAGTCGAGCCAGGAAGGAAGCTGCGTAGTCCACGGGCGCGGGCTCCGGTGTCAGTCTCCCATCGGGGGGATGGGACGATCGAAAGATTCCGGTTCGCGCACGGCCACCGGCGGATCCGGTTCGTCGAGGATGTCCTGGTTGATAGCGCCTCCCGCGATCTCGCGCAGCGCCAGCACGGTGGACTTGTCGTTCTCCCACTCGAGCGTGGACGGTGCGCCGTTGGCGAGCTGGCGGGCGCGCCGCGCCGCGATCAGGACGAGGTCGAACAGGTTATCGACATTCTGCATGCAGTCTTCGACAGTGATCCGGGCCATGTTTCTCTCTGGGG
>CAYTXS010000206.1:0-4382 GCA_964441585.1 uncultured Thioalkalivibrio sp.
CGGATCGCCCTGGCGAACTGCGTGAGATCGGCGTGGCCCTTGACGAGATAGTCGGCGGCCCCGGCCTTGAGTGCGAGCTGGTCGACGCCGTCGCCGCCCTGTCCGGTCAGCAGGATCATGGGGCGTGTGATGCCTTCGGCCGTGGCCCGGCGGATCAGCTCGAGGCCGCTTTCGGGTCCCAGCCGGTAATCGACCAGGTAGATATCGTGCCGCTGTGCCGCGACCGAAGACCAGTACTGTTGCGGCAGAGTGCACTGCTCGACCACGAACGACGCTTCCGGATCGTCGTGCAGCATGTCCGCGATGATCATCGCGTCTTCCTCGTCGTCGTCGATCACGAGGACCCGGATCGGGGTGGAGCTCATTATTCGTTCGCGAGGTCCGTTGGTAGTTCGACGATCTGCAGCCAGTACCGCTGCAGCCCTTTCACGACGTTCACCAGTCCCTCGAAGGTCACGGGCTTCGCGATGTAGGAGTTGGCGCCGTGCTGGTAGGAGTTCAGGATATCCTCGTCGGCTTTCGAGGTGGTCATGACAACGACCGGAATATGCCGGAGAGCCGCATCCCGCTTCATCTTTTCCAGGGCCTCGCGCCCCCCCATTCCGGGCATGTTCAGGTCGAGCAACACGATGCCCGGGAGCGGGGAGTCGCTCGGGTCGCTGTATGGCCCTTCGCGGCGCAGGTACGCCAGCATCTCCTCCCCGCTCTCCACGCAGTGCAGATCGTTGCGTAGGTGGCTCTCGGCGAAGGCTGCGCGCGCCAGTTCCTGGTCGTCGGCGTCGTCGTCGACCAGCAGGATCGTGATGGGCGCAGTGGATTCTGTCATGACGCCTCCTGGGTGAGGCCGGAGCGGCCGCCCCTGGCTTGCGTGTGCGGCAGGGTCAGCACGAAAACCGCACCTTGTCCGGGCATGCCTCGGGCAGTGATCTTTCCGCCGTGGCGTTCGATGATGCGTCGCACGATCGCCAGGCCCATCCCCGTACCCTGGTACATGCTGCGTCCATGCAAACGCTGGAACGGGGAAAATATTCTCTCAGCATACTGCATATCGAAGCCGATGCCATTGTCCTCGACGATCACCTGGATGGCCTCCTGGGCGGTGCCTGTGTCGCAGCGCTCCGCTTGTACCCGGACATGTGGCGCCCGGCCTGCCGCCGTGAACTTGAGACTGTTGGCCAGCAGATTGTGCATCACCTGGCGCAACTGGCTGCGATCCGCTTCGATGACGGGCAGATCCTCCACGATCACTGTCGCGCCGGTCTCTTCGATCCGCGTGTCGAGATCGGCCAGCGCCTCGGCGACCACTTCGGTCAGAGGCACCCGCGCGAAAGGCTTTGCTCGCGTACTGATGCGGGAATACGACAACAGGTCGTCGATCAATACCTGCATACGACGCGACGCGGCCGTGATTCGCGCGAGGTAATCCTGCGCCTGCTCGTCGAGACCAGCCGACGCCGTGCTGACCAGCCGGTCGGAAAAAGCACGGATCTTGCGCAAGGGTTCCTGCAGATCGTGCGACGCAACAAAAGCGAAATCCTCCAGCTCCCGGTTCCGACTTTGCAGGTCATCCATGGCGCGTCGCAAAGAGGCCTGCAGCCGACGGCTATCGGTCACGTCCCGCGCCACGCCGTACATCACCTCGCCGACCGGCATTGACACCCAGGACAGCCAGCGGTAGCTGCCGTCAGCGCAGCGAAAGCGGTTCTCGAACCTGAAGATCCTGCGGCCCTGCTGCAATGTGGCGCGCGCCTTTTCCGTCGGCTCCACGTCATCGGGATGCACGAAGTTGATCCACGGCTCGGCCAGCAACACCTCGGCAGAATGTCCCAGCACGCGGGAAAAAGCGGGGTTCACCTGGCGAAAGTAGCCGTCCGTTCCGGCGATGCAGAACATGTCGATGGAGAGTTCAAAAAAGCGGTCCCGGGCCACGATCGCCTCGCGGCCGGCCTGCAGCTCGGTGATGTCCTGCGCGGTGCCCGCCAGGATGACGCTGCCGTCCGAGGCTTCGCTTCGTTCGGCCCGTTCGTGAATCCAGTGCACCGTGCCGTCGGGGTGAAGAACCCGGTGCTTGACGTCGATGCTGTCCTGCCCGTCCAGAACGCTGGCGCGCAAGCTGGCGACGTAGGCTCGATCGTCCGGGTGGACGAGTTTGAGAAAGGCCTCGAAAGTGCCTCTCGATACTTCGGTATCTATGCCGAACACGTCCCGGACCTGCTCGCTCCAGGTCATGGCACCTGTGCCGAGATCCAGCTCCCAGGCACCGAGGCGAGCCACTTTCTGCGCACGCACCAGCAACTGCTCACTGCGTACCACGCGGTCGAATGCCTGGCGGCGCTCGCTCACGTCGCGAAAATAAACCACCATTCCTTCGGGATGGGGATGGGCGCGCACCTCCAGCCAGGTTCCCAACGGCGCGAAATAATCCTCCCGGTGACCCGCCTCGCGCCTGGCCATCGCGTTTTCCAACATGCCGGCGAAGGCGCTGGCCTCGAGCTCCGGAAAGACTTCCATGGCGGTTCTTCCGACGAGTTCATGTGTCGAGCGATGCATGAGGATGGTCGCCGTGGGATTGGCATACACGTAACGCCAGTCGTGATCGATGATCACCACGGCATCGCTGGTGATCTCAAGCGCCTGAACGAGACCCTGCTTGGAAGCCTCGAGTGCTTCGCTCGCCGCCTGGTAACGGTCGAAATGTTCCTGGGTACGCAGCGCGCTCTGGCGGGCGCTGCGGGCCAATAGCAACGCGGCGGCCAGGAATCCTGCGGTGAACAGGCCGGCGACCAGCACGAGTTCCGGGAGCACCTCGGCGATGTGGCGCGACGGCGGCGGACGCGCCTCGATCTGCCACCGCCGGCCGTGGACATCGAGCGTCGTGGTGGCCGCCGGCCCGCCGGCCGCGTTGCCGGCGTCAAACAACGCCTGCCCGTCGTCCGTGATCCGGATCGACTCGCCGGCGGCGAGTGCCTCGAACAAGGGAGCGAAACGGACGGCCGCCACCAGGGCGTGGCCCGCGAGCTCGCCAGACGCCAGGGGCAGCACCAGTTGCGCGCCGATCCCGCCACGGCTGGTCTCCATCGGCGCGCTCAAAGCGGGAAGGCCGGTCGTAACGGCGCGCGCACCGGCGGCCGCCATGCGCGGATCCTGGTCCCGTAGAACGATCCGCCACGTGTCGCCATCGGCTTTGGACAGGGCATGGACGACATCGCCGCTTCGATCGAGCCAGGCGAGCCCGACGATCGCCCCGGCGTCGTCGAGATGGCGCTGTGCTTCGTCGAGAAAAACCGCGTCCCGCTGCGCCGGCGACGCGCGTTCCACCCGCCATGCCAGCCGCTGCATTGCCTCGATCTTCACGGTGACCAGTTCGGTGACCAGCGCGCGCGTGGCTGCTTTGGAGCGTTCGGCGACACGGGCATCGTCAAGCTGCAGCTCGTGCACGAGACCGAGCCAGATCACGCCCGTCAAAAGGCCGGTAGCGAGCCCTGCGACGCTCGGGCCGAGCAGGCGCACATCGCGCCCGATTTCGCATTTTCCCTGCAGGAACAGCGCTGCCGTCAACGCGGCAGCGATCAGGATCACGACCACGCTGCCGAGCGGAGAAACCTGCCAGCCGACGGCACCGAGTCCGAGCAGGTTGTCCGACGCAATCACGATGCTGGCAGCGAGCAGGACCAGACCGGACGCCCAGGTGATGGTGCCGCGGTACGCTCGCATTCCGGCGAGGGACGCGACGAACAGCACTCCGCAGCCGAGGGCGAGGATGACCATCCAGGGAAGCGCGATCAACGGAGTGCCGAAGGCGCCCGGCGGACCGATCGACGTCGATTCGGAGGTGGCCCAATGCATGGCGGCAAGGCCGACGATGACGACACCGGCCAGTCCGCACACCCGCTGCAACACATGGTGGCCCCGAACCAGCGCCGTAATGCCGACGGACAACAGCACCAGCACCAGCAGCGCCGTCGGCCGGGGCGCGCCGACCGGCAGGCCCAGCGGCAAGAGCCAGTCCGGCGACAGCGAGATGAGGAGCAGGCCCGCGATAACCACGGCCGCACCCAGGCTGAGCGCTGCTGCGGCGGGGGAGCTCGGGGCCCCGACGAGCGGCATGTCGGCGTCCGGGACGTTGGAGGTGGTCGTCTGTTCGGTCATATGCGGCGGCGAACCATCCGGCCTCGTGCTGGTTTCGTCTCGGTGGGCGAGGCGCCTCGGCATCGACCGATCCGGCACCGTTTTCCCTCGGGCAGTCTACGTGTGAATCATTTGCCGATACAAAACTCGCTGAAAATCCGCCCGAGGAGGTCCTCGGTCGTAACTTCGCCGGTGATCTCGCCGAGTGCCTGCTGCGCGAGACGCAGGTCTTCGGCGGCGAGTTCCGCCGTCGC
>CAYTXS010000207.1:0-4372 GCA_964441585.1 uncultured Thioalkalivibrio sp.
TTCGGCGGCACCCAGTCGCTGCACACCAATGCCTACGACGAGGCCATGGCGCTGCCCAGCGACCACGCCGCGCGCATCGCCCGCAACACCCAGCTGATCCTGCAGCACGAGACCGGCATTCCCGGCGTGATCGATCCCTGGGGCGGCTCATATTTCATGGAACGGTTGACCCACGATCTCGCCGAGCGGGCGCGCGAGTTGATGGACGAGATCGAGGCCGAGGGCGGGATGGCGGCGGCGATCGCTGGCGGGCTGCCGAAACGGCGCATCGAGGAAGCCGCGGCGCGACGCCAGGCGCGCATCGACCGTGGCGAGGAAGTGATCGTGGGTGTGAACCGGTTTCGGCTTGAGGAAGAGCCTGACGTGGCGGTCCGCGATATCGATACCGCGGCCGTGCGCGAGGCGCAGCTGCGCTCGCTGGCCGAGGTGCGAACCGGCCGGGACGCCGAGGCGGTCCGGCGAGCGCTCGACGCCCTGGCAACTGCGGCCCGCGCTGCAAAGGAAGCTCCGGCTGGCGGCGCAACGCCGGCGGGAGGTACGGCGCATCCGGACGGCACGCTCGACGCCGAACGCATGCCCGGTGAAAACCTGCTCGCGCTGGCCATCCAGGCGGCCCGGCTGCGATGTACAGTAGGCGAGATCAGCGAGGCCCTTGAACAGGCCTGGGGGCGTTACCGGGTGGATGTGCAGACGGTGTCGGGCGTGTACGCGAGCGCTTACGAGAACGACGAGGAGTGGGCGGCGTTGCAAGACGACGTCGCCGAGTTCGTCTCTGCCGAGGGCCGGCGGCCGCGCATGCTGGTCGCGAAGCTGGGGCAGGATGGCCATGACCGGGGGGCTCGCGTCATCGCCACGGCGTTCGCCGACGCCGGCTTCGACGTGGACCTGTCGCCGATGTTCGCCACGCCGGAGGAAGTCGCGCGCCAGGCGGTCGAGAACGACGTGCACGTGGTCGGTGTGTCCTCCCAGGCGGCGGGCCACAAGGCGCTGGTGCCGGCGCTGATCAGCGCCCTGGCGGCCGAAGAGGCCGGCGACATCGTGGTGGTGGTCGGCGGGGTGATCCCGACGCAGGACCATGATTTCCTGCATGCGGCCGGCGTGCGCGCTGTATTCGGCCCGGGGACGCGCATTCCGCCGGCGGCCCGCGAGATCCTGGCCGCGATCCGCACGCCGCCAGGCGGCGCTGGGCGCTGAGCATGGCGAGCCCGGCGGGCGTGGAAGTCGCACGGCTGCAAGCCGGCGACCGGCGCGCCCTGGCCAGGGCGATCACGCTCGTCGAGAGCCTGCGCGAGGATCACCGCGACGCGGCGCAGGAATTGCTGGAGGCCGTGCTGCCGGCGACTGGCGGCAGCCTGCGGCTCGGTGTGTCGGGTGTGCCCGGCGTCGGCAAGTCCACTTTCATCGAGGCGCTCGGCATGCAATTGCTGGCCGAGGGGCGCCGCGTCGCGGTGCTGGCCATCGATCCGAGTTCACCGCGCGGGGGCGGCAGCATCCTTGGCGACAAGACCCGCATGGAGCGCCTCGCGCGTGCGCCGGGCGCCTTCATCCGGCCGTCACCGACCGCCGGTACGCTCGGGGGCGTCGCGTTGCGCACCCGCGAGAGCCTGCTGTTGTGCGAGGCGGCCGGTTACGACGTGGTGATCGTCGAGACCGTCGGGGTCGGGCAATCGGAATTCGAGGTCGCGGGGCTGGTGGACTTCTTCCTCGTGCTGCTGTTGCCGAACGCCGGCGACGAGTTGCAGGGCGTCAAACGCGGCATTGTCGAGTTGGCGGATGCGCTGGTGGTCAACAAGGCGGATGCCGATGCCGTGCGGCAGGCTGAATCCGCGCGACAGCATTACGAGAATGCCTTGGGGTTGCTGCGGCACGAGGCCGGCTGGAAGCCGCGCGTGATGACCTGTTCGTCGCTCGAAGGCCGCAATATCGACGCTGTTTGGCGCATGATCACGGAATTTTCTGCGCAAGTGACGGCCGACGGTGGGCTGTCCCGGCGCCGGGCCCGGCAGAACGAGGCCTGGCTTGAGCGGCTGGTGCGCGAACTGGTCGAGCAGCGGTTGGTGCGCGATCCACGCATTGCCGCCGAATTGCCCGCGCTCCGGCACGAGGTCGCCGCCGGAACGCTCAACCCGCTAGCGGCCGCCCGCCGGATGGTCGAATTGTTATAGAAATCCGTTATCTTTGATGGCCTTCACATCCTTTTCTTCGGTCATGTACGAGCATTCCAGGTCGGCTGCGCAACACGGGCCGGCAAGACGCATTGGTCTCCACAGGTAAATCCATGAACGACAAGTCCGCCGCCTATCCGCTTACGCCGACCCAGCAGGGCATGCTTTTTCACCACCTCAGCGACCCGCACTCGGGCGTGGACATCGAGCAGATCGTCTGCAGCCTGGAGGAAGCGCTGGACGTGGAGCGGCTCCAGCAGGCGTGGGCGCAGGTGCTCGCGCGACATCCGGCGTTGCGCACGCGTTTTCGCTGGGAGGACGTGGAGGAGCCGCAGCAGGAAGTGGAACCGGTGGTATACCTGTCGCTGCGGACCGAGGACTGGCGCCAGCGCCCTGCGGAGGCGCAGGCCGCGGCCTTGCAGGCCCTGCTGGACGAGGAGCGCAGTCGCGGCTTCGATCTCCGCCAGGCGCCGTGCCTGCGCGTCACGGCCGTGCGCACCGGCGACGAGCGCTGGGAAGTCTTGTGGAGTTTTCACCACATCATCTGCGATGGACGCTCGTTCCCGCTGGTGCTGGGCGAGGTGTTTTCCTGCTACGACGCGCTGGGCCGCGGCGAAGCCTTTGAACGCGAGACCCCCCCGGACGTCGCGGCGCATGCGCGGCACGTCAGCGGCTTGCCGCTGGTCGGGGCGGAGCCATTCTGGCGCGAGCGGCTTGCGGGCTTCGAGTCACCCACGGCGCTCCCGGCGCAACCCGTGGCCGGCAAGCCCACCGGGCGAGGTCACGCCGAGCGCGCGCTGCCCGAGGCGCTGACGGACCAGTTGCGCGCCCTGGCGAGCGAGCGAGGCTTGTCGCTGAACACGATCCTGCAGGGCGCCTGGGCCGTGCTCCTCGCGCGCTGGGCGGGCGAGCAGGACGTGGTATTCGGCGCAACCCGTGCCGGCCGGGCCGGCACCGTGCCGGGCGCCGAAGACATGGTGGGGTGTCTCATCAACACCCTTCCGGTGCGTGCGAAGCTCGACCCGACCGCCAAGGTGGGCGACTGGCTGAAAGCGTTGCGCGACAGCGAGCGGGAAGTGCGTCCGCATGACCAGGCGCCGCTCATGGCGGTGCAGGGCTGGTCGGAGATCGGCGCCGGACAGCCGCTGTTCGAGAGCCTCATCGTGTACGACCACCAGGTGCTCGATTCACAGATGCGTGCCCAGGGTGAGGCCTTCGCGGAGCGCCGTTTCCGCCTGGTTGAGCGCACCAACTACGCGTTGACGTTGTACGCCTATGGCGAGCCCGCGCTGTTGTTGAAACTCGCTTATGACGAGCCGCGCTTCGACGCGGCCCTGGCTGAGCGCCTGCTCGACGGACTGGTCCACTTGCTCGAGACGATCGCCGCCGATCCTGAGGCGCCCGTCTCCAGCCTGCAACTGATGTCGGCCGAGGAAGCGCAGCAAGTTCTCAAGGACTGGAACGCCACGGCGACCCCGTATCCCGACCAGACGTGCATCCACCAGGCGATCGAGGCGCAGGTGGCGGAGCATCCGGACGCGCCCGCCGTGGTGTTTCGGGATCGCACCGTCAGCTATGGCGAACTGAACGCGCGTGCCAACCGGCTTGCGTACCACCTGCTCGGTCTGGGCGTCGGCCCCGACGTGCCCGTGGCGTTGTGTGCGGAGCGAAGCATCGAGATGATGGTCGCCATCCTGGCGATCCACAAGGCCGGCGGCGCCTACCTGCCGCTGGATCCGGCATACCCGCGCGAGCGCCTCGCGTTCATGATCGAGGATGCGGGGGCGACGGTGTTGCTCACCCAGTCGCACCTGGAACACCTGTTGAGCGGCCATCGCGCCCAGGTGGTCATGCTCGACGACGAGGGCGTCTACGCCGGGCGGCCGCAGCATAATCCGCCGGGGCGCGTGGATTCGGCGGCCCTCGCCTACGTCATCTACACCTCGGGTTCCACGGGCAAGCCCAAGGGCGTGATGCTCGAGCATCGCAACGTGTTGAACTTCTTCACCGCCATGGACGCGAAGATTCCGCTCGCCGAGGGCGACTCGCCCGGGACCTGGCTGGCGGTGACCAGCCTGTCATTCGATATTTCCGTGCTGGAGTTGCTGTGGACCCTGGCGCGCGGCATGCGCGTCGTGCTGCACGAGGACCAGCAGCGGGCCGCCAGTGGCGCCGTGCGCAAGGGCAAGCATGCCGATAAGGCGATC
>CAYTXS010000208.1:0-4339 GCA_964441585.1 uncultured Thioalkalivibrio sp.
ACGAGACTCGCGTCCAGCACCAGGCGGGCGATCGACATTTCATTCTGCATGCAGGTTCACTCCGGGAATAGATGCGCGGGCAGCGGCCTGGGTCGCATGCTGTCCGCGTCGAGACATGCTGCAGTGACCCGGGCGCTGCATAACAGTTCCCCGTCAGGACCGCCGCGATGGATCGCCTGGCGAAAAACCATGCTGGCGCGCCGCAGCGTTTCGAGCTCGACAGTGACGAGGAGTGCGTCTTCGAACCGGGCCGGCTTGTGGTAACGGATCTCGACCGCCGTGATGGCGAACAGCAGCCGCTGCGACTCGAGCAACTGCACCTGCGAGACGCCCAGGTGGCGCAGCCACTCGCTGCGCGCCCGCTCGAGGAACTTCAGGTAGTTGGCATAGTAAACCACGCCGCCGAGGTCCGTGTCCTCGTAGTAGACGCGCACGGGCCATTCGAAGCGTGCCGTCACCGTCGGGCCCACGTCAGCTCGAACCATCGTCGCCCTGCTGGAACAGCGAGAGCGTTTCCGGGTCGACGACGCGCGCCGGCGCCGGCAGGCCGAAATGCAGGTAGGCGTGTCGCGTCGCCATGCGGCCGCGCGCGGTACGCATCATCAGGCCCTGCTGGATAAGGAAGGGCTCGAGGACGTCCTCGATCGTGCCGCGCTCCTCGCCGATGGCCGCGGCCAGGCTGTCCACGCCGACGGGCCCCCCGTCGAATTTCTCCATGATGGTCAGCAGGAGACGGCGGTCCATGACGTCGAAGCCGCGCGGATCCACGTCCAGCATGTCCATCGCCGCCGTCGCCACGCCGGCGTCGATCTGTCCGTTGCCCTCGACCTGGGCGAAATCGCGCACGCGGCGCAGCAGGCGGTTCGCGATGCGCGGCGTGCCCCGGGAGCGTCGGGCGATCTCGTGGCTGCCCTGCGGATCGATCTCGACGCCGAGAATGCCCGCCGAGCGGGTGACGATCCGCCCGAGTTCGGCGTCGTCGTAGAACTCCAGGCGCTGCACGATGCCGAAGCGATCCCGCAGCGGGGAAGTCAGCAGTCCAGCGCGCGTCGTCGCCCCCACCAGGGTGAACGGCGGCAGGTCGATCTTGATCGAGCGCGCCCCCGGCCCCTCGCCGATGATGATGTCCAGCTGGAAATCCTCCATCGCCGGATAGAGGATTTCCTCCACCACCGGACTGAGACGATGGATTTCGTCTACGAACAGCACGTCACGCGGCTCGAGATTGGACAGTATGGCGGCCAGGTCGCCGGGGCGTTCCAGCACCGGGCCCGAGGTATGTCGCAGGCTGACGCCCAGCTCGTTGGCGACGATATGCGCCAGGGTCGTCTTGCCGAGCCCCGGAGGACCGAAGATCAGCACGTGGTCCAGTGCTTCTTCGCGCTGGCGCGCCGCCTTGATGAAAATCTCCATCTGCCGTCGGACGGAAGCCTGCCCGACGTAGTCCTCGAGCAGGCGCGGACGGATCGCCCGCTCCAGCGCCTCGTCCTCGGCGCCTGCAGCGGTCGTCACCACGCGGTCATGTTCGATCATGGTTCACCTCGCCGCCGCCTGCAGGGCGGCCCGGATCAGCCCCTCGGTGCTCTGCGCCGGATCGGCCACGAGCTTCAACAGGCGCTGCGCCTCCTGCGGACGATACCCCAGCGCCACCAGCGCGCCGAATGCCTCGTCGGCGGCGGATCCTTCGACGCCCGCGGGCATCGACTGGACGAGAGCCGAGCCCGCCTGTTCCAGGCGGTCGCGCATCTCGACGATCAGACGGTCGGCGGTCTTACGCCCCACGCCCGGAATCCGCGTGAGCGAAGCGGAATCGGCCCCTTCGACACAGCGCACGAATGCTTCCACGCTGATCCCGGAAAGAATGGCCAGCGCGATGCGTGCGCCGACGCCGCTGACCTTGATGAGGCTGCGAAACAGTTGCCGCTCTGCCTCGCTGGCGAAACCGTACAGCACGTGCGCGTCCTCGCGCACCAGCAGGTGAGTCAGGATTCGCACGGGCTGGCCCGTTTCCGGCAGCTGGTAAAACGTGGACATCGGCGCCTCGAGCTCGTAACCCACGCCACCCACGTCCACCAGCAGCTGTGGCGGATGCCTGCCGACCAGCGTGCCGTTCAGAAAACCGATCACCCCGTTCCCCCGGCGAGCGCGGCACGCAGTGCCCGGCCCTTGCGCAATTGAGCATGACAGATCGCCACGGCGAGGGCGTCCGCCGCATCGGCAGCCAAAGGGCCGCGGACCGCCAGCAGCTTGCGCACCATGTGCGCCACCTGCACCTTCTCTGCAGCGCCGCTGCCGGTCACGGCGAGCTTGACCTCCCGCGCGGCATACTCGTGGACCGGCGCCAGCCGAAGAAAGGTCCCGCAGAGCGCGGCCGCACGCGCCTGTCCGAGCTTCAGCGCGCTGTCAGCATTGCGATGCATGAACACCCGTTCCACGGAAATCTCGTCCGGCTGGTACTGATCCACCAGCCGCGTCGCCCCTTCGAAGATGATCCGCAGGCGATCCGCCATCTCCCCGCCACGGGTGCGTATGCAACCGCTCGCCAGGTAGCGCATCGCCCGGCCCTCCACGACAATGACACCGAAGCCCGTGACCTGCGAGCCGGGATCGATGCCGAGGATGGTCAGGGCGCCTGTCACCATCCGCTGCCCGGCCGGGCCTCAGGCTCCCACCAGCACATCGTCGGACAGTTCAGCGTTGCTGTACACGTCCTGCACGTCGTCCAGATCGTCGAGCATTTCCAGGAGCTTCAACACCTGGTCGGCTTCCTCGCCGTCCACCGCGACGCCCGTCGCCGCCCGCATCGTGACCTCCGCCTCTTCCGGGCTCAGGCCGGCCTGGTCGAGCGCCTCGCGCACCGCCTCGAAGTCCGCCGGCGCGGTGATCACGTCCAGCGAGCCGTCCTCGTTCGGCACGATGTCCTCTGCGCCGGCCTCGAGCGCCACGTTCATCAACTGCTCTTCGCTCGTGCCGGGCGGGTAACTGAACACGCCGCAGTGCTGGAACAGATAGGCCACGCTGCCGTCCGCGCCGAGGTTTCCGCCGCACTTCGTGAAGGCGTGGCGCACGTCGCCGACAGTGCGATTGCGATTGTCAGTGAGACATTCGACCAGCACCGCGACTCCGCCGGGCGCATAGCCTTCGTAGCGGACTTCCTGGTAATCGTCGCCGTCGGTCTCTCCGCTGCCCCGCTTCCAGGCCCGGTCAATGGTGTCTTTCGGCACACTGGCCGCTTTCGCCTTGTCGATCGCCAGCCGGAGGCGTGGATTCATTGCCGGATCGGCGTCGCCGGCGCGTGCCGCGCTGGTGATCTCCCTGATCAGCTTGGTAAAAATCTTGCCGCGTTTCTTGTCCTGGGCGCCCTTGCGATGCTTGATGTTCGCCCACTTGCTATGGCCTGCCATGAGGTCTCCGCAGGATGTTTAAAACCCTTAATTCTAGCGCCGGCGCGGAAATGCCGTCCATGCGCGCCTCAGAACCGCAGCCGCAGTCCGACATGCAACCCAGTGTCCATGGTCAAGCGCGGGCCCACCTCGAAATCCGCCTTGATCCCTCGCACGCCCAGGTAAACCTCGCCGTCCCGCAACACGCTGTAACCCGCCCAGGCAGTGTATTCCCAGTAGGTCGTGACATCACCGAAAGACAACACATCCGGCGCATAATAGGCACTGCCGCCGACGGAGAAGCGGTTGTATTCTGGGAAGGTATAAGTGACGAAGCCGCCGATCGGGAGCGCGGCCCCGCTGTCATTGGCGCCGATGTCGGCATCGATTGCCAGCAACCGGCCGCCGAGGCCGGCACGCAACGGCTCGCGACCGCCGGTCGCCGCACCGGTAACATGCAGGCCGGCGCCGAGGACGTTTCCCTTGTCCTGGTGATGGAACCAGGAACCGTCCACGACGAGGTTGTTCGACAGGTCGAAATCCGCGGTGATCCGGGCAGCCTTGTTGTTTACGTTGAGATCGATACCGTTGGCCAGAGCCAGCGGCGAAATCGAGAACAGCACCATGAACCACAGGCATCGCATCATCACTGAATCTCCAAATAACATTAAGAAATTACGGCTAGGCTCGGTATTGTATACGGAATTCTGGAAATTAACTTAGTGGAACAGCTTCCCGACAGCGGCCCCGGCACAGGCGGGATCCTCGCGAAAGCCACGGCCGAAGCCGAGGCGCTCGCGCGTGACACACACGCAGTCCCCGCCGCGCGCGGGCTCGCCATCGCCGCGCTGCTGGAAGAGATCCGCGCGGAACCGGAGATCCGTGCCGCTGCGATACTTTACCCGCTGGTGGAGGCCGGAGCGATCACGTCGGAAGCCGTCGAAAAGCGCTTCGAC
>CAYTXS010000209.1:0-4309 GCA_964441585.1 uncultured Thioalkalivibrio sp.
CGTACCTCCTTTCCATCCAGCTGGATTCCTACCGGAAATTCCTGCAAACGGACCTTCCCGAGGGACGTCGGGACGAGGTCGGGTTGCATGCTGCCTTCCGCAGCGTGTTCCCGATCGTCAGCTATTCGGGCAACGCGGCCCTCGAATACGTCAGTTACCGGCTGGGCGACCCGCCTTTCGACGTCAAGGAGTGCCAGGTCCGTGGCCTGACCTATTCGGCGCCATTGCGCGTCAAGGTCCGCCTGGTCATATACGACAAGGAGGCTTCCGGGACGCCGAAGCCCGTCAAGGACATCCGCGAGCAGGAGGTCTATCTCGGCGAACTGCCGCTGATGACCGAGAACGGCACCTTCGTCGTGAACGGCACCGAGCGCGTGATCGTCTCCCAGCTGCATCGTTCGCCCGGCGTGTTCTTCGACCACGACCGCGGCAAGACGCACAGCTCCGGCAAGCTGCTTTTCTCGGCGCGGGTCATCCCGTATCGCGGTTCTTGGCTCGATTTCGAGTTCGATCCGAAGGACTGCCTGTTCGCGCGTATCGACCGTCGGCGCAAGCTGCCGGTGACGATCCTGCTGCGGGCGCTGGGCTACGCCGAGGAAGAGATGCTGGCGCTGTTCTTCGAGACCAACGAATTCACGCTCGGCAAGCAGATCGAACTGAAGCTGATCCCGGAGCGCCTGAAGGGCGAGACGGCGAGCTTCGACATCGTCGTTGGCGACGAGGTGATCGTGGCCGAGGGCAAGCGCATTACCGCGTTGCACGTGCGCAAGCTGAGCAACGAGAAAGTGAAGTCGCTGCCGGTGCCCGTGGAGTATCTCGAGGGCAAGGTCCTGGCCCACGACGTCGTGGACGAGAAGTCCGGCGAGTTGCTGGCCAAGGCCAACGACGAACTGACTGCCGAGAGCATCAAGACGCTCATCAAGGCGGGCGTCAAGTCGATCCGCACGCTCTGGACCAACGATCTCGATCGCGGGCCGTACCTCTCACAGACCCTGCGTATCGACGCAACCAAGACGCCGCTCGAGGCGCTGGTTGAGATCTACCGGATGATGCGCCCGGGCGAGCCGCCGACGCGCGAGGCCGCCGAGAACCTGTTCCACAACCTGTTCTTCAACTCCGAGCGCTACGACCTCTCCGCCGTGGGCCGGATGAAGTTCAACCGTCGCGTGGACCGCGACAGCACCACCGGTCCGGGCGTGCTCTACGACGGGCACTATTTCTCGACTCGCAAGGACGAGGAATCCAAGAAGCTGTTCGCGGAGTTCGGCAAGGACGATCCGGCGGCCACCTCGGACATCATCGCGGTGCTCCAGACGCTGTGCGATATCCGCAACGGCAGCGGCTCGGTCGACGACATCGACCACCTGGGCAACCGGCGCATCCGCAGCGTCGGCGAGATGGCGGAAAACGCTTTCCGCATCGGCCTGGTGCGCGTCGAGCGCGCCGTCAAGGAACGCCTGACGCTCGCCGAGTCCGAGGGCCTGATGCCCCAGGAGATGATCAACGCCAAGCCGGTGGCCGCCGCGGTGAAGGAGTTCTTCGGCTCCTCGCAGCTGTCGCAGTTCATGGACCAGAACAACCCGCTCTCCGAGGTGACGCACAAGCGTCGCATCTCGGCGCTCGGTCCGGGCGGCCTGACGCGCGAGCGTGCCGGCTTCGAGGTCCGTGACGTGCATCCGACGCACTACGGGCGCGTCTGCCCGATCGAGACTCCGGAAGGGCCGAACATCGGCCTGATCAATTCCCTGTCGGTCTATGCGCGGACCAACGACTACGGCTTCCTCGAGACGCCGTATCGGAAGGTAGAGGACGGCAAGGTCACCGAGCAGATCGATTACCTGTCGGCGATCGAGGAAAGCCAGTTCGTCATCGCGCAGGCCAACGCCGAGCTCGGTAGCAAGGGCGAATTCACCAGCGACCTGGTGTCCTGCAGGCATCGCAACGAGTTCTCGATGGCCACCCCGGCGGACATCGAGTACATGGACGTGTCGCCGAAGCAGATCGTCTCGGTGGCCGCGTCGCTGATCCCCTTCCTCGAGCACGATGACGCCAACCGGGCCCTGATGGGCTCGAACATGCAGCGCCAGGCCGTGCCGACGCTGCGCGCGGACACGCCGCTGGTCGGTACCGGGATGGAGCGGGCCGTGGCCGTGGACTCGGGTGTCACCGAGGTCGCGCGACGCGGCGGCGTGGTCGATTCGGTCGACGCCTCGCGCATCGTCGTGCGGGTGCATGACGAAGAGACGACGGCAGACGAGGCCGGCGTCGACATCTACAACCTGACGAAGTACCAGCGTTCCAACCAGAACACCTGCATCAACCAGCGTCCGCTGGTGAAAGAGGGCGACGTGATCGCGCGGGGCGACGTGCTGGCCGACGGCCCGTCCACCAACATGGGCGAGCTGGCCCTCGGCCAGAACCTGCTCGTGGCGTTCATGCCCTGGCATGGCTACAACTTCGAGGACTCGATCCTGATCTCGGAGCGCGTAGTCGAGGAGGATCGCTTCACGACCATCCACATCGAGGAGCTGAACTGCGTCGCGCGCGACACCAAGCTCGGACCGGAGGAAATCACCTCCGACATCCCGAACGTGGGTGAGTCGGCGCTGGCCAACCTCGACGAGGCCGGCATCGCATACATCGGCGCCGAGGTGAAGGCGGGCGATATTCTCGTCGGCAAGGTCACGCCCAAGGGCGAAACCCAGCTGACGCCGGAGGAAAAGCTGCTGCGGGCGATCTTTGGCGAGAAGGCCTCGGACGTGAAGGACACCTCGCTGCGCGTGCCCCCGGGCATGGACGGCACGGTGATCGACGTGCGAGTGTTCACGCGCGACGGCGTGGAGAAAGACTCGCGCGCCCTGTCCATCGAGCGCCAGGAAGTCGAGCGGATCCGCAAGGACCTGGACGACACGCTGCGCATCCTCGAGGACGACATCTACGACCGCGTGGAGAAGATGCTGGTCGGCAAGAAGGCGGCCGGTGGGCCGAACAAGCTGAAGGCCGACAGCACCATCACCAAGAGCTACCTCGCGGAACTGCCGCGCGAGAAATGGTTCGAGGTCCGCCTCAAGAACGAGGAGGCCGCGAGCCAGGTCGAGCGCATGAAGGAGCGCCTGGGACAGCAGCGCGAAGAGTTCGACCTGCGCCTCGAAGAGAAGCGCGGCAAGATCACCGCGGGCGACGATCTCGCCCCTGGCGTGCTGAAGATGGTCAAGGTGTACCTTGCGGTGAAGCGCCGTGTGCAGCCGGGCGACAAGATGGCCGGCCGGCACGGTAACAAGGGCGTGATCTCCACTATCGTTCCTGTCGAAGACATGCCGCACCTCGAGGACGGCACCCCGGTGGACATCGTGCTGAACCCGTTGGGCGTGCCTTCGCGCATGAACGTCGGCCAGGTGCTGGAGACGCACCTGGGCTGGGCGGCGCGCGGTCTGGGCCTGAAGATCGGGCGCATGCTGGATGCCAAGGGCGAGGTCAAGGAGGTCCGTGACTTCCTCGACGAGGTATACAACCACAGCGGCGGCAAGCGCGAAGACATCGGCTCCCTGGCGGAAGAAGAAGTCGTCGAGCTGGCCGGCAACCTGCGCGGCGGCGTGCCGATGGCGACCCCGGTGTTCGACGGCGCCAACGAGCAGGAGATCAAGGGCCTGCTGCGGCTCGCGGGCTTGCCGGAGTCGGGACAGACGACGTTGATCGACGGGCGCACCGGCGAGTCCTTCGACCGGCCGGTGACCGTGGGCTACATGTACATGCTGAAGCTCAACCACCTGGTGGACGACAAGATGCATGCGCGCTCGACGGGTCCGTACAGCCTCGTCACCCAGCAACCGCTGGGCGGCAAGGCGCAGTTCGGCGGGCAGCGTTTCGGCGAGATGGAGGTCTGGGCGCTCGAGGCCTATGGCGCGGCCTACACCTTGCAGGAAATGCTCACCGTCAAGTCGGACGACGTCCAGGGCCGCACCAGGATGTACAAGAACATCGTGGACGGTACCCACCAGATGGTGGCGGGCATGCCGGAATCCTTCAACGTACTGGTGAAGGAGATCCGCTCGCTGGCCATCAACATCGAGCTGGAGCAGGAGTGAGCGAGACCCGCTGGGTCGAGGCGCGCACGAGCACTACGAATTTAGCCCCCACAGGGGGAAGGTGAAGCGATGAAGGATCTTCTGAAGCTCTTCAAGCAGAACGTACCGGTCGAGGATTTCGATGCGATTCGCATCGCCCTCGCGTCGCCGGAAATGATCCGGTCGTGGTCTTTCGGCGAGGTCAAGAAGCCCGAGACCATCAACTACCGGACTTTCAAGCCGGA
>CAYTXS010000210.1:0-4280 GCA_964441585.1 uncultured Thioalkalivibrio sp.
AATTTAAGGAATACCATGGCTTGGAATGAACCTGGCAAGGGCGGCAATCCCTGGAACTCGGGCGGTCGCAAGGAAGGCCCTCCCGATCTCGACAAGGTTGTCCGTGATCTGCAGCGCAAGGTCTCCGGGATTTTCGGCGGCCGGCGCGGTGGCGGCGGTTCCGGCGGCGGTGGCGGCGGTGGCGGGGCACTCGCCGGCCTCGGCCTGATCGGCGCGGCCGGGGCGGTGCTCTGGGCCCTGTCCGGCTTCTACCAGGTCGAGGAAGCGGAGCGCGGCGTGGTGCTGCAGTTCGGCGCCTTCAACAAGATCACCCTGCCGGGCCTGCACTGGCACATTCCCTACCCGATCCAGCGGGTCGAGACGGTCAATGTCACTCAGGTCGCATCGTTCACGCACTCCACCCGCATGCTGACCGCCGACGAGAACATCGTCAGTGTCGATCTGCGCGTGCAGTATCGCCGCGCCGATGCGCGTGCCTTCCTGTTCAACGTGCGTTCCCCCGAGGAGACGCTCGGGGAAGTCACCGAGACCGCTATTCGCGAGGTCGTCGGCAAGAGCACGCTCGATTTCGTTCTGACCGAGGGTCGTGCCGAAGTGGCGTCCCGGGCCCGGGAGATCATCCAGGCGACGCTCGACTCCTACGGCGCCGGGATCGAGATCACCTCGGTCAACCTTGAGGATTCGAACTTCCCGTCGCAGGTCGAAGCCGCCGTCCAGGACGCCATCAAGGCCCGCGAGGACCGCGAGCGCCTGGCACTGGAAGCCGAAGCCTATGCGAACGACGTCGTGCCGCGTGCTCGTGGTAACGCGGCCCGGCTCGTGGAAGCGGCGGAAGCCTATCGCGAGCAGGTCATCGCGGAAGCGGAAGGTGAATCCGACCGCTTCCTCGCGCTGCTCACTGAGTACGCGCGGGCGCCGGAAGTGACGCGCCAGCGGCTCTACTACGAGACGGTCGAGCAGGTGCTCGGCGGTACGAACAAGGTCATTCTCGATGCCGAAGGCAGTGGCACGCTGATGTACCTGCCGATCGACGAACTCATGAAACGCTCGGGGCAGCGTCCGAACCAGATGGGTGATCCAGCCGATCTCGGCCAGGCGACGCCTTTGCGACAAACTGAGCGCCAGACGGGTTCAAACGACCTGCGCGCCAGGGGGACACGCTAATGAATCCTCGTGCTGCTGTAATCCTGCTGATCATCGCCGGTGCCGCGCTGGTCCTTTCGATGTCGCTGTTCACTGTCGACGAGCGTGAGTACGCCCTGAAGCTGCGCTTCGGCGAAATCGTGCGGGCGGACTACGAGCCCGGGCTCCACTTCAAGACGCCGTTCGTCAATACCGTGCGGAAGTTCGACGACCGGGTGCTGACGCGGAACAACCCGAACGAGGCGTTCCTCACGGCCGAGAAAAAGAACCTGCGAGTCGATTTCTACGTCAAGTGGCGCATCACCGATCCGAGCCAGTATTTCCGGTCCACGGGTGGCGACGAGCGTCTTGCCACGAGCCGCTTGCTGGAAATCATCAAGGACGGCTTGCGGGCACAGTTCGCGCGCCAGACGCTGCAGGAAGTGGTGACGGCTGATCGCCGCGAAGTCATCGACGAGTTGATGGACAGCGCCGGCGTGACCGCGCGTGAACTCGGGATCGAGATCATCGACGTACGCGTCAAGACCCTTGATCTCCCGCCGGACGTCAGCGAGAGCGTATTCAACCGCATGCGGCAGGAACGCGCCCGGGTCGCCTCGCAGCTGCGTGCCGAGGGCGCCGAGACCGCGGAAAGAATCCGCGCCGACGCCGATCGCCAGCGCACGGTCATCATCGCCGAGTCGCAGCGTGATGCGCAGCGGATTCGGGGTGCCGGTGACGCGCGAGCCGCGGACATCTATGCCGAGGCGTTCGGGCGCGACCAGGAGTTCTACGACTTCTGGCGCAGCATGCAGGCCTATCGGACTTCGCTCGGACGGGGCGACGACGTCTTCGTCATCTCGCCGGAGGGTGAGTTCTTCCAGTACCTGAAGGATCCGATGGGCGGCAAGGGCCGCTGACAGGCTCCACGGCGCGATGGACTGGACGGATCTCTTGTCGGCCATCGCGCTGGTGATGGTGATCGAAGGCTTGCTGCCGTTCGCAAATCCTCGCAGTTCACGCCGCGCCATGGCGATGTTGTCCCAGATGCCGGAAAATAAGCTTCGTGTCGCAGGCCTCGTGAGCATCGTCTCGGGCCTGCTCTTGTTGTGGCTGGTGCGCTCCTGAGGGATCGCGGGGAGAACGCGGCGTGGGTAAAAACGTGGTCGTCATCGGCACCCAGTGGGGTGACGAGGGCAAGGGCAAGATCGTCGACCTGCTCACCGACAAGGTGGCCGCCGTCGTTCGTTTCCAGGGTGGGCACAATGCCGGCCACACCCTGGTCATCGAAGGCCAGAAGACCATCGTCCGCCTGCTGCCTTCCGGAATACTGCGCGACGGCGTCGCCTGCCTGATCGGCAACGGCGTCGTGGTGTCTCCCGATGCCCTGTTCACCGAGGTCGATGAACTGACCGCGCGCGGCGTGCCGGTCGCCGAGCGCCTGAGGATCAGCCCGGCTTGCCCGCTGATCATGCCCTCGCATGTGGCCCTCGACCTGGCGCGGGAGCATGCCAAGGGCGCCGCCGCCATCGGCACGACCGGGCGGGGTATCGGGCCGGCCTACGAAGACAAGGTGGCGCGGCGGGCCTTGCGGGTGTCGGACCTGGCTCACCGGGAGCGTTTCGCCGCGAAACTCGGTGAAGTGCTGGATTTCCACAATTTCGTCCTGCAACGTTATTTCGGGCGCGATACGGTCGATTTCCAACAGACGCTCGAGCACCTCCTGGCGCTTGGTGAACGCATCCGGCCGATGGTCGCCGACGTCGTGGCGTTGCTCGACGGCTTTCGCAAAGCCGGCGCCAACGTGCTGTTCGAAGGTGCGCAGGGCGCCTTGCTCGATATTGATCACGGCACGTATCCCTTCGTCACCTCGTCCAATACGACGGCCGGCGGGGCGTGCACCGGGGCGGGTATCGGGCCGCGCTCGATCGATCACGTGCTTGGGATCGTCAAGGCCTACACGACGCGGGTCGGCGCCGGGCCTTTCCCGACGGAATTGTTCGACGAGATGGGCGAGCACCTGGCCCGGGTAGGCCACGAGTTCGGATCCGTGACAGGACGCGCGCGGCGTTGCGGCTGGTTCGACGCGGTCTCTTTGCGGCGCTCGATTTCGCTCAACAGCGTCTCGGGCTTGTGCATCACGAAACTGGACGTGCTCGACGCCATCGACACGATTCGTATCTGTGTCGGCTACCGCGTCGACGGCCAGGTCGTCGATACGCCACCGCTGGCCGCCGAGCAGTATGCCGATTGCGAACCGGTCTACGAGGATATGCCGGGCTGGAACTGCTCGACGGTGGGGATTACGCAGTACGATGCGCTTCCGGCGAATGCGCGTGCCTATCTCGACCGCCTGCAGGATGTCGTCGGGGTGCCCATCGAGATCATTTCCACAGGTCCGGACCGCGCCGAGACGATCGTATTGCGCAATCCTTTCGAGTAAACGGCATCTGCGGCCCGCGTGATGGAAATCTACCGCACCCCAGACAGCCGTTTCGCAGACCTGCCCGAATTCAGCTTTACGCCTCGCTATACCGACGTGGACCAGCTCCGCATTCACCATGTGGAGGCCGGGCCCGGCACAGCCGCCCCCGTGCTGCTGCTGCATGGCGAGCCGACCTGGAGTTTTCTGTACCGCAAGATGATCCCGATCATCGCCGCCGCGGGACACCGCGCGATCGCGCCTGACCTGGTCGGCTTCGGTCGCTCCGACAAGCCGACCCAGGTCGCGGATTATTCCTTCGCCCGGCACGTCGGGTGGATGAGTGAATGGATCCGGCTGAACGACCTCCATGACATCACGCTGGTGGCACAGGACTGGGGCTCGCTGATCGGGCTGCGGCTCGTGGCCGAGCATCCCGAGCGCTTCACTCGGGTGGTGATGGCGAACGGTTTTCTTCCGACCGGCGACCGACCGCCGCCGCTGGCATTCAAGCTCTGGCAGGCGTTCGCGCGCTGGTCGCCCGTGTTTCCGATCTCGGGCATCGTGCGCGCCGGATGCCGGCAGCGCTTCGGCCGGGATGTCGCCCGGGCCTACGATGCGCCGTTTCCTGAGCGCAAGTCCATGGCGGGCGCGCGCGCCTTTCCCAGGCTGGTGCCCACACGCCCGGACGATCCGTCCGCGGCCGCCAATCGTGCCGCGTGGACCGTGTTGCGCA
>CAYTXS010000211.1:0-4249 GCA_964441585.1 uncultured Thioalkalivibrio sp.
GTCATCTCGATATCGTCGCCCTTCGTGGCGCGCGCCGAATTGATGTCGATGGACAGCAGAGCCTCGGTGTGGTCGATCACGATGCTGCCGCCTGAGGGCAGTTCGACCGTATGCGAATAGGCGCTCTCGATCTGGCTTTCGATCTGGTAGCGCGTGAACAGCGGCACCGTGTCGTCGTAGTACTTGAGCTTCCGCAGGTTCTGCGGCATCACCCGTTCCATGAACACGCGCGCTTCTTCATAGACCTCGGCATCGTCGACGAGGATCTCGCCGATCTCGCTCGAGAAATGATCGCGCAGGGCGCGGAGGATCGCGTTGCTTTCCTGGTAGATCAAAAACGGCGCAGGCCGCTCGATGGCCGTTCGCTTCACGGCTTCCCAGACCTGCAAAAGGTTATCGAGGTCCCACTGGAGTTCCTCGAGGCTGCGCCCCACGCCGGCCGTGCGCACGATCGCGCCCATGCCTTCGGGAACCTCCAGGCCGTCCATCGCTTCGCGCACTGCATCCCGTTCGTCGCCCTGGATGCGGCGTGACACGCCGCCGGCGCCAGGATTGTTCGGCATCAGCACGAGGAAACGGCCGGCGAGACTGAGGAAGGTCGTCAGCGCAGCCCCCTTGTTGCCACGCTCGTCTTTCTCGACCTGCACGACGATTTCCTGCCCTTCGCGCAGGACGTCGCGAATGTTGACCCGGCCGCCGTTGCGGTCGGTCTCGCGGAAATACTCGGGCGAGATTTCTTTCAGCGGCAGGAAACCATGTCGCTCGGCGCCGAATTCGACGAAGGCGGCTTCCAGGCTCGGCTCGAGGCGCGTCAGGCGCCCCTTGTAGATGTTCGCTTTACGCTGTTCGCGGGAGGGAATCTCGATATCGAGATCGTAGAGTTTCTGGCCGTCGACTACGGCCACACGCAACTCTTCTCGTTGAGTTGCGTTCACCAGCATTCTTTTCATGGATAGGGACTCGCAGATCCGGTTCGGCCGAGAATCTCCCGTGAGCGGGGGCGGGCTTGCGGACGCGGGGCGTGATCGGGCGCGCTGAAGCGCAGCCGATGTGCAGGTTCGGCAGGAAGGCGGTCATGACCAAATGGATTAAGCCGATCATTTCATCCGTGCCGGGCACCGCCCGCGGCCTGTTGTGCCTCCCCGTTTCCTGGACAACCGCCAAACGGAGGCAGGAGGGGGCATCGACCGAACGGTGGAAAAATAAAATGCATGCCGGCCAGCGAATCATCCGCGACCGGCCCGTAACCAGCGGCCTCGCGTACGTCCAGGAAGGTTCTACGTGGAGCGTGTCGCGCGGCCCGTGGCGTACTATAGCAACCGCCCGACGCCCCAGCAATTGCTAAGCTCCTGAATCCGGGAGGAGAATTTGGTGCCCCCTGTCGCAGATCAACGTCCGGCCGTGCAATTCGTCACCCTCGGGGAAGACGAAGCCGGCCAGCGACTCGACAATTTCCTGCTTGCGCGCCTGAAGGGCGTGCCGAAATCCCATGTCTATCGCCTGTTGCGCAAAGGTGAGGTCCGGGTCAACAAGGGGCGGGCGAAGCCGGATTATCGCCTGCAGGCGGGCGATGTAGTGCGACTGCCTCCGGTCCGTCGTCCGGAACCGGGGGCTCCGACCGGGCGAGGGCGTTCCGCAGGGCTGGAACTCGAGGGCCGGATCCTGCATGAAGATCCCCGCCTCATCGTGCTCGACAAGCCGAGCGGGATCGCCGTCCATGGCGGCAGCGGACTGTCCCACGGCGTCATCGAGGCGCTGAGAGCCGCCCGGCCGGATGCGCCTTATCTCGAACTGGTGCACCGCCTCGACCGGGAGACCAGCGGCTGCCTGCTGATCGCGAAGCGGCGCAGTATGCTGCGGAGGCTGCACGAGCTGCTGCGCGAGGGGCGCGTGGAGAAACGCTACCTCGCCCTGGTGAAGGGCCGCTGGGAAGCCGGGCAGGTGCGCCTCGAGGACCGGTTGCGAAAAACCGTGCGGGGCGGCGAGCGGGTCGTGCAGGTCGACGAGACCGGCAAGACCGCGGCGAGTATTTTTCGGCCGGTCGAGATCGGTTCCGCTGCTTCATTGCTGGAAGTGCGCATCATGACGGGGCGCACGCATCAGATCCGGGTGCAGGCCGCAGAGGCGGGGCATCCACTGGCCGGCGACGAGCGCTACGGGGATCGCGACTACAACCGCAAGATGCGGGAGCTGGGGTTGCAGAGATTGTTCCTGCATTCCGCTTCGGTCGGCTGGGAGGATCCGGTCAGCGGTGAATGGAAGATGTATTCGGCGCCTTTACCCGAGGAACTGCGCGAGGTGCTCTCGCAGCTGGAGTCCCACCATGGCTAACCACGCACGCCTGGTGGTGTTCGACTGGGATGGCACCCTGATGGATTCGACGGGGCACATCGTCGCCGCCGCCACCGCGGCGATCGCGCAACTCGGTTTTCCGACGCGCTCGCCTGAGGCCATTCGCGACATTATCGGCTTAGGTCTGCGGGAATCGTGGCAACGTTTGTTCCCCGAGCTTCGAGCCGACGACTTCACGCCGTTCGTGGAGGCTTATCGCGATCATTTTCTTTCGCCGGAGCGACAGGCGAGCCAGCTGTTCATACAGGCCGCGGAGGTCGTCGAGACACTCGCGGGGCGCGGCTTTCTGCTCGGCGTGGCGACCGGGAAGAGCCGGGTGGGCCTCGAGCGCGAGCTGGCGGCGACGGGGCTGGTGCGATTCATGGCGGGTACACGTACCGCCGACGACACGCGGTCCAAGCCAAATCCCGACATGTTGCTGGAACTCATGGACGAGGTCGGAGCGCGTCCCGACGAGACCCTGATGGTAGGGGACACCGAATGGGACCTGGAGATGGCGCGGCGTGCCGGAGTGAACGCGATCGCGGTGAGTTATGGCGCTCACACGGCGGAGCGGCTTTATCCTTACGCGCCGCTCGCCTGCCTGGGCGCCATCGAGGAGTTGCTGACCGTGCTTGGCGAACCGATCGCGCGCTAGAGCACGGCAACGCCGAGTCGGCGCAGCGCCTGGGCAAGCCAGATCAGCGGCAAACCGATCAACCCGGTCGGGTCCTGGCTGTCGATGCGCTCGAACAGCGCGATGCCGAGCCCCTCCGCACGGAAGCTGCCGGCGCAGTCGAGCGGCGCATCGCGTTCGACATAGTGTCGGATCTCTTCGGGCGCGAGCGGACGAAACACGACGCGCGTGATGTCCATGTGCTCTTCGGGGTCGTTCGGGCGGTCGCCGCGTATCACGCAGACGCCGGTCAAAAACTCGATCTGCCGGCCGGCCGAGAGTGATAGCTGGCGCATCGCGCGCTCGGCGTCGCCTGGTTTGCCGAGGATTTCTTCCCCGCGCACGGCAACCTGGTCCGAAGCGATGACGATGGCATCCGGATGCTCGGTGAGCACGGCTTTTGCCTTGCTTCGAGCGAGCCGCAGAACCGCATCGGCGGGTGTCTCGTCCGGGCCGATCGTCTCGTCTATGTCGGGAGCAATCTGTCTGAACGGGACCCCGAGGCGTTCCAGCAGCGCGCGCCGGTAGCGCGAAGCGGACGCGAGCAGCAACTCGGGGACGGCGTTCGGACGGGTCGAATCCTGATTCATGGGCGCAAGCCTATCGTGGTGAGCGGCCGAGGGGCAAAACTTTACGGCTTTCAGGACTTTGACAGGAAAGCCGTCCCTAGATATTCTAGCCGGCTTATGTCCGCCGAGCTTGACCGATTGCTCGAGCCAAAGGCATTCGCGGCCAGGGGCTTGCGCGTGAGCGTGGAAACCGCGTTGTCGGAATGGACGCGGCTCGCGGCGGTGGATGAAGCGGGGGACGACCCGGCGAGGCGGGTTCGCGTCGATGTCCGGTTCGAGCCGGATGAAAGCGGCGCGCCCCTGCTGGAAGGCGAGATCGGATTCAGGCTGGGCTGCTCCTGCCAGCGCTGCCTGGAGCCGCTGCTGCTCGACCTGGTGGCGCGCCCGAAGTTGTTCTTCGGGGCTGAAAATGAGCTGGGACCGAGCGCAGCGGCAGCCGGTTTCGAGCATTGCGAGCCGGAGCCGGGCGTGACGCTGAGGCAACTGCTCGAAGATGAGGCCCTGCTTTCGATACCGGTTTTCCCGGTACATGAGCGGAGCGAAGATTGCGGGACGCTGGCCGAGGAGCTGGCGGCCCTGGGGCCCGCGGACGGCGGGCAGAAGTCGTCGAGCCCGTTTGCGGTGCTCGCGGAACTCAAGCGCAAGAACTGATTGACGGAGCAACGCCACCATG
>CAYTXS010000212.1:0-4243 GCA_964441585.1 uncultured Thioalkalivibrio sp.
GATGCGCTGCTCGGACGCATGTCCGGCGTGTTCTACCGCGAACTGGGTTTCAGTCTCGGCGAAATCGCCGAGGTGATGAAGCTGTACGGTTTTATCGCGAACGGCATCGGCGTGCTGGCCGGCGGCGTGCTGGTGGCGCGCATCGGCCTGTTTCGCGCGTTGCTTTTGGCCGGGTTGCTGGCCGCTGCCACGAACCTGACGTACGCGTGGCTGGCCGCGTCCGGCAACGATCCGCTGGTCTTCCGTGTGGCGGTGATCGCGGATAATTTCACCGCGGGACTGGCCACGGTCGCTTTCGTCGCCTACCTCTCGAGTCTCTGCAACGTGGCCTACACCGCGACGCAGTTCGCGCTGCTCGCGTCCGCCGGCAACCTGGGTCGGATCTGGCTGTCGGCGTCCAGCGGCTGGATGGTGGACGCGCTGGAAGGCGACTGGGCCGTGTTCTTCGCGCTGACGGCCGGGCTCGCCTTGCTCGGCCTGCCGTTGCTGCTGCTGCTCATGCGCCGCTATCCCGAGGCGCATGTCCGTGCGCCGGAGGCGGACCAGGGCCGCGCCGCACACGACGACCGCTGACGATGCTTCGCGTCTCCTGTTGACGCAAACTGGTTTGTACTGCAAACTAGTTGGCAGTTTCATTTTGGGGATACGCATGAACTCTCAGCTCGAAGACCTCGATCAACTCGCTCGGCAGGCGAAGCGTTATGCACGTTATTCGCGCAGCGCGGGCGGCCTGAGTTCGGTGATCGGCGGTGTGCTGCTTGCGGCGAGTTTCCTGCTGAACGCCTATGCGGAACTCACCCCCGTTCTGCGCGCATTGCTCGCCGCGACGCCGTTACTCTGGCTTGGCGCCAAGGAATTGCTGCAGCGGCGGTATTACCAGCGCGAAGGCGCGGTACTGCAGGCGCCTACGCCTAAAGAGCGCCGGGCGCATGCCTGGAACGTGATCTATCTGACCGTGGTTTCGCTGGTGGTGCTCGGCTTTGTCGTCGCTGCCTTGCTGCGTGACTCACGAGCGCCGGATGCGGCCGTGTTCGGTTACGTAGCAATGGTGGTGGCAATACCGTTCGTTGCCTGGCGGTGGTTCTGGTCGGCGAGCGATTTCCTGGTGGGCGTCCTGCTGATGTGCCAGTCGGCCGTCGTTATTCATGGCGGCAACTATCCGTCGATCTGGCTGCCCTACATTGCTTTGTGCGCGGCCATCGCGATCTTCACCGGCTGGCGGGAGCATCGTGATTACCTGGCGCTGCGCGCCGAGCTGGAGGCGCCGCGAGGACTGAGGGACGAGCGGTGAAAAAACGTACCCGGACGGCCCTCGACGGTGTACTGGCCATGGACAGGCTGGTTCACGAGCCGGCCCGGCTCGCGATCCTGACAGTGCTCAGCCAGGCCGAGTTCGTGGAGTTCGGCTTCCTGGAAATGGCATGCCGGCTCAGCAAGGGCAACCTCTCGAGTCATCTCAGCAAGCTCGAGGCCGGCGGCCTGGTGTCGATCGACAAACGGTTCGAGGGCAAGCGTCCGCAGACCCGGGCCGCGATCACGACGGAAGGCCGGGCGGCGCTCGCGGCCTACCGTGAGCAACTAAAGGCGCTGATCGATGCAGTGCCAGACAATACCAGAGGAGGAAAATCATGAAGTCGTTATTGCAGCAGGCAGCCGTCACGCTTCTTTTGTGCATGACGGGTGCGCAGGGTGTCCACGCATCCAGCGGTGCAAACGCCGGGGACGTCGATCCCGCGCTCGCCGATGGCCGGAACTTGACCGCGAGCTTTCTCGCAGGAGACGTTGCGCCTGTCTGGGCGAGGTTCAGCGAGCAGATGCGAGCGATCATCGGCAGTCCCGAGGGCCTGGAGGGGTTCAGCAAGCAGGTGCGCGATGAACTCGGCAGCGAAAACGAGATCCTCCACGAGCGCGTGATCGAGGAGGGCGGACTGAAGATCTATCGCCGCGTGGCTCGCTGGAGCGGCGTGCCGATGCCGATCGCGATCACCTGGGCCGTCGCGCCCAACGGCCGGATCGACGGTTTTCAGGTGAGGCCGGCGCCGACCGAGGACCCAGCCGTGTCTGCCGCCCCGCAGAAGCCTCTGCCGCAAGGGCGGCTGCCGGATACCCCGGACGTCGCTGCGCGCCTGCAAGCCTTCGTCGAGAACGTCGGCGCAGCACCGGGGGTGGTCGTCGGCCTGGCGGACCGCGAAGGTGTCCGCTTCGTGGCCTGGGGCGATGCCGGCGACGGGAAGGCGCCCGACGCTGACACCATCTTCGAAGCAGGCTCGATCACCAAGGGCCTCACGGGCCTGTTGCTGGCGCGGATGGCGGCGGCCGGCGACGTCGATCCCGGGCAATCCATCGGATCGATGCTGCCGTCCGGGCTGGACCCGTCACCCGAACTCGAGGCCGCCACACTGGAGATGCTCGCCACGCACTGCTCCGGGCTGCCGCGCCTTGCGAGAGGGCCCGAAATGCAGGCGCGCATGACCAGCGACAATCCCTATGCCGGCAGCACGCCGGAAGAGATATTTGCCGATGCGGCACGCGTGCCGCCGGAGACGATCGCGTCCGGCCGCGGGGACTATGCCTACTCGAATCTCGGCATGGCGCTGTTGGGCCAGTTGCTTGCGCGGTCGGCGAATCAGCCTTACGAAACCTTGCTGGCCGAGCGGGTATTTGCGCCGCTGGAGCTGGAGCCCCCGGTGCTGGCCCCTGGAGACATCGAGGGCCGCCGCGCAGTGGGCCACCAGGCCGGCAAGCCGGTACCGCCCTGGCGGCTCGATGCCTATGCGCCGACCGGCGGGTGGCAGGCGAGCGCCCGCGACCTGCTCGAACTGGCGCAGGCGCTGCTCGCGGACGAGCCCGCTTGGGTTTCGGACGCGCTGCGGCCCCGGGCGCCGGCGGGCGCACCAGGAATGGAAATCGGTCTTGCCTGGCACCATGCGAAGATCAACGACCGGGCCGTGGTGTGGCATAACGGGGGCACGGCCGGCAGCAGCAGCTTTCTGGGCATCGTGCCGGATGAGCAGCTTGCACTCGCGGTGCTCGCCAACGGCGGAGGCGGAGTCGTCGATCAGCTGGCCCGCGGCCTCCTGGCCTCGGGACGCTAGCTGCATCCTGTCAGTGCATCGTTCCCCGGGGACCTGAGCTGCCCAAGCCCCGGTGAATCGGCCCCGCATGGTGGCTGCGCATCTTCCAGCCTCCGGGGGTCAAGACGTAGACGTTGGTGACGGTGACGAGCGCGGGTTCGTCTCCCGGCGCGCCGATGACTTCGATGCCGATGTGGGCAGCCAGTGGGTCGCCGCGAAGGCGCTGCTTGCAATCGAATCCGACCTCGACGCCGCCGCTCTTGCCGAGAATCCGGCGCCAGCTCTGCATCACCTCCGCGCGCCCGATCATCGGCGCCTGAGCTGGATGAACACAGATGAGTTCGGCATCCGCCGCCCAGACGTTCTCCATGGCTGCGGCATCGCCTTTGCGGAAAGCAGCGTAAAAAGCGGCCTCGCACTCCTCGGGCGTGGCGAATTTCGCCGGTTCGACGGTCGCTTTCAATCCGTACCTGCTCTGCGGGTTGCAATTGGAAGGCGTCCGGTCACAAGAAACCCGCGACCGGCCGCGACTTGCGTTGCAGGTTACTTGGATTTGTCCAGGTATTCGAGCGGATCGGTCATCTTCTCGCCGGCCGGCCGGTTGAGGTCGGTATCCAGGTCTTCGCGTTCGATGTCCAGCGGACCGGAATAGTCTTCGGGTGGGCCGGTGAGCCGAAAATCGCCGCTTTCCCACGCCCCGAAGTCCAGTTCCTCGACAGTTCCGTCGAAATGCTGCAGCTCGATGGTGCGATCGTCCTCGTCGAGCGCGACGATCTCGAAGCGGTTCTCGTTGCGGTCCAGGTACCACTCGCCAATTTCTGGAATTCTCAAAGGCATGATGATGTCCACGGTCATGCGAGCCTGTTATCCTTGCCCGCCTTCCGCGAGCGGCTCGCCGAATTCTTGTCCTCGCCCCTACTTATAGTCCAGCAGGACGCGCCTGCAAGCGCTCTTACTCGTCCCCCGGGAACGCACGGTCATGACCGAGCAATTGATCAAGACTTTCATCATCTTCTTCGTCGTCATCGAGCCGGTTTCGCTGGTGCCGATGTTCGGTGCGCTCACGCGCGGCGGGGAGCCCGGCTATCGTCGCCGGATGGCGCTCAAGTCGGTCGCGATCTCCGCAGGCATCTTCATCGTCTTCGCGGTGGCCGGCGACTGGCTGTTGC
>CAYTXS010000213.1:0-4210 GCA_964441585.1 uncultured Thioalkalivibrio sp.
CCCGCGACGCAGGCGCGGAAAGCATCTTCCACGACCAGCAGGTTGCCCAGCTTGTGTGCCGGCGCCTCGAGCGTCGCCGCCAGCGCCCGCGGGTCCAGCCAGTCGAGTTCGCCCAGCGCTCGCCCCTCGGCGTGTTCTGCGACCCACGAGGCCGCCGCGATCACGTGGGGGCACCCGTAGGCCCTGAAGCGGCACTCGAGGATGCGGTCGTTGCGGACCCGCGCCTCGAATTCCACGCGTACCCCTTTCCCCGGTTCGCCGGCCCCGCCGGCGAGCCGTTCGTGGGCCTGTGCCAGCACCCGCCCATGGCGCGGTGCCGTCTCGAAACGATGACGCACCTCGCCCGAGTAGTCCAGTATCCCTGCATCCATCCTCACATCGCCTCCCGGCCGTCTTCGCCACCCTGCGGCGCCAGCCCTCGCAACCGATCGATCTGTTCGCGTATGACGCGGATCGCGTAGTCCACTTCCTCGACCGTACTGAAGCGCCCGAGGCTGAAGCGTAACGAACTCTGCGCCAGCTGGTCGTCCCGGCCCAAAGCCCGCAACACGTACGATGCCTCGCGACTCGCGGAGGTGCAGGCCGAACCGCTGGACACGGCCAGGTTACGCAGACCGAACAGCAGGCTTTCGCCCTCGACCCCCTCGAAACAGACGCTGAGGATTCCGGCAACGCGCTGCTCGGCATCGCCGTTCACATGCACGCCGCCCAGTCCGGCGATCCCGTCCCACAAGCGTCGCCGCAGGGCGCCCAGGCGTTCGGCCTCCGCCGCTTGTTCCGCGGCAGCGATCCTGAGTGCCTCGCCCATGCCGACGATCTGGTGTGTCGCGAGCGTTCCCGAGCGCATCCCCCACTCGTGCCCGCCGCCGTGGATCAGCGGCTCGAGACGGCGCCGGGGGCTGCCCCGCAGGTAGAGCGCGCCGACACCCTTGGGCCCGTAGACCTTGTGAGCGGAGACCGACAGCAGGTCGGCGCCGAGCGTATCGACATTGACCGGCAGCTTGCCGACCGCCTGCGCGGCGTCGACATGAAACAGCACTCCGCGCGCCCGGCACAGCGCGCCGATCGGCGGCAGGTCGTTGATCGTGCCGATCTCGTTGTTCACGTGCATCACCGACACCAGCACCGTATCGGTCCGCAGGGCCGGCTCGATCTCGGTCGCCGTGACGATGCCACCGGGACCCGGCGTCACGTAGGTCACCTGCCAGCCCTCCTTCTCGAGTTGGCGGCAGGTGTCGAGCACCGCCTTGTGTTCAGTGCGGCTGGTCACGATATGGCGCCCGCGATCGGTATGGAAACGCGCCGCGCCCATGATCGCCAGGTTGTTCGACTCGGTGGCTCCCGAGGTCCAGATGATCTCCGTCGGCTTCGCACCCAGCACGGCCGCCACCTCGCGGCGTGCTGCCTCGACTCGACCGCGTGCGGCCCGTCCCGGGCCATGGGAACTGGAAGCAGGGTTCGCGTAACAGCCTTCCCGGCCCAGGCACTCGACCATGCGCTCGACCACCCGGTCGTCGACCGGCGTGGTGGCGGCGTAATCGAGATATACGGGTGCCTGTATCGTCATATTGATTCCCGGCCTCCTGGGCAGACCAACGCCCAATACCTTAACGCGTCCCCGCCTCGCTTGTCTCATCGCCTGCAGCCTTGGCACGGCCTGGCGCCAGCGCACTCAGAATGCCCCGCAGGATACGCACTTCCTTCTCTTCCGGGAGAGCCCTGCTGAACAGGCGGCGCAGGCGCATCATGAGATGCCGCGGGTTGGCGGGGTTGAGAAATCCGGCATCGACCAGCGTCCGTTCGAGATGCTCGTAGAAACGCTCGAGGTCGTCCACGGTCGCCAGCGGATCCACGCGCTCCGGAGGGGGTTCGGGCGCGACACCCGCCAGCATGGCGAGGCGTAACTCGTAGGTCACGATCTGCACGGCCATCGCAAGATTTAGCGAACTGAAGCCTTCATCCGTCGGCACATGCAGCAGGGCGTGACAACTCGCAAGCTCGTCGTTGCTCAAGCCGCTGCTCTCGCGCCCGAAGACCACCGCGACTTCGCCCTGGGCGCTTTCCGCCAGCAGGCGGGGGGCAGCCTCGCGCGGTGTCAGCGTGGACCAGGACAGAGCGCGCAAACGCGCGCTGGTGCCGATGACGAAACGACACTCCGCCAACGCCTCGTCGAGGCGTTCCACGACGCGGGCGCCTTCCAGCACGTCATCGGCGCCCGCGGCGCGCGCCGTGGCTTCCTCGCTGGGGAAGATGCGCGGCGCCACCAGGGTCAGGCGATTGAGCCCCATGGTGCGCATCGCCCGGGCTGCGGCGCCGATGTTTCCAGGGTGGGTGGTGCCGACCAGCACGATGCGTACGGGAATGCTCATGACTCTCGAAAGGCCTGCAAGAAACGGTTCGAGTTGGTATTCTAACTGGCTACTAGCCGCTCTGGCGCGTGGAGTCGGCATGCCGCCCGCCCGCCGCCGGAGGAGACCACCCGATGCACCCTCTCCTGAATATCGGCGTCCGCGCCGCACGCCGAGCCGGCGACCTGATCGTCCGCCACATCAACCAGCTGGACGCCATCAAGGTGGATTCCAAGGGTCGCAACGACTTCGTCAGCGAGGTAGATCGCAAGGCGGAACTCGACATCATCCAGACAGTGCAGCGCAGCTACCCGGATCACGCCTTCCTCGCCGAGGAAAGCGGTGCGCACGGCGAGGCCGAGTACGTCTGGATCATCGACCCGCTCGACGGCACGACCAATTTCCTGCACGGCTTCCCGGTGTTCTGTGTCTCGATCGCGGTCATGCACCGCGGGCGTCTCGAGCACGGCGTGATCTACGACCCCATGCGCCAGGAACTGTTCACGGCCAGCCGCGGGGCCGGCGCGACGGTGGACGGGCGGCGGATGCGCGTCAGCGACACGCGGCTGCTGGAGAAGTCGCTGGTGGGGACCGGCTATCCCTACCGGCCGGGTTCCGCCTGGCTGGATGCCTACATGGACATGCTCAAGGACGCCATGAAAGCGACCTCCGGGGTGCGTCGACCCGGCGCGGCGGCCCTCGATCTCGCGTACGTGGCCGCCGGTCGCCTCGACGGCTTCTGGGAGATCGACCTCAAACTCTGGGATATCGCGGCCGGTGCGCTCATGATCCAGGAGTGCGGCGGCATCGTCACGGACCTCAACGGCCGCGATGGCTGGCAGCAGAGCGGAAACGTCGTGGCCGGCAACCCGAAGATCCACGAATCGTTGCTGGCGCTGATAGAGCCGCATCTCACGCAGGAGCTGAGGCGCTAGACTCAGTGTTTTGGATCCCCGGAAACGGGCATGTTGTTTCGCTTAATGGAGTCATCGACATGGACAACACAGGCACCATCACACTCACCCGCCGCGCCGTCCCAGGCATCGCGACCCTGCTGATCGCGGCCCTCGCGGCCTCTGCCCCGGCTCATGCCGACTCCGGCTTTTATGTCGGCGGCAGCATCGGCCGTTCGCTCGTGGACGCGGACATCGCCGATCCGGGTACGGGATCGCTCGATTTCGACGATGGCGATTCGGCGTGGAAGGCGTTTGCCGGATTCAACATCGATGCCTTCGTCATCGACCTCGCCATCGAGGGCGGCTACGTGGACTTCGGTGCGCCCACCGACCGCGTCGCTGGCAACGATGTCGGCTTCGAGTTGACGGGCTGGGACGTGTTCGGCCTGGCCGGCGTCGAACTGGGACCGGTCGGCGTGTTCGCCAAGGCCGGCTTCATCGACTGGTCCGCGGATGCCACCGTGAACGATACCCGGGTGGCCAGCGACAGCGGCACCGATCCCGCCTATGGCGTGGGGGTGCGCTTCAGCCTGTTCTCGGCGGAGGTGCGCGGTGAATACGAGTACTTCGACGTCGAGGACACCGACGTGTCGCTGTTGAGTGTCGGCGTCGTCTGGACTTTCTGAAGCCGGGAGCCAGGCCGGGTCTGCGGGACGCTCGCGCTAGGGCATGACGCCCGACTCGTCGTCCTTGGGCTGCGGCGGGATCAGGTCCACGGTGCTCACCTTCAGCGCCAGGGCCGTGGCGCTGGCGATATAGATGGATGAGTACGTGCCGACCAGCACGCCGATGATCAGCGCCATGGAAAAGCCGGAGATAGCCTCGCCGCCGAGGAAATAAAGCGCCAGCAACACCAGCAGCGTCGTGACGCCCGTCATGATGGTGCGCGACAGCGTCTGGTTGAGC
>CAYTXS010000214.1:0-4201 GCA_964441585.1 uncultured Thioalkalivibrio sp.
CGCATGTGCCGGCATCGCGCGTCGGCCTGATCCTGTTGCTGCAGCCGACGCTGGCGTTCCTGTGGGATGTATTGATCTTCTCCCGTCCCTTCGGGCCGCGGGAGATCGCAGGCGCCACTCTGGCGATCGCGGCAATCGGTCTCGGTTCTCGCCCGCGGCGCTGAGCGGGCCGTTCGGGTCTCACGTCCACAGGCGCAATGCGCCCGCCGCCAGTTCGATCGAGAGACGCGAGATATCCTCGCCGAGCAGTTCGCCGTCGGCCTGGGCGGGCATGCCGAAGGCGCTGTCGATCTCCATGCGCCGGCTGCGGGCGAAGTGCGCGACGGACAGGTGTTCGTGGGTGCCGCGCACCACGCGGGGCGCATGTTGCAGCACCTGCATCGCGCTGAGCGCGTCCGCCCAGACGAGGTCCAGCTGACCGTCGTCCAGCAGGGCGCGGGGTGCGAGCCGGAAAAGGCCCCCTACGTACTGGCCGTTGCAGGCGGCGACCAGCGTCATCGGCCGCCGATCCTCGCCGCCGTCCCACCGCAGCGTGCACGCGGGCGCTGCGACGCCGTTCCGCAAGGCGTCGAGGAGCCCGGCGCCGTAGGCCAGCGGTCCGGGCAGCCATCGGCGCAGCAGCATGGCCCGGGTGATCGCGGCATCGAAGCCGAATCCGACGCCATTGACGAACCAGCGATCGTTCACGCGGCCGGCATCGATGGCGCGGGGCGTGCAGCCCCCCGCCAGTCGCGCGCACGCGGCGCGCCAGTCGCGGGGCAGACCGGCGGACTTGACGAAGTCGTTGCCGGTGCCGAGCGGAACCACGCCCAGGATGGTCTGAGCGCCGGGTACGGCGAGCAGGCCGCGGGCCACTTCGGACAGCGTGCCATCCCCCCCAATGGCGATGACCCGCGCGCGCCCTCGTTCGGCTTCGCGCGACGCCAGCTCGTCGAGGTGCCCCGGCCCGCCGCTGATGACGGTTTCGACCCGAATTCCGCCGGCCTCGAGCAGCGCGACCGCCCGTGCCCCGTGGCGGCGCCCCCGGCCTCCGCCTGCAGTGGGATTGACGAATACAACGACGGCTTCGCGCATGGCGGCCCGCACTCCCCGGTCGACCGCGGGCAGCATACCCCAGCACGCCGGGCCTGGCGCCGAGCCAAGGCCGCTGATCCGGGCTAGAATCGCGCCTCTCCATCCCCACGGTCATTCATGCTCGAACTCTGCGCCAAGCTGCTCATCGGATATCTCGCGGGCTCGCTCGTGGGCAGCCTGGTGCTCGGCCGGATCCGCGGCACGGACATCCGCAAGCTCGGCAGCGGCAATGCCGGTGGCACCAATGCGCTGCGCACCCAGGGCAAGGGCTTCGCGCTGGCGGTCATGATCATCGACATCGCCAAGGTGGTGGTGCCGATCCTGTGGCTGGGTGATGCCGCGCTGCCCTGGATCGGCGTCGATTCCGAAGTATCGCGGGAGACCATCGCCGTCGGCATCGCTGCGGGAGCGGTGCTGGGCCACGTGTGGCCGGTGTATTTCGGCTTGAGGGGCGGCAAGGGCATGGCGACATTGCTCGGCGCCTATGGCGCGATCGAGCCCTGGCTGCTCGTGGCGGTGGTGCTGAGCTGGGTGCCGGTTTTTCTGCTGCGCCGCTACGTCGGGCTCGCCACGATCTTGGCCACGGCCCTGGCGCCGGTCTGGCTCGCGCTGGCGGGCCAGGCCGGTCGCCCGCTGTTCTGGTTCGCCCTCTGCATGGCGGGATTCGTCGCCTGGACGCACCGCGGCAACATCGCACGCATGCGCGCCGGCACCGAGAGCCGCATGCGCGCGGATCGCTCGCCCCCTCCCGGACCGCAGCGGTGAATTTCAATCCGGCCCTGCTGCGGGTCCTTGCGCCCGGACATCCCGTGTCCGGCGAGGCGCTCGGCCGCGAACTCGGCGTGAGTCGCGCGGCGGTGTGGAAAGCCGTGCGCCGGCTGGTCGCACTGGGCGTGCCGGTGGAGGCGCGGCGCGGCCGCGGCTACTGCCTGCCGGCGCCTTTGGAACTGCTGGACCCGGCAGCGATTCGCGCGGCCTTGCCGCCGGCCACCCGCGACCAGCTCGGCCAGCTCGAGGTGGTGGCGGAGATCGATTCCACCAACGCCCGCGTGCTGGCAGGTGGGCTGCCGCTCGGGACCCTGGCTGCCTGCATGGCGGAATACCAGTCGGCGGGCCGGGGGCGCCGCGGGCGCCGCTGGCTGGCGCCGCCGGCCTCCGGTATCTGCCTGTCGGTAGGCGGGCGCATGGCGGCGGCGCCGGCCGATTTTGCCGCGCTGCCAGCGGCGGTCGGCTTGGCCTGTGCGACGGCTCTCGAGGCGCTCGGGGTAGCCGGCGTGCGGCTCAAGTGGCCCAACGACCTGTTGCTCGGTGACGCCAAGCTCGGCGGCGTGCTGATCGAGTTGCGCGGCGAGGCGCAGGGCCCCGCGACCCTGGCGGTCGGGATCGGGTTGAACCTGCGGCTAGGCGCCGCGGCCCGTGCGGCGATCGTGGCGGCGGGCGGTCTGGCGCCGGCGGATCTCACCGCGGTGGCGCCGGACCTCGGGCGCAACAGGATCGCGGCGGCGCTCGTCGAGGCGCTCGCGACATGCATCATGCGGGCGCCGGCCGGGCTCAGTGATGCTGTGCTTGCCGGCTGGGCGGCGCGCGACTCCATGATCGGCCGGCGGGTGAGCATCAGCTCGGGGAGCACGGAACGGCTCGGTATCGCCCGCGGGATCGACCGTTCGGGAGCATTGCTGCTCGAGACGGCCGACGGCTCACGGCAGCGGGTCACTGCGGGCGAAGTCACGCTGCGGGCCGCGGAATGATACTGCTGCTGGATCTGGGCAATACGCGGCTGAAAGCGGCCTGGCCGCTGCCCGGCGGCGGCGTGCGCCTGCTCGGCGAAGCGTCGCACCGGGAAGTGGGCATGGACGAGGCGCTGGCGAGGATACTGGATGGCGAGGCGCTGGAGGGCCAGGCCGCCCTGTGCGCCAACGTCGCGGGGGCGGTTGCGGGGGAGTCGCTGGGCGCGGCGCTGCGGGCATCCGGCGGCGGGAGCCTGGCATTCCTGCGGGCCGAGCGCGAGTTCGGCGGTGTCCGCTGCGCTTACCACGATCCCTCGCATCTCGGTGCCGACCGCTGGGCCGCATTGCTCGGGGCGCGGGCGCTGAGCGGGGAGCCCTGCCTTGTGGTGGATGCCGGTTCGGCGCTCACGCTCGATGCCCTTGCGCCGGGCGGGCGGCACCTCGGCGGCTGGATCCTGCCGGGCCTTGCGATGATGCTTGCGGCACTGGAAGCGCGCACCGGCGACCTCGGCAATCTGCGCCGGGCCTCCCGCGCAGCCGGGGAAGACGAATTCCCCGCCGATACCGGCCCTGCCATGGAGGCCGGGGCGCGACTCGCGGCCGTCGGGGCGGTGCGCACGGCGCGCGCGCGGCTCGAGGCGCATTGCGGCGGACCTGCGCGGCTGCTGCTGACGGGCGGAGACGCCGCCGTGCTCGGTTTTGCGCTGCCGGATGCCCGGCACGTTCCCGACCTGGTATTGCAGGGGCTGGCGCAGGCCCGGGCCGCAATGGCAAGCCCCTCCTGAACGGAGGCTGAACATGGGGCGCCGCATCCGTCGTGAGGTGTACGAATACCCATTGCCGGCTGCTGGGATATACTGCAGCCACCTGTGTCATCGTCAAGGTCGGGAGGACCACGTAAATGAGAAAGCTCACAATCGCAATGCTGGCCATGCCCTTGTTCGCCTTCAGTGGCGCCGCGCTCGCGGGTGATGCCGCCGCCGGCGAAGCGAAGGCCGAAGCGCTTTATTGCATGGATTGCCATGCGGGCGAGGATTTCGAGGGCATGTCCAAGGAAGAGATCACGAAGTCCCTGGAAAGCGCACTGGCGGGCGATCTGGCCCACCCTCCGGGACTCGAGGACATGAAGGCCGAGGACATTCCTGACCTGGCCGCTTATTTCTATGCGGCGGCTGGCGGCGAGTAAGCGCCCGTCCGCACAGCTGAAAAACCGGCCGCCCCCGATTCGTCGGGGGCGGCTTTTTTTGTCCAGCGCGCGAATCGCATTGCTGCGGGCGTGGCCGGGTCCTAGAATGCAGGCCGGTGCCGGTGTAGCTCAGTTGGCAGAGCGGCTGATTTGTAATCAGCAGGTCGCAGGTTCGACTCCTGTCGCCGGCTCCATTTCGGTATACTCCCAGCCC
>CAYTXS010000215.1:0-4200 GCA_964441585.1 uncultured Thioalkalivibrio sp.
CCACGCTGCCGCAGGTGATGAAACGCAGCAGCGTCTTGTGCTCGTGCTGGTGCAGGTATGCCTCGATGTTGCTCGCGAGGAGATCCTCTGTGGCCTGGTCCATCAGAAGTAGCCCTCCTGCTTTTTCTTCTCCATCGACGCGCCGCCCTCGTCGTGGTCGATGACGCGTCCCTGGCGCTCGGAGGACTTCGCCAGCAGCATCTCCTGGATGATGTCCGGCAACGTGGTGGCATCGGATTCCACTGCGCCTGTGAGCGGGTAGCAACCCAGCGTACGGAACCGCACCCGCTTGATCATCGGCTTCTCGCCCGGCTTCAACGGCATGCGCTCATCGTCCACCATGATCAGCGTTCCGTCGCGCTCCACCACCGGCCGCTCGGCCGCGAAATACAGCGGCACGATGGGCACGTCGTGCAGCCAGATGTACTGCCAGATATCGAGCTCGGTCCAGTTCGACAGCGGGAATACACGGATAGATTCACCCTTTTTCTTCCGCGTGTTGTAGAGCTTCCACAACTCGGGCCGCTGATTCTTGGGGTCCCAGCGGTGCTGTGCCGTGCGGAAGGAGAAGATGCGCTCCTTGGCACGCGATTTCTCCTCGTCGCGCCGGGCGCCGCCGAAGGCTGCATCGAAGCCGTGTTCGTCCAGCGCCTGCTTCAGCGCCACGGTCTTCATGATCTCGGTATGCAGTGCCGAGCCGTGGGTGAACGGGTTCACACCCTGTGCCACACCTTCCTGATTGGTGTGCACGATGAGTTTCATGCCAGACACCTCCGCCATCTCGGCGCGGAAGGCGTACATGGCGCGGAATTTCCACGTCGTATCCACGTGCATCAACGGGAAAGGCGGCCGGCCGGGGTAAAAGGCCTTCATCGCCAAGTGGAGCATCACGGCACTGTCCTTGCCGACCGAATAGAGCATCACCGGGTTCTCGGTTTCTGCAACCACTTCGCGCATGATGTGGATGCTCTCCGCCTCGAGTTGCTCGAGATGGGTGAGGTTGCGCGCGGCGACGCGCCTGGCCGTCTCGGGATTCTTCATTCTGTTCAAGCCGGGGGCGGTGAGTCCGCGGTTAATGGTATAGGATTGATCAATTTTACAGATTACGGGCACCGGGCCGATTACGAGGCAACAAGGTCGCCATTAAATGGCGTTTTGGTCCTGTGCGCCCATATGTAGACAGATGCGGATACTACGTATAAGCTTCGTCACAGTTTTGTCATGAGAAAAGGATTTCTCCATGTTTTCAGGAGGTTGGGTGTCAAAAATCCCGGGTAAACACACCGAGGATTCTTTCCAGCGAGTCCGCGAATTGCTCGTCGGATTGCCGAGGCCTGCCAAGCGCCTGGTGATGCTCGCGGCGGATTTCGTCTTCATCATCGGCGCAGCGGCCCTGGCGATCCTGGTCACGGTTCCTTCCGCCTCCTCACCGGGCCAGTTGCCCTGGGGCCTGTTGCTGTTGCTCGCCGGCCTGATGGTACCGGTGTTCTGGACGGTGGGTCTTTACCGGGCGGTCGTGCGCTTCCTGCGCAGCGCGGTGATCATCGCCGTGATTTCGGGCGTAACGATCCTGGCCGGCTTCATGGGGCTCTACGCCCTGTTGGTACCGGAGGCCGGCCTGTCGTTGGGCACGGTCGTGGTGTTCTGGGCCTTCGCCGTAATTCATACGGCCGGATCGCGCTTCGTGGTGCGCGATTTTCTGCATGGCAGCCGCAAGCCGCGCGAGCGCGCCATCATTTACGGCGCCGGTAACTCGGGAGCGCGCCTGGCCAGCATGCTGAGCTCCGGCGGCCAGTGTCTCCCGGTTGCGTTCGTCGATGATGCCAAGGCGATGCAGGGGACGGTCGTAGCCGGGCTCCGGGTCCATGCGCCGGATCAGCTCATGCGGCTCGTCAAAGTGCACGACGTCACGCGGCTGTTACTCGCGATGCCCTCGGCCACCCGCCAGCGTCGCGGGGAAATCATCCAGCAGCTCGAATCGGCCCCGCTGCACATTCAGACCGTGCCGGACATGAACGACCTGGTGAGCGGCAGGGCGAATTTCGACGAGCTGCGCGAAGTAGATGTCGAGGACCTGCTGGGTCGCGATCCCACGGCGCCGAGGCCCGACCTCATCAGCGCCTGCGTCAGTGGCCGTAGCGTGATGGTCACGGGCGCCGGCGGTTCGATCGGCTCGGAACTCTGTCGCCAGATCCTGCAACTGGGCGTCACGCGCCTGGTGCTCGTGGATCATTCCGAACCCGCGCTCTACGCGATCGACGAAGAGCTCAGGGCCCTGGCCGAATTACATGGGCTGTCGGTGGAGGTCGTTGCCGTGCTCGGCTCAGTCACCGAGGGCGATTTCCTCGAGGAAGTGATCCGCTCCTTCCACGTGCGCAGCATCTATCATGCCGCCGCCTACAAGCATGTGCCGCTGGTCGAGTACAACATGGGCGCGGGCATCCGCAACAACATCCTCGGCACTTATCGTGCCGCACTGGCCGCGGAGCGAGCCGGCGTGGAGACCTTTGTCCTCGTGTCCACCGACAAGGCGGTCAACCCCACCAACGTCATGGGTGCGACCAAGCGTTTCGCCGAGATGATCCTGCAGGGCATGGTTCAACGTGGCACGAACATGCGCATCTGCATGGTGCGCTTCGGCAACGTGCTGGCGTCGTCCGGTTCAGTGGTGCCGCGCTTTCGCGAGCAGATCCGCGGCGGCGGGCCGGTGACGGTCACGCACCCGGAAATCGTGCGTTATTTCATGACCATCCCGGAGGCCGCGCAACTCGTCATCCAGGCCAGCGCCATGGGCGGCGCCGGCGAGGTGTTCCTGCTGGACATGGGCAAGCCGGTGAAGATCGTGGACCTCGCGCGCAAGATGATCCGCCTCAGCGGGCTCGAGGTGCGCGACCAGGAACATCCGGACGGCGACATCGAAATCGCCTTCACGGGGCTACGGCCGGCGGAGAAGCTCTACGAGGAATTGCTTATCAGCGGCAACGCCGTTGGCACGGAGCACCCGCGGATCTGGAAGGCCAGCGAGGCCTGTACCGGCTGGAACGAGATTCGCGCTTCCGTGGACACGGTGGCCAAGGCGGTGGTCGCCAACGATTGCGACGCGATGCGCCGCATCCTGCTCGAAGTCGTTCACGAGTACACCCCGCCGTTGACGCTCGCCGACCAGGTCTATCGCGCATCTCGGGGCCAGTTGCGGCGTGGCACGGCGGAAATCGTAGAGTTGCCCGGACGAGGGTCGCGGAACAGCGCCTGATCCAGCGCGTGCACGGAATTCCTGGCAGTCTCCGCGCGCCCGGCGCTGAGCCTGCCATTGCGACGGTGACCTAATCCAACCCCCGCGCCACGTCCGAGGCGTGCACCATCCGCTTGTTGCTCGCCCATACGACGACCGCCACGCTGAGCCCGATCGCGTCGGAGAACCAGCCGCCCGCGATCATGCTCAGGGCGCCGATGCCCAGCAGCCCGCGCAGCCACAGCGACAGCGGACCGAAGAAGTAGGCCTGTACCGCCGCGGCGAGCAGGAAGATGCCGAAGCCGGCCGACACCGCCACGTGCAGGATGTCGTACCACGCCCCCTGCATCAGCAGCTGCGGCGAGGAGAAGAACATGAACGGCACGACGAAGGCCGCCAGGCCGATCTTGAAGCTCTCGACGCTGGTTTTCATCGGGTCCGACTGCGCGATGGCCGAGCCTGCATAGGCGGCCAGCGCCACCGGCGGCGTGATCGCGGACATGACGGCGAAATAGAAGATGAAGAAATGCGCGGTGAGCGGCTCGATGCCCATCTGGATGAGCCCCGGCGCGATCACCGAGGCGGCCACGGCGTAGGCGGCCGTGGTCGGCATGCCCATCCCCAGGATGATGGACACGACCATGGCGAAGAACAGGGCAATGAGCTGGTTCTGGTCGGCCAGGGTCAGCAGCAGCGAGGAGAAGCGCGTGCCGATCCCGGTCAGCGCGATGACGCCGACGATGATCCCGGCCGCGGCACACACGGCAACCAGCTGCAGCGACATGCGGGCGGCGATTTCGAAGGCATGCACCACCGCGCCCGGGCCCATCTTGTAGGGCGTCAGCCAGCTGATCATCGCCGCGGCGGCCATCGCCACGGTGCCGGCGCGGATCACCGAATAACCCGAGAACAACAGGCCGATCAGCATGATGATCGGGATGAACATGTAGACCTGGCGCGCGAGGCGG
>CAYTXS010000216.1:0-4178 GCA_964441585.1 uncultured Thioalkalivibrio sp.
CAGATCATGCCGCTGCCGATCGAAGGCGGACAGATCCAGGGTCGCATCGAGGATCTCAACGGGCGCTTCAACCTGAACAACCTGATCAATGCCGAGGGTGAAAGCGATCCGGCAGCGATCGAAAGCTTTCGCCGTCTCCTGGTCGCGCTGGAACTCGATGTCCGCCTCGCGGACCGGATGGCCGACTGGATCGATCGCGATCTCGAACCGAACTTTCCCGACGGCGCCGAGGATTCGGCATACCTGTCACGCCAGCCGCCCTTTCGCACGGCGAACCGGCCGATCACGAGCGTGTCCGAAATCATGCTCGTCTACCCGGAACTGGGCCGCGAGGGCTATGATCAGCTGCGTCCCTACGTCGCGGCGCTGCCACGCGGCACCGTGATCAACATCAATACGGCGCAGCCTCCCGTGTTGCTCACCGCCGCGGAAAACCTCGGCTTTGGCGAGGCGGAACGCATCGTTTTCGACCGCCCGCAGGACGGCTGGGACAGCATCGAGCAGCTGGGCGCTCTGATCCCCGAAGAGGCCCGCGCCTCGCTGGGCGTCGCCAGCAATTGGTTCCGCCTGTCGATCCGCGTCGATATTGGCACCCAGCGATTCACCATGTACAGTCTGCTCCATCGCGACGGGTCCGGATCGGTAGCCACCGTGATCCGCAGCTTCGCAGACGAGTAAACCCGCGAAATCCATGACCGAAGCCCTTGTCCTGAGACTCGACCCTGCCGATCACGGCACGGGCACCTGGATCGTTTGCGACGAACAGGGCCGGCGGATCGGTGCGCCCGCGACCGGACCCGTCGAAGCGGCCCGCGAGGCAGCAGCCGGTCGGCGCCTCATCGTGCTCGTGCCCGCCGTGGACGTGCTCCTGACCAGCGTCTCCTTGCCTGTCCGCGGCGCGTCAAAGGTTCTCCGCGCACTGCCATTCGCACTCGAGGAGCAGATTGCGGAGGATATCGAGGCGCTGCATTTCGCCGCCGGCGGCGCGAATGCCGACGGCAGTATTTCGGCGGCAGCGGTCGATCGCGAGCAGCTCGAGTCATGGCTGGAAGTGCTCGCGGACGCCGGGCTGGAGCCGCAACTGGTGTGTTCGGAGGCAGAGGGGTGCCCGGCTGCGCCGAATCACCTCAACTGGCTGCTGGATACGCGGCATTGCGTGGCCCGCAGCGGCGCCGGCCTGCCGGTCGTGCTGGAAATCGACTCGATCGATGAGGCGTTGCGTTATGGCCCGGAGTTTCCCGGCCAGCCGGAGCAACCGCGGCATCTTGCAGTTTACCTGACGTCCGAAGCCCGCCAGCAGTACGGCGAACGCCTCGAAGCATTGCGCGCCGATGTCACGAGCCTGGAAGTCCGGATGCTGCCGGACGGCATCCTGCCACATCTTGCCGCAGGCGTGATCAACGGCAAGCCGATCAATTTGCTGCAGGGTGAATTTGCGCCGCGTACGCAACTCGATCGCTTGTGGAAACCGTGGCGGGCGGCCGCAGTGCTGTTCGCGGGACTGCTTGCCCTGCTGCTGGGGCAGGAGGCGCTGACGCTGTATCGCCTCCAGCAACAGGAAGCGCAACTCGACGAGGCCATCGCGGCAGCTTTTCAGCAGGCGCTGCCCGGCACGCGCATGGAGGATCCACGCTTCCAGGTGGAAAGGCGGCTCGCCGGTCTTCCCGGTGCCGGCAGCGCGGCGAACGAGAATTTCCTTATCGCGCTCGAGACGCTGGGTGGCGCACTCGGCGCCGCGCAAGGCGTCACGCTCGAAGCGATCAGCTACCGCGGCGGGACGCTCGACCTCAGGCTGCAGGCTCCCAGCGTCGACTCACTGGAGGCGATCCGCCAAGCCGTGGGCCGGGATGGCCGTTTCACCGCGACCATCCAGCAGGCCGATCAGGGCGCCGAGGGCGTCGAGGGGCGTATCCAGCTGACGGGAGAAGGGGCATGAAGGAGTGGTTCCTTGGCCTGGAGTCCCGCGAGCGGATGTTTGTCTCGATCGGCGGCGTGCTGGTGGTGATCATGCTGGTGTGGGGCCTGTTGATCAGTCCGCTCTATGGCGCTTCGGCGGCCATCGAGCAACGTCTCGATACCAAGCGCGACACCCTCGCCTTCCTGCGCCGGGCCGCCGTGGAACTCGCCGGGCGTGCGGATGCGCCGTTGGCCGGTCCCGATCTGTCCGGACAGTCGCTCGTGGTGATCGTGGACCGGAGCGCGCGTGCCGCCGGACTCGGCGATGCGCTGACACGCAATCAACCCGTGGGCGAGGACGGTATTCGCGTCCGCCTGGAAAATGCACCGTTCGAATCCGTGGCGCGCTGGCTGGAAGCAATCGACACGTCCGCCGGGCTGGCCATCGAATCAGCCACTTTCGATCGCACCGCCGCCGCCGGCCGCGTCAACGCCGGTCTCGTGCTCCGGCAGAGGCCGCAATGAGCTTCGCCGCGCGCCGTCCGGTGCTCGTCGCCGCGGGACTCCTCGCCCTGCTGGTGGGCGCGGTGGCCAGTTTTCCCGCGCGGGTCGCTCTTGGCTGGTTCGCCCCGCCCGAGATCCGTGCGTGGGGCGTCAGCGGAACGATCTGGCAAGGCCGTGCCGCGGATCTGGCTGTTGCCGGTCAAGCACTCGGTACCTTGTCCTGGGATGCGCGGCTCGGCGGACTGCTGGCCCTCCGCCCGACCTGGGATTTCGAGTTGCGTCAGCCCGATGGGTTTGCCGAAGCGCGCGTCGCACTTTTTCCGGACGGCAAGCGGCAGCGGATCACCGATCTCGAGGCCGCACTCGACCTGGCCACGCTGGCGCCGGCACTCCTGCCGAGCGGCGTCGCGGGACAGTTGAGGGTTTCGTTGCAGCGTCTCATGATCGACAACGGCTGGCCGACCGAGATCGCCGGTCGGGCCGCGGTCGCCCAGCTCGAACTGCCGGGCGTCATCATGCCGCTGGGTCCCTTCAGTTTCATCTTCCCGGACGAGCCCGGATCGCCCGCAGCAGAGATCGTTTCCACCGGGGGACCGCTGGCGGTTGACGGGCAGGTGGAGCTGCCGGCTCGCGGGCAGTGGCGTTTCAGTGCCGAGCTCGCGCCGGGTGAGAACCCGCCTCCGGAACTGGTCCGGGGGCTGGTGTTCGTCGGCGAGGATCTTGGCGAGGGTCGTCGCCGGCTCGTCCTGTCGAGCGAGCCCTGAGACACCGGTTCATTGCGGGGCGGGCCATTCGCGCCACCCGCTGTGTTGCGGGAAATAGAGGCCCAGTCTGACGGCCCCCGGATGGTCGGCCGCCAGCAGGCGAGCATAACGCTCCAGCTGGGGCCTGTACCGTTCCTGCTCCCGATCGAGAAAAGCCTCCAGCGCTCCGCCGGTATGTCGCCCCGCCTTGTAATCCACGATCCACAGCACGCCTGCGGCGTCGATGAAGCAGCGATCCACGATGCCGCTGAAGATCCGGCCATCGAGGTGGCCCGATATGCGCCGCTCGCTCGCCGCCTGTTGCAGCCCGGCATCGAGCAGCCAACGGCCGCGCGGGTCCGCGAGTGTTTTTTCCAGGGCCTCGAGTGATTGATCCAGGGCGCCCGCCAGTTCCGGCTCGCCGAGACCGGCTTCGCGCAGCATGGCGCTGAGTCGGGGTTGCGCACCTCGAAGACGATCGATATCCCAGGCCTCGGGGCCCTCGCGAGAAATGACCTGCAGCAGACGGTGCACAGCGATGCCCACCGCGCGCGCCTGACGTCCCGCCCAGTCGTACTCCAGGAGTTCCCCCCGGGATGGCGGTTCAACCTCCAGGCCACGCCAGTGCGCTGCTTCAGGCAAAGCTGGGGGCTGCCAGTCGGCCGCAAGCCGGCGCAGCATCGCCGGGGGCGATAGCCGGACTTCGGTCATTTTCGTGTCGCGCGCGTCGCGGGCAGCGCAAAAAGCTTCACCGAGCTGCGACCACAAGCGCGACAACAAGGTGCCGCTGCGTGGTTTCGGCGCCGCGCCAGTGTCTGCATGATCGGCCCCGATCCCTGCGACCAGGTGCAGTCGGGAACGTGCGCGGGTCGCTGCAACGTAGAGCACGCGGTCGAGCTCCAGCAATTCACGCCGTGCATCGAGCGCTCGCAACGCATCATGCAGGTCGTCTTTGTCCTCACCGAATCGTTCGACCGGGGCCAGGATCAGGTCGGTACCCTCCTCCCGGACCTGCTCCAGCCAGCGCAGCAGCCG
>CAYTXS010000217.1:0-4173 GCA_964441585.1 uncultured Thioalkalivibrio sp.
GCAGGGATGGTGGGCCGCCTGGGACTCGAACCCAGAACCATCGGATTAAAAGTCCGGTGCTCTACCAATTGAGCTAACGGCCCGTGTGCCTCACCCCGCGGGTTGCCGTGGGCGCGACAGTTTAGCTGATGCGAGCTAGTCGCGGTATCGCGTCGGATCCGGCACACCCGCGGCGACGAATCCCGCCTGCCGCAGGCGGCACGAGTCGCATACCCCGCAGGCCCGCCCGTCGCCGTCGGCCTGGTAGCAGGACACCGTGAGCCCGTAGTCCACGCCCAGCTCGATCCCGCGGCGGATGATATCCCCCTTGGCGGCCTCGAGCAGCGGCGCATGGATCTCCAGCGGCGCGCCTTCGACGGCGCGGCGCGTCGCAAGCCCGGCCAGGCGCCGGAAAGCCGCGATGAATTCAGGCCGGCAATCCGGATAACCGGAGTAATCCACGGCATTGACGCCGATGAACAGGTGGCCGGCGTCCAGGACCTCGGCGACACCCATGCCGAGCGCGAGAAACACCGTATTGCGCGCCGGCACATAGGTGGAAGGGATCCCGGTGGTCGGCGTTTCAGGGACCGCCATGCGCGCATCCGTCAGGCTGGAGCCGCCGATCGCGCCGAGATCGATACCGATGACCCGGTGGGATTGCGCGTCGAGCGCCTGTGCGATGCGTGCCGCCGCCTTCAGTTCGGTCTCGTGACGCTGTCCGTAGCGAAAGCTCAGCGTGTGGCATTCATAGCCTTCCGCCAGCGCCTGGGCCAGTACGGTCGTCGAATCCAACCCGCCCGAAAGCAGTACGACCGCGCGCCTAACTTGATTCTCAGCGTCCGGGTACATCGCCCCACAACATCTTGTGCAACTGCAGCTGGAAGCGCACCGGCAGTCCGTCCGCGAGTATCCAGTCCGCCAGCTCACCTGCCGGCAGCTGGCCCCAGGATGGCGAGAACAACACCTCGCAGCGCGCGCCGAGCCCATGCTGCCGGACGAAATCCCGCGACCACTCGTAGTCCTCTCGATCGCAGATCACGAACTTCGCGCAGTCGCGAGAGCGCAGGTGCGCCAGGTTGTCGGGCAGGTTGCGCGCCACCTCCCCGGATCCCGGCGTCTTGACGTCCATGACCCGCTGCGCACGCGGGTCGAGCACGGAAATGTCGAGTGCCCCGCTCGTCTCCACGGAGACATGCAGCCCAGCGTCGCACAGGCGGCTCACCAGTGCGGTGCAGCCACGCTGCGCCAGCGGTTCACCGCCGGTCACGCAGACATGACGCGTGCCGTGGGTCTCGACTTCGGCCGCGATCGAGGCGATGGAGCGCCGCTCGCCGCCGTGGAATGCGTAGACCGTGTCGCAATAGCCGCAACGCAACGGACAACCCGTGAGCCGCACGAAAACGGTCGGCCACCCCACGCTGCTCGCTTCCCCCTGGAGCGAACGAAAAATCTCTGTGATGCGCAGCGACTGCTCCGCCGGATCCGCCTCGCGGGCAACGCTGGCCATGGCTTGCTAGCGGCGCTCCGCGCCCATCCTTTCCAGTCGCTGGGTCGCCAGCCGGGCTGCGGTCGAATCCGGGTAACGCTCGACGACCGCAGTGAGCGTGGCGCGTGCATCGGCCCAGCGCTCCAGTTCGTACTCGCAGAAGCCCGCCTTCAACAGCGCATCAGGCGCCTTGCGTGAGTCCGGGTGCTGTTCGAGCATGAGACGGAAGGTCTCGAGCGCCGTCTCGAACTCGCGATTGACGTAGTGCGTCTCGGCGAGCCAGTAGCGCGCGTTATCGGCCAGCTCGCTGTCCGGAGAGTCGATGAGGAACTGCCTGAAGCCCGCTTCGGCCTGCTCGTAGCGCCCCTGGCGCAAGAGTTCCAGGGAGGCCTGGTAAGAGGACTGCACGGGCTCGGCGGTCGACGGCAGGGTACCCGCCGAAGGCACCGTCTCACCGACCGGCGCCAGCCCGGCCCCGGTGTCACCGCTGCGGGTGCGGCGCTCGAGCGACTGCAAGCGCTGGTCGAGATCCAGGTACTGGTCGCGCTGGCGAGTGACGCCGCTCTCGGCCTCGTACTGCAGCGCCTCGGTCTGGCCCCGCAGCTCACGCACCTCGTCGCGCAACACCGCGAGTTCATTGGCGATCCGCAGCAGGCTTTCATTGCGCACGACGCGCTCGATGGAGGCGACGCGACTATCCAGCTCGTCGAGCTTGATCAGCACCGGATCTTCCTCCGGCGGCACGGCGCAGCCGGCCACCCCGAGCCCGATGAGCAGCAGGAGCGCGCCGCGGCTGAATCTCTGCGAAGTATTCATCGCAGGTAAACGATTTCCACGCGGCGGTTCATCGCCCACGCTTCATCATCGCTGCCGGACATGGCGGGCTGCTCCTCGCCATAACTGACGGTCACGATCTGGTCACCGCGCACGCCCTGGAGCATCAGCGCCTGGCGCACGGCCTGGGAGCGACGCTCGCCGAGCCCGATATTGTATTCGCGCGAGCCGCGCTCGTCGGTGTGCCCCTCGAGCCGCACCACCTGGGCCGAATCATTCACCAGCCGGTCGGCATGGGCGGCGATGGTATCGCTGTACTCCGGACGGATCGAAGAGGAATCGAAGTCGAAGTAGATCACGCTCTGGTCGATCACGGCCTCGGGCGCATCGATGGCCCCGAACTCCCCGTCCAGTGGACGCCCTTCGCCGAACAGTTCGTCCTCCGTCAGCGGCTGGGTGACGAATTCCTCATCCGCCGGTTCGACCACGCCGGCGGCCTCGTCGTCCGGCTTGGTCTGGCGTGCGCAGCCGGCGAACAGCGCCGCGGCGACGATCAGGATGGCTAGTTTTTGCATGGGCATGACGTGATTTTCCTCGTCGGTTCGGTCCGGCGGCTGCGCCGGTCCGGGCTTCGGTTACTGCAGACTATGTTAACCCTTCGATTCATCGCGCGTAAGGCGACCAGACCGGCTCGCGAACATCCCCTTCGGTGCCCGCGATGCGCTGCCGCACCCGGCCGTCACTGGATACGGCGGCCAATACGCCCCGGCCGCGCTCGCGGGTGGCGAAAATAATCATGCTGCCGTTCGGGGCAAAACTCGGCGACTCGTCCTGCTGGCCGTCGGTGAGCACGCGCAACCCGCCACGCCGCAAGTCCATGATGGCGATGCGGTAGTTTTCGCGCACGCGGTGAACCATGGCCAGCTGCTCGCCGTCGGGAGACACCCGCGGGCGGGCATTGTAGCTGCCCTCGAAAGTGACGCGGCGCGGACTGGCGCCGTCGAGCGTCACGCGATAGACCTGCGGACCGCCGGCCCGGTCAGACGTGAAATAGAGGCTGCGGCCGTCGGGCGACCAGGCGGGCTCGGTGTCGATGGCCGGATGCCGGGTGAGCCGGTCCAGTTTCCGACCCGACAGCGTGAGCACGTGGATGTCGAGATTGCCGTCCACTCCGCCGAGCACGAGGGCCAGGCGGGTGCCGTCGGGCGACCAGGCCGGCGCGCCGTTGATTCCAGGGGCCGAGGAAACCGCCACCCGGCGGCCCGTCGCCAGCTCCTGGACGAAAATCCGCGACACGCCGGTCTCGAAGGACACGTAGGCGATCCGCCGTCCGTCGGGCGACCAGGTCGGCGACATGATCGGCTGGGCCGATTCGGCGATCACGCCGGCCCGTGCGCCGTCCGCATCGGACAACCACAGCCGATAGCGCGACGCGCCGTCATCCCGTTCGACCGTCACATACGCGATGCGCGTCGAGAATATCCCCGGGACGCCGGTGAGCTTCTCGAAAATCATGTCCGCGATCCGGTGGGCTGCGCCGCGCAGGTTGTCACTCGAGACCGGCAGGTTGTAGGCCATCAACGACTGACCCCGAAACACGTCGAAGACGTGAAATTCGATCTCGTAGCGCCCCGCGGCCGCCGGCTTTACCCGACCGATCACCACGATGTCGGTATCCAGCAGGCGCCAGTCCTCCAGCCGGACCTCATCGGGGCGGGTCGGGCGCGACACCATGTCACGCCGCTCCATGGGCTCGAAGCGCCCGCTGAACGCCAGGTCGGCCTCGATGACCGCCGCGACATCCACATCGGGCGCGCCTTCGTCTTCGAAGGCGAACGGCACGATCGTAATGGGCACCGCTTCGCTCACGCCGCGGGTGATCTCGATGCGCAGCTCGGCGTGGCTCGCGACGGCGGCCAGCAGCAGCACGA
>CAYTXS010000218.1:0-4151 GCA_964441585.1 uncultured Thioalkalivibrio sp.
CCCGATGGCGAACGCCAAAGAAATCCGCACGCAGATCAAGAGCATCCGCAACACGGGCAAGATCACCAAGGCCATGGAAATGGTCGCTGCGGCGAAGATGCGCAAGGCCCAGGACCGGATGGCGGCATCCCGGCCGTATGCCGAGCGGATTCGCAGGGTGATCGGCCACCTGATGCATGCGCGCCCCGACTACCAGCATCCGTTCATGCTGGAGCGGCCCCCGCAGCGGGTGGGCTTCATCATCGTGTCTACCGACCGCGGGCTGTGCGGCGGGCTGAACGGCAACCTGTTCCGCCGGACCCTGCGGGAGATGCGGGAGTGGCGCGACAAGGGCGTCGAGATCGAGGTCTGCCTCATCGGCCGCAAGGCGGCGCAGTTCTTCCGTCGCCTCGATGTGAATATCGTGGCCAGCATCCAGGATCTCGGGGACATCCCCCGCGTCCAGGACCTGATCGGCGCGATCCAGGTGATGTTGAACGGCTACAGCGAAGAGCGGCTCGACCGGGTGTTTCTCGTCCACAACGTGTTCGTCAACACGATGAGCCAGAAGCCCGAAGTGGTGACCTTGCTCCCGGCGCAGACCGAAGATGCCGAGGAGCTGCAGAAATACTGGGACTACATTTACGAGCCCAGTCCCGTGGAGCTGATCGAGGACGTGCTGGCGCGCTACATCGAGTCGCAGGTCTATCGCGGCGCCGTCGAGAACGTCGCCTGCGAAATGGCCGCGCGCATGGTGGCGATGAAGAGCGCCACCGACAATGCCGGCAAACTGATCGACGGCCTGCAGCTCGCCTACAACAAGGCGCGCCAGGCCGCGATTACCCAGGAACTCGCCGAGATCGTCGGCGGCGCGGCGGCCGTCTGACGGCGCCCAAGCGGATTCGAGACAGAGGAAACTGACTCATGAGCACTGGCAACATCGTTCAGGTCATCGGCGCGGTGGTGGACGTCAAGTTCCCGCGTGAGGACCTGCCGAACATCTACGACGCCCTCAAGATCGAGGCCACCGGCATTACGCTCGAGGTCCAGCAGCAGCTCGGTGACGGCGTGGTGCGCTGCATTGCCATGGGCGCCAGCGAAGGCCTGCGCCGCGGGCTCGACGTCGAGAGCACGGGACAGCCCATCCAGGTGCCCGTCGGCAAGGCGACCCTCGGCCGCATCATGGACGTGCTCGGTGAGCCGATCGACGAGGCCGGCGCGGTCGAGACCGACACCTACATGCCGATCCATCGTGCGCCGCCGTCCTACGAGGACCAGGCGCCGGCCGTCGAGGTGCTGGAGACCGGCATCAAGGTCATCGACCTGATCATGCCGATCGCCAAGGGCGGCAAGATCGGCCTGTTCGGCGGCGCCGGCGTGGGCAAGACGGTGACGCTGATGGAGCTGATCCGCAACATCGCCATCGAGCATTCCGGCTACTCCGTGTTCGCCGGCGTGGGCGAGCGCACCCGCGAAGGCAACGACTTCTACCACGAGATGAAGGACTCCAACGTCCTCGACAAGGTGGCGCTGGTCTACGGGCAGATGAACGAGCCGCCGGGCAACCGCCTGCGCGTCGCGCTGACCGGCCTGACCATCGCGGAGAACTTCCGCGACGAGGGCCGCGACGTGCTGATGTTCATCGACAACATCTACCGTTACACGCTGGCCGGCACCGAGGTGTCCGCGCTGCTCGGCCGCATGCCGTCCGCCGTGGGTTACCAGCCGACGCTGGCCGAGGAGATGGGCATGCTGCAGGAGCGCATCACGTCCACGAAGACCGGCTCGATCACCTCCTTCCAGGCCGTGTACGTCCCGGCCGACGACTTGACCGACCCCTCGCCCGCCACGACCTTCGCCCACCTCGACGCCACGCTGGTGTTGTCTCGCCAGATCGCCGAGCTCGGCATCTACCCGGCCGTGGATCCGCTGGACTCGACGTCGCGGTTGCTTGATCCGAACGTTATCGGCGCCGAGCATTACGATTGCGCGCGTGCCGTGCAGGCGACGCTGCAGCGTTACAAGGAGCTGCAGGACATCATCGCGATTCTGGGCATGGACGAACTGTCGGAGGAAGACAAGCAGGTCGTGACCCGCGCCCGCAAGGTGCAGCGCTTCCTGTCCCAGCCCTTCTTCGTCGCCGAAGCCTTCACCGGCTCGCCCGGCAAGTACGTGTCGTTGAAAGACACCATCAAGGGTTTCCGGGGGATCGTCGATGGTGAATACGATTCGATCCCGGAGCAGGCGTTCTACATGGTCGGCACGATCGATGAAGCCGTCGAGAAGGCGAAGAAACTGCAGTAAGGCGATCTACGCCGCCCGGAGTAACGGATGAGCACGATTCACATCGACATCGTCAGCGCCGAAGGCGAAATCTTCAAGGGCGACGCCGCCATGCTGTTCGCGCCAGCGAGCATGGGCGAGATCGGCGTTGCACCGAACCATGCCCCGCTGCTCACCGGGCTGCAACCCGGCACGGTGCGCGTGCAGACCCCCGACGGCGAGGAGCTGTTCTTCTACGTCTCCGGGGGCATGATCGAGATCCAGCCCAAGGTCGTCACCGTGCTCGCCGACGCCGCGGCGCGGGCCCACGACCTCGACGAGGCCGCTGTGCAGCAGGCCAAGCAGCGCGCCCAGGACCTGCTCGAGAACCGCGAGTCCGCCAAGGATATCGCCATTGCCCAGGCCGAGCTCGCCCAGGCCGCCGCTCAGCTCGCCCTGCTCGAGAAGATCAAGAAGAACGCTGGACGGAAGTAGCTCGGCCTCGACAAGCGATTTTTTCCTCGCGCACCGATGGCGCGAGGACGCCTCACGGATCAACGGTAAATTGACGCTTCGCCTGCCGCAACGCTATCGTTCGGTAGCCGCCACGGCGCCAATCGGACTCTGGCTGTGATCCCGTATGTCGCAATCGGCCTTGTCGTTACCGGTACCTTGATCTTGCTCTGGGCGCTGGTTCCCGTCCGTCGCTTGATCTCGACGCTGCCGCCCGGTCGGGTGCGCAGCTACTGGCGCCTGATGGCCGCGATGATCCTGCTGTTCCTCGCCGGCTACCTGGCGTATGTGTTCGCTTTCTTCGATCGCCACTCGACAATGGTGGACCTCATCGTCCCCGTCGTGTTTTTCGGCGGATCCTGGTTCGTGTTGCTCAGCACGACTCTCTCCTTGCAGACTGCGCTGGACGTGATGAAATTCAGCACGCTGGAGCGCGATGCTTCAACGGACGCGTTGACCGGCGTCTTCAATCGCCGCTACCTCGACCGCCGGCTGACGGACGAGATCGCCGCGGCACGGCGCTACGATCTGCCCCTGGCGCTGTTCATGCTGGACGTGGACCACTTCAAGCGGGTCAACGACACTTATGGCCACCCGGCAGGAGACCAGATACTGGTCAAACTCGCGCGAGAGGTCTTCCGGCACCTGAGGGAGACCGACATCTTTGCGCGTTATGGTGGGGAGGAGTTCACGATCGTCGCTCCGCACACCGTCCTGCCCGACGCCCTGGTCCTGGCGGAGCGTATCCGGCAAAGCATCGAGCAACATCCGTTCAATGTGCCGAACCAGAACGGCGGGGTAACTCGTATCCAGTTGACGATCAGCATCGGCCTGGCGACCCTGCCGCCAGGCTCCGACGACAAGCAGGCGCTGATCCGGATTGCCGACGCGAACCTGATGTCCGCGAAGAAAGCCGGACGTAATCGAGTAATGCATACCCCGGACGCTCGAGCGATGCCCGGCGTCGCGCACGCGACGACCTAGGGAGGATTCGATGGACGCCACTGGAGCTGCAGCCGTCTTCCTCGTATTTGCGGCCATCCTCTTTATCTGGCTGCTGCCGATCATCATCATCATCGGCTCCAACCGGACCACCGGCGGCGAGAAGGCCGCGTGGGTGCTGGCGGTGATCTTCGTGTCCTGGTTCGCGTGGGTCTTCTACATGCTGCTCGCGCCGATCAAGAACCGGGACTGACGATCCGGCGCCTTCAATCCAGCGGGCTGCGCACGCCGCCGCCGCCCCGCTGGATGACGTGCGTGTAGATCATCGTCGTCGATACGTCCGAATGCCCGAGCAGCTCCTGCACCGTGCGAATGTCGTAGCCGGACTCCAGCAGGTGCGTGGCGAAGGAATGCCGGAAAGTGTGGCACGACGCGGGCTTGGTGATACCGGCGGC
>CAYTXS010000219.1:0-4141 GCA_964441585.1 uncultured Thioalkalivibrio sp.
GTTCGGTGCCGGCCAGCTTGGCGAGGCGCGGAACGTCGAAGCCGGGTTTCGCCAGCTCGTTGCGCAACCGCACCACTGCCCGCGGCAGCGAGGGCAAGTCGACCTGGCCCGCGGACAGCTCCGCGGCGAGGTTCTGCACGATGGCGAAGGCTTCTGCGTTGACGTTCATCAGGATCTCCCGGCTTCAGAGTCGCAGGTCTGGGGCGTTCCACCACGCGACGCGTCCGGCATGGCTGGCGGCGCGCCGGACGACGAATTCGAGTACGGCGCTGCGGCCGGTCCCGAGGGCGCCCAATATAGCGGTTTCCAGGTCGGCTGCTGCATCGAGACGCATATGAGGCAATTCGAACAGCGCAGCTGCGCGGCCGATATCGATGCCCGGCGGCGTCAGCCAGAGGGCGTCGAACTCGGGCAGGCCGGCCTGCGGCAGCTGGCCGAATATGGCCCCGCCGCCGTTGTTGATCACGATCACTACTATCGGCCGGTCCTGGCACAGCGAGAGTGCATTCAGGTCGTGGAACAGGGCGAGATCGCCCACCACCGCGATCGTGGCCCGCCCGCTGCCCGCGGTGACGCCGGCTGCAGTGGAAATGTTGCCGTCGATGCCGCTAACGCCGCGATTGGCATACAGCGGCAACGGCGACGCGCGTCGCGGCAGGAAACTGTCGAAATCGCGCACCACCAGCGAGTTCGCCATGAACACGGGCGTATCGGGCGGCGCGGCGGCGGCGATCGCCCGCACCAGTTTCGCCTCGGCCGGCGGTGTCGGCAGTTCGCGCAGCGCCTCGAGTGCTGCGGCTTCCCGGCGATCGAGAGCGTCCCAGGCAGCCGCCCGCAGGCCCGCCCGCGACGCGGCCGCTGCGAGGGCCGAAAGGCTCGTAGCCGGCTCGCCGAGCAGTACCGTTCGCGCCGCGCGCAACGGATCCGCCCAGTCCGGGTTGCCGGTCAGCAGCACCGTGTCGGCGCAGCGTGCCGCCCATTGTTCGACGAACCGCGACACCGGCGGCTGCCCGACGCGGATCAGCCAGTCAGGGCACGGCGCCTCCGGGTCGCGAAGGAAGGCATCTGCGGTGCAGAGAATCCTGGCATCTGCGGGTTGTCCGGCACGCAGTCCCGAGAGCGGGTCGGCCAGCACGGCGCAGTCCAGGGTGCGCGCCAGCGCCACGATGGCGGCCACGGCCGGATCGCCGGGCGGGAGGCGACCGGCCAGGATCGCGCCCCGGCGACCGGCAAGGCGCGCCGCCGTCGCGCCGATCGCGGCGAGATCGGGAGTCAGTCGCTCAGGCGCGTGCAGGCTTCCGGGGCGTGGCGACCACGCCGGGCAACTCGCCGGGTCAGCGGCGACCAGTGGTTCCCGGAACGCCGCATTGATGTGCACCGGGCCCGGTCGCGGCCACATGCAGGCCGCTGCCGCACGGCGTCCGATGTCATGCGCGTGTTCGATCGCAGCCTCCGCGTGCAGCACGAAGCGGGCCCGCGCGTGTGCCGCGAACAGGTCGCCTTGTTCGGTGGCCTGGTTGGCGCCGCAACCGAGGAGTTCGGGCGGACGGTCCGCGCTTATCAGAAGCAGCGGCTGGGCGTCTTCGCAGGCCTCGATGGCGGCGGGCAGCCAGTGGGCCGGCGCCGACCCCGAAGTGGCGACCAGGGCCGTCGGCCGACCGGTCGCGCGCGCCAGGCCGAGTGCGAAGAATGCGGCGGAGCGCTCGTCCGCGACGACATGGACGCGCAGCGCGGTGCCGCGCGCCGCGGCCAGGGCAAGGGGAGTGGAACGGGATCCCGGCGAAACGACTACGGCCTCCAGGCCGGTGGCGCCGAGCCCGTCCAGCAGCGCCACCGCGCGCGCATAGGCTGCCTCGGCGGTTCCGCCGGCGGCCCCGAGATCAGTCAACGGCCAGCGCCTCGAGCATCGCCTGCAGTTTCCAGCCGGTTTCCCGCAGTTCCTGCTCGGGGTCCGATCCGGCGACGATGCCCGCGCCCGCATGCAGGCTCGCCCGGCGCTCACGCAGGGTCGCACAGCGCAGCGCGACCCAGATGTCGCCGCCGCTGTCGTCCAGCCAGCCCACGCCGCCGGTATACCAGCCGCGGTCGGCTTCGCCGTGGTGCCGCAGCCAGTCCAGCGCGAGGGCGCGCGGCGCACCGCCGACCGCAGGTGTTGGATGCATGCGCTCGAGCAGTTCGAACACCCCGACCCGGGGCTTCACGCGACCGTGCACGTGACTGGCGAGGTGCTGCACGTTCGGCAGGCGCAACAGCGCCGGCGCATGGGACGCCACCAGGGCCGTGCACAACGGTTCCAGTGCACTGAGGATCTCTCGCACCACGACCGCATGTTCCGCCAGTTCCTTCGGATCGCCGAGCAGGCTGCCGCCCAGCAACTGGTCTGCGTCGTCACAAGTGGCGCGCGGCGCGGAACCGGCGAGCGCATCGGCGACCACGAGCCCGTGCTCCAGGCCGAGCAGGCGCTCCGGCGAGGCGCCGACGAGGCTGGTGCCGCCGCGACGCACCGCGAACACGGTGGCTTCCTGGTAGCGCGCTGCGAGCCACTCGAGGATGTGACCGAGGTTCGGGCACTTGGCGAGCTCGAGGTCCACGCGGCGGGTCAGCACCAGTTTCTCGAGCGGCGGCGACTGAATGGCCGCCAGGGCGTGGCGCACGCGCGCCGCCCATTCGGCGTCTTCCATCGACAGCTTCGCCGGCGGAGCGGTCCGTGGCGGGGGCGCCATGCCGAGCGTGTCGGGCGACGCAGCAGCGAACAACTCGCGCGCCGTGCGGGCCCATGTCGCGACGAGTTCCTCGGGCGGCTCGTCGCAGCGGCCGTTGAAATGCATCAGGGTCGTGCTGCCACGGCGCTCGGCGATCACGCGGGGCACGGACAACAGGGCATTAGGCAATGCCTCACCGTGGGAGTCGGGGCTGAAGGCGAAGCCGAGAAAGGCGCCGCGCAGCGGCACGCTGCCGTCCAGGCTTCCCGCGTGCCAGTCGGCGATCAGCCGGCGGTGGGCCGATGCAAGAATACGGAAACGGTCGTTGCCCTCGCTTTCGGTTTCCCAGGCGCTGCCCACGCCCACGCGAAAGTGATGTTCGCCGCTGCGGCCCCACCAGACGGCGGGACCGGAGGCCGGCAGGGCGGGACTGCCGGGAAAATCGCGCGCCAGCAGCGTGAGGCTCACGAAACGCTTGCCCGAGGCGTGCGCCAGTCCCCTGGCGAGCCGGTCCGGCAGCTCGTCGAGGAAGGCATCTTGCTGGTGTGCTTCGAGGGAAGTGGAATCCACGGTTTTCCGGCCGTTCTGGACCGCGAAAGTGTATCACGCAGACCCGGCGACGCTCGCGCGACGCGCGCGAGGCATGCTTTACAGGTAGACGACGTTCCGGCCCGAAGTACAATGACCCACTTCCGCCCAGCAGGCTGACGTGAAAATGGATTGGACAAAGGTTCCGGATCTCGGCTTCGAAGACGTGCTCTACCAGCATTCCGCGGGGATCGCGCGGATCTCTATCAATCGTCCGGAAGTGCACAACGCTTTCCGGCCGGAAACCGTGATGGAATTGCAGCGCGCTTTCACGCATGCGCACCACGATCCGTCCATCGGCGTCATCATTCTGACCGGCGAGGGCGGCAAGGCCTTCTGTTCGGGCGGCGACCAGCGCGTCCGCGGCGAGCAGGGCGGCTACAAGGACGCCACCGGTACCCAGCATCTCAACGTGCTCGACCTGCAGATGCAGATTCGCCGTCTGCCCAAGCCGGTCGTGGCGATGGTGGCGGGCTGGGCCATCGGCGGCGGGCATGTCCTGCACCTCGTCTGTGACCTGTCGATCGCCGCGGACAACGCGCGTTTCGGCCAGACCGGCCCGATCGTCGGGAGCTTCGATGCCGGACTCGGCGCCGGGCTGCTGGCGCGCACCATCGGCATGAAGAAAGCCAAGGAAATCTGGTTCCTGTGCCGCCAGTACGACGCTGCGCAGGCCCTGGACATGGGACTCGTGAACACGGTGGTGCCACTGGAGCGGCTCGAGGCGGAAACCGTGGAGTGGTGCCATCGGATGCTGGAGCTGTCGCCCACTGCGCTGCGCATGCTGAAGGCGGCGTTCAACGCCGACACCGACGGGCTGGCGGGCATCCAGGAACTGGCCGGCAACGCCA
>CAYTXS010000220.1:0-4099 GCA_964441585.1 uncultured Thioalkalivibrio sp.
TTTACCGCCTTTGCAATACTTGCCTGGATGGCTTGCGCGGCCGCCCTGGGATCCTTTGCATCCCGGATCGGCCGCCCCACTACGATGTAATCAGCACCAAGGCCGAAGGCCTGGTCCACGGTGACGACCCGCTTCTGGTCGTCCTCCGGTCGGTTGTCCACCGGCCGGATGCCGGGCGTGACGACCAGCAGACGCGCATCGATGTGCTCGCGCAGGCGCGCCGCCTCCAGCCCGGAGGAAATGACGCCGTCGCAGCCGGCCTCGAGCGCGCGTCGCGCCCGCGACAGCACCAGGTCGGGCACGTCGCAGGCAAACCCCATGTCCTCGAGGTCGCCGCGGTCCAGGCTGGTCAGCGCCGTGACGGCGAGAACCTTGACGTCGCCGCGCGCCGCGACGGCCGCCTCCATGATCCCCTGGTTGCCGTGCACCGTGCAGAAGGTGACACCGCGGCCGTTGAGCCGCGCCACCGCGCGCCCCACCGTGGCCGGCACGTCGAAAAACTTCAGGTCGACGAAGATTTTTTTCTCGCGAGCCGCCAGCCAGTCGAGCAACTCGAAATAGCCGCCGGCCATCAACAGTTCGAGGCCGAGCTTGTAGAACTGCACGGCGTCGCCGAGCTGCTCGACCAGCTCGCGGGCCTGCGTGGTGTCGGGCACATCGAGCGCGAAGATGAGACGCTCGTCGGCAGGGATGTCTTTGGGTTTCATCGATCGGTTCCGCGCTCGGATCAGCGCGCGATTCTAGCACCCGCAGGCGCCACGGCATTGTCGGGGATGCCCGCAATGCAGGATCGCAGGGGTCAGACCAGGGCGCTGGGGTCGAACAGGCGGCCGTGCTCGAGGATTGCGAAGCGGTCCGTCATCCCCGCGATGTAGTCCGCGACCGCCCGTGCTCGTCCGCCCGGACCCTGCAGCGCCTCCATGCGCGCCGCTTCCCGATCGTGACCCTCGGGCATGAGGCGCGGCTCGTCCATGAACGCGCCGAAGAGGTCGGCGACGGTCCGCTTCGCCTTGGTCGTCATGCGGATGACGCGATTGTGGCGGTACAGGCGTTCGCGCAGGAAGCGCTTGAGTTCGAGGTGCGCGGCACCGACGTCCGGGCTGAAGCGCACGAGGCGCTCTCCGGCGTGGCGCGCGGCCTCCGCCGATTCCGGCGCGAGCTGCTCCAGCGCTGCGCGCGATGTGACGATGGCGTCTTCCACCACGCGGCCGATCATCCGCCGCACGATCTCGTGCACCAGGCGTCGCCCGGCAAGATCCGGCCAGCGCTCCCGCACGATGTCGTACTGCTCCCGGAACAAATGCGCCTCGGCGAGTTCCTCGAGCGTGATGAGGCCGGCCCGCAGGCCGTCGTCCACGTCGTGATTGTTGTAGGCGATCTCGTCCGCGACATTGGCCAGCTGGGCCTCAAGACTGGGCTCGAACCCCTCAAGGAATCGTCGTCCGAGCTCTCCGAGCGTCGCGGCATTGCGCCGCGAGCAATGCTTGAGGATGCCTTCGCGGGTTTCGAACATCAGGTTCAGGCCGGCGAACTCAGCGTATTTTTCCTCCAGCTCATCCACGACGCGCAGGGACTGGAGGTTGTGCTCGAAACCGCCGTAGTCCGCCATGCAGCGGTTCAGCGCTTCCTGCCCGGCATGACCGAAAGGGGTGTGCCCGAGGTCGTGGGCGAGGCAGATCGCCTCGGCGAGGTAGGAGTTCAATCCCAGCGCCCCGGCGATGGTGCGGGCGATCTGCGCGACCTCCAGCGAATGCGTCAGGCGGGTCCGGTAGAGGTCGCCCTCGTGATTGACAAACACCTGGGTCTTGTAGACGAGCCGCCGGAAGGCCGTCGAATGGATGATCCTGTCACGGTCGCGCTGATATTCACTGCGATACAGCGGTGGCGCCTCGGAAATGACGCGGCCGCGGGAAGCCGCCTCGTGACTGGCCCAACAGGCCAGCGTCTCGTTCACTTGCCGTCTGCCATCGCCAGCACTGCGTCGAGATCGGCCTCCGGGACGTCGTCCCTGGCGACACTCGAGCCGATTCCCGTGGGCAGGATGAAGCGCAACCGTCCGGCGGCGATCTTCTTGTCGATGGCCATCAGCATCTTCAGGCGCTCGGCCCCGACCGGGGGCGGCCGCGTCGGCAGGCCGGCCGCCTCGAGCAGTGCCCGCACACGCCGTGCGCTGTCGGGATCCAGCATGTCGAGCCGCACCGCCAGTTCCGACGCCATCACGAGCCCGACCGCCACGGCTTCGCCGTGCAGCCAGGAACCGTAGGAAATCGAGGCCTCGATCGCGTGGGCGAAAGTGTGACCGAGATTCAGTAAGGCACGCTGTCCATGTTCGCGCTCATCCGCGGCCACGACCCCCGCTTTCAACATGCAGCACCAGTAGACCAGCCGTTCCAGCGCCGCAGGCTCACGATCGAGCACGGCGCCGAGATCGTCCTCGAGCCAGTCGAACAGGCCGGCTTCCAGGCCGAGACCGTACTTCACGACCTCACCCAGCCCGGCGCAATACTCTTTCCGTCCCAGGGTCCCGAGCGTCGCCGTATCCGCGATGACCGCGCTGGGCTGGTGAAACGCACCGACCAGGTTCTTCCCTGCAGGGATGTTCACCGCCGTCTTGCCGCCCACGGCCGCATCGACCTGGGCCAACAGGGTGGTCGGCAACTGAACGAAGCTGATCCCCCGCTGCCAGCAGGCCGCAGCAAAACCACCCAGGTCGCCGATCACGCCCCCGCCGAGGGTCACGATCGTCGCATCCCGGTTGAAACGGTGCTCGGCCAGAACGTCGAATACCACAGCCAGGCCGTCGAGATTTTTCTGGTCTTCGCCGTCGGGTACCACGTGCACGGCGACCTCGTACCCGGCGAGCGCGGCGCGCAGCGGCTTCAGCCACAGGGGCGCGATAATCTCGTTGGTGACGATCATCACCTGCCGGCCCGCCAGGTAGGGCGTGAGCACTTCGGGCTGACCGAGCAGCTGCCGCCCGATCAGCACGGGGTAGGACCTCTGCCCTAGGGATACATTCAGCGCGTGCATAGCTTGCCTCAGCTATCCTCGTTGGGTGCGGCCAGGCGTCTGCGGATTTCCTGCGCGACCTCCCGCACCATGCGACTGTCCGTGGCGACGACCAGCGTCGCCAGCTCTCGATAAAGCGGCGCTCTTTCCTGCATGAGCTCCGCCAGGCGGCCGGCCGGATCAGGCGTCTCGAGCAAGGGACGATGGTTCGACAACCTGGTCCGCTCGAGTTGCTGCTCCACCGAGGCATCAAGGTAGACGACCCGGCCGCGCGACGCCAGCACCGCACGATTGTCGGCGTCCAGCACCGCGCCACCGCCGGTGGCGAGGACTATACCTTCGCGGGCCGTCAGTGCGTGAATGACTTCGCGCTCCCTCCGGCGGAAACCTGCCTCGCCTTCTTTCTCGAATATGAATGCGATGTCGACGCCGGTGCGCTGTTCTACGACCGCGTCGCTGTCATGAAATTCCAGCTGCAACATCCGCGCGAGTTGCCGGCCTACGGCCGACTTGCCCGCGCCCATCGGCCCGACCAGGAAGATGTTACCAAGCGCCATGACTCGTCCATCCGCCGCATAACACGAGGCCGGCTTGCGCCGGCCCCGTCATGATAACCGCAACCGGCCGAAGCTAGTTCAATGTGCGGCAGCCGGCGGGGCGTCCGTTGGGGAAGCCGAGTTCGATCAGTTCCGGTTCACCGAGGAAAGGATCAGTCGCGTCCGGCGTGGCATCGAGATCGGAGCCGCCGAAACGGCTGATGATCCCGCCCGGCGGGCTCTGGTTGATGTTCGCATCCGAGGCCAGAATCTCCAGCGCGTGGTCCGAGCTCTCCTCGAAGGCCGTGCCCTGCACGGCGGCGCGCGCATTGATGGTCACCGTCAGCCAGTTGCCGAACTCCTGCGCATAGACGATGCGGAACAGGGCCGTGCCGCTGTCGTTGGTCACGACTTCACCGGGCGACACGGACACCGCGTTGCCGGCCTCGAGCTGTCCCGAGTTGTTGAAATCCTCGTTGGCGTCGAGCTGCCCGTTGGCATTGAAGTCCTCGTCCGGGCAGGTCAGGTTCGGCCCGACCACCCACTGGTCGTTG
>CAYTXS010000221.1:0-2223 GCA_964441585.1 uncultured Thioalkalivibrio sp.
CCGCGTTCATGCTCTACATGCTGTTCATCATCGGCCAGATCGCCTACCAGTCGAAAGCCGGGCTGTTCGGCACCTTCGTGCTGTTCCTGGTGCTGGCGCTCGGCATGCTGGGCTTCGCCGTGAAGCTGTTGATCCAGTGGTTGCTGGATATTTGAAATTTGCGCACGCTTCCGATTAGGGTGCCCTCCATGAAACTGAGCTATCCCATCACCCAGGCCCTCGGCCTCGTCTTTTGGCTCGTCCTCGCGTACATCACGGCCGCGATCGGGGCCATCGCCTCGGTCAATGCGCCGGAGTTCTACGGCCAGCTGGTCCAGCCCGGATGGGGTCCGCCGGCGTGGGTGTTCGGTCCTGTCTGGACGACGCTGTTCACGATGATGGGGATTGCTGCGTGGCTGGTGTGGCGCGCGGCGCCGCTGGAGGCGACGCGGGGGACGCTCGTGCTGTTCGTCGTGCATCTCGCGGTCAATGCGCTGTGGAGCTGGCTGTTCTTCGCCTGGAATCTCGGCGGCTGGGCTCTCGCCGAGGTGCTCGTGCTGTGGGTGCTGATCCTCGCGACGATCGTCGCGTTCTGGCGCTTCAGCCGGATCGCCGGTTTGCTGCTGGTGCCCTACCTTGCCTGGGTGAGCTTTGCCGCCGTGCTGAACTTCTGGTTGTGGCGGGAGAATCCGGGGCTGCTGGGTTAGCGGGGGCGCCGATGAGCGCACGGTCGAAAGCATTCCTGCAGGCCGAACACTTCTCCTTGCTGGTGGACGGCCACAACGTGCTGTACGCGCTGCGGGGGGTGTTCGTCGAGCACTTCGTCGACGGCCGGCCGCGCTCGGATGCGCGCGAGGCGCTCGCCACGCGCCTGGCTGCCGCCTTCGAGCAGCCCGGCGCAGCGGTGTGGCTATACTTTGACGGGAGCGAGGCGAATATCGAGCGTCGCTCGGACACGCTGGAAGTGATCTACTCCGGCGGGGTCGGGGAGGGTCGCGCGGACCAGGCGATCCTCGACGACATCAAGCGCCGGTCGCGTGCGGGGAGCGTCGATCCGCTGGGGCTGGTGACGAGCGATCTGAAGCTGGCGCGCCTTGCCCAGCGGCGCGGCGTCACGATCATCGCGCCGGAAGATGTCTTGCCGTGGTTGTCCGCCGCGGCCGCAACCGAGGAGGACATTCCGCCATGAGCGACATGGACGAACTGCAGGAAACCTTCGAGTACTTCGACCAGGACGGCAACGGGCGCATCGACCGCCTCGAGTTCAAGCGGCTCATGGAGGCGCTCGGTGGCGACATGCCGGACGACGAGATGGAGGTCGGTTTCGACTTCATCGACTCGGACGATGACGGCGCCATCGAGTTCAACGAGTTCGCCACGTGGTGGATGAAGCGCTGACGTTGCGCCGGGCGCCCGCTAGAACAGCCGCATCATCACGAACAGGCCGAGCATCGCGATGCCGAGCGCCATCTTGGCGGCGATCCCGAGCAGCATTCCGACGGTGGCGCCCCAGCCGGCGCGACTCGCCGTCGGCAGGTCGCGCCGCATCGACAACTCGCCGAGCAGCGCACCGATGAACGGGCCGAGCAAGAGCCCCGGCAGGCCGAAGAAGATACCCACGATGCCGCCGAGCGCGGCGCCGAGCATCGCGCGGCCCGAGGCGCCGTAGCGGCGCGCGCCGAAGGCCCCCGCGAGCGAATCCAGCAGCATCGCGATCGCCGCCATGACGCCGAGCGTGATCACGGTGCCGGCGCCGACGTGCGCGAAACCCTCGGCCCAGGCCGCCATCCACAGGCCGGCGAACAGGAGCAACGGACCCGGCAGGGCCGGCGACACCATCCCCACCAGGCCGGCGACGACCAGCAGCGCGGCGAGGACAAGGAGCAGCACGGTCACGGGCGTCGCCCCCAGCCTCTAGCCGAACTGCACCTGGGTGCGCAGTTCGTCCAGCGACAGGCTCGGTTCGGTCAGCCCGGCTTCCTCCGGTCCGCCGCCGATCACCAGGCCGCGGCCCGCGACGGGCGGCAGGCTGCCGAGCTTGAAGCGCCCCGGTTGTGGTTGCTGGCGAATGAAGCATTCTTCGTCGAAGAACAGCCGGTCGTGGTCGTTGATCTCGTCCGACTCGATGGTGTCGTAGCCGATGGCGGCACGCACCCCGGCCAGCGAACCGTCGAATTCGATGGTGGCGATGGTCTGTTCGTAGGCGTCGATCAGGAAGGCTTTCATGTGGGATCCCCGGCGCGT
>CAYTXS010000221.1:2323-4084 GCA_964441585.1 uncultured Thioalkalivibrio sp.
TCACCGTCCCGGGTATTTGCTCACGACCATGGCAGCCAGCTCGGGGTTGCGGGCGTCGGCGCCCAGGTCCCAAGTGCGGTAGTTGTAGAGATCGTCGGCGATCTCGCTTATAACTGCCCGCAATTCGAGCATTGCCAGCCAGTCTGAGGGGATGGCAGCCACGCCGTATCGGGCACCGGCGAGGTTCCCCGCGACCGCGCCTGCCGCCTGCGAATGGCCGTCGTGGTTCACCGCCAGGAGGATCACCTCGGCGAACGACTTGCCGACCAGCAGGCAGTAGATGGCGATCGCCAGGACCTCCTCGGCCGCCTGGCCATCGCCGAGTTCGTCCAACGCGTGCGCATGTGGCAGTTCGCTGCCAGCGAGGATTTCGGCCTGTTCGATGGCGTGGAGAGTTTGCGTGTGATGGGGATAGCGTTCCACCAGCCGACGCGTTTCGGCCAGCGCCTCGCCAGGGTGCCGCCCGTCGGCGAGCAACAGCACCAGGGCGGCCAGGGCGCCGGCGGCCAGCTGGGCCGTCGGGTGGCCGTGGGTCAGCGCGGCGAGATCGATGCCGAGCTGGAAAGCATGTTGCGGGGCCTGCCGGACGCGCGGCAACCACATGAACAGGCCGATGGGGGCATTGCGCACGAGGGCGCTGCAGCCCTTGCTGTTGTTGGGGGCGAGAATGTCCGGGGGCAGTCCATGCGTGCCGTGGGGGCCATGCTCACCGGGTGAATCATCGACCATGCTGGGTCTTATCTCCTCGAGCACGGTGAGACAGGTGCTGCCCGGGCTGCGCCGGCCGTGCAGCGCGGTCTGCTGGATGAGCCAGCCATCCCGCGCGAGGCTCTCCGCTGCGCCGGCCGAGTGGCCCGCGGGTAATTCGTTCTGGGTATGGAACCAACGAAGGTACGCCCGCAGGGCGACCTCCGGTACGCTGGCGTGGCCTTCGAGGCAGCCGCGGACCCAGGCGCGCAACAGGCCCTCGGCGGTGAACAGCGACATCTGCGTGGCGGCGGTGATCCGCCCGAGCCCGCCATAGGCTTCCGCGTAACGGGTGATGCCGCCGGGACCGAAGCGTTCGAGGATCTCGGCGCGGCTTATGCCCTCCACGGGTGCGCCCAGCGCATCTCCGGCCGCGCCGCCCAGCAAGCATCCGCGAAATCGGTCTCTGTAGATGGTCATGCGCTTCGTTTTTCAACCTCGTGCCGGCGTTATCGCCAATTCCGGTATGCACCAGTTTCGTCGCTGCGTGGCTCATGGCGTGAGCCCCGCGGGGTAGAGCCAGAGACGCAAAATGTCGCGCGGTGCAGCTATATGTGGTCTAACTAAACCATATTAGGGATTACTGTGGTGCTATGTCGCAATCGGTACGCACCGCAATCGGGTTTCGAACGTGCGATAAACCACAGTCGGTGCGGGCCGGTATCATGTCCACACCATGTTCAATTTCGACACGACTTATCTCCAGCTTCCGGAGCGGTGCTACGCGCGACTGGAACCGACCCCTGTCGCCCGGCCCGGACTCATCGCGTTCAACCTCGGCCTCGCTCGCGAACTCGGGGTGGATACCGACGGCTGGTCGGCCGACGCGCTGGCGGCCATGTTCTCGGGCAACGCCATGCCGGAGGGAGCGACGCCGCTGGCGATGGCTTATGCCGGGCACCAGTTCGGCAGCTTCGTGCCGCAGCTGGGCGACGGCCGCGCGCTGCTGCTCGGCGAAGTCGTCGATCGGGACGGCCGGCGGAGAGACATCCAGTTGAAGGGTGCCGGCATCAC
>CAYTXS010000222.1:0-4042 GCA_964441585.1 uncultured Thioalkalivibrio sp.
TCATCACGCTGGGCCCGGCCGAGACGCTGACCCTGTTTTCCGGCCTGTTCATCCTGCTCCTGGCGCCGGAGTTCTATAACCCGCTGCGCACGCTGGCCCAGCACTGGCACGACCGGGCCGGGGCGATGGCGGCGGCGGAAGGCATCCGCGAAGTTCTCGCCGCGCCGGTGGCGCGCCCCGAGCCGGCGCGCCCGGCGGAAGAAATCCCGACGGATGCCTGCCCGGTCCACATCCGCGGGGTACACATCGCCCTGCCCGGCCGGCCCGCGCTGTTCACCGGCCTCGATCTCGACGTCCCGGCCGGACAGAAACTCGTGATCTCCGGCGCCAGCGGCGCCGGCAAATCGACGCTGCTGTCGCTCGCCGGCGGGTTCGTCCAGCCCGATGCCGGCGAGATCCTGCTCGGCGAAGTGCCCCTGGCGGCGCTCACCCGCGCTCAGCTCAGCCAGGTCCGCACCTATCTCGGGCAACAGCCGTTCCTCTATGCCGCCAGCATTCGCGACAACATTTTGCTCGGGCACCGCGCCGACGATGCGGCGCTGCAACGCGCCGTCGCCCTCGCGGGACTGGAGCGCTTTCTCGCCACCCTCCCGGCTGGGCTAGACACCCTTCTCGGCCAGGACGGGCTCGGCGTCTCGGGCGGGCAGGCACGCCGCATCGCCCTCGCCCGCGTGTTGCTCGCGCCGCGGCCCCTGTTGTTGCTCGACGAGCCGACGGCCAGTCTCGATGCCGACACCGAGACACAGTTCTGGGCGGACCTGGACCGCGCGCTCGCGGCCGCACCGATGACGGTGATCTGCGCCAGCCACAGTGCGCTCGCCGTGCGCTGGGCCGACCGGGCTCTGCTGCTGGCCGACGGGGAATTGCAGGAGCTCGAGCGATGAGAGACCGCCTCGGCCTCGGTCCCCTGCTCGGCCACCGGCGCTGGTGGCTGGCCGGCGGCGTGCTGCTGATTTTCCTCAGCCTGGCAGCGGGCGTGATCCTGCTGTCGCTGTCCGGCTGGTTCCTCACGGCCAGCGCGCTCACCGGACTCGGGATGATCGCCGCGCTCGACGTGTTCAGTCCGGGCGCGGGCATCCAGTTCGCCGCCATCAGCCGCACCGTGTCGCGCTACCTCGAGCGGCTGGTGACCCACGAGGCGACTTTCCGCCTGCTCGCCGACCTGCGCCTGCGGCTGTTCGATAGGCTGCTCACCCTGGACGAGGGCCAGCTGCGCGGCCTGCAGCGCGGCGACACGCTCAATCGTCTCACGGCCGATGTGGATACGCTGGATCACCTGTTCCTCGGCGTGATCGGGCCGGGGGTTTCGGCGTTCCTGCTCACGGTGCTCGCCGGGTTGCTGACCGGCCTGCTGGTGGATCCGTGGCTGGCCGTGGCCGCGCTCGGGCTCATGCTCGTCGTCAACCCGCTGGTGGCCGAACTGACGCGTCGGCGCGGACGGGGCGCCAGCCGCGCGCTGGTGACGGCGCTGCCGGGATTGCGGCGTCACGCCAGCGATAATCTCGAGGCGCTGCAGGACGTGGTGGCCTTCGATCTCGGTGACCGCGAACGACGCGAGCTGGAGCAGCGGTCGAGCCAGGTCATCGGCTTGCAGGAGCGGCTGCAGAAGCTCGACGCGGTCGCCCAGGCGCTGGTGACGCTGACCGGCCTCGGTGCCGTGTGGCTCGCCCTCGTGCTCGGCATCGGGCTGTTGCAGGCGGGCACCATCTCGGGACCGGTGCTCGGCCTGCTGGCCCTCGGCGTGCTCGCCCTCGGCGAAGCCTGGCAGCCGCTGCCGGGCGCCTGGCGACGGCTGGAACAGTGCCGCGGCGCCGCGGGGCGGCTCGGGGACACCATGGAACGCGAACCGCTGCTGCCGTCCGCCGAGCCTGGCCTGGCGCCGGCCGGCCAGCGACTCGAGCTGCGCAACGTGAGCTTTCGGTACCGCGACGACCTGCCGCCGGTGCTCGAGGACTTCGACCTGGAGATCGCGCCGGGCGAGCGGCTCGCGCTGGTCGGCCCGAGTGGCGCCGGCAAGAGCACCCTCGCGATGCTGATGATGCGCCAGCTCGACCCGGACGCCGGCAGCGTCCGCCTGGACGGCGTGGATTTACGAAGTTTGGACCAGGACCTGCTGCGCAGGCACATCGGCCTGCTGGCGCAGCGTCCCGTGCTGTTTCACGACACGCTGGCCGCGAATCTCCGCCTCGCCGCGCCCGGGGCGAGCGATGCCGAGCTGTTCGAGGCGCTGGAGACCGCGGGCCTGGCGGATTTCGCCGCCGGACTTGAAGACGGCCCCGACACGTGGATCGACGAGGCGGCCAGCAACGTCTCGGGGGGCGAAGCCCGGCGCATCGCGCTCGCCCGGCTGGTGCTGACCGACAGTCCCATCGTGGTCCTCGACGAGCCAACCACCGGCCTGGATGCCGGCACCGCTCGCGCGATCGCGGCGACCCTCGACCGCTGGCTGGCCGGCCGCACGGTGATCATGATCACCCATGATCCTGAGCTTCTGCCGCCGTACGACCGACTCATCCGGATAGGTGGCGGCAATTAGTCGCGGGCGCCGTCAGCGCCCGTAACGACACACTAAGGGCGCTGCTCCGGAAAAAGTCCCGGCATCCAGCGTGAAGCGAGCCTCGCCGGGAAGGTGATGCGCAGCGGTGCTTTCGACGTGGCCGATGTCAGCACGCCATGTTCGATCAGCCCGGCGACGACGCGATTTGCCGTGCACTCGCTCGCGCCGATGCGCTCGGACACATCGCCGCGCGGCAACGCGCCGCGATAAAGCACGGCTTCCAGGAGCAGACCGGCTTTCCCATGGAGGTTGCCCAGGCGGATCTCTTCTTCGGCTCAGAGCTGAATGCGCGCGTGCAGCCTGGCTGGCTGAACGAGAGCCTCCATGAAGCGCACCTGGTCCAGGCAGGTCTGCAAAAAGAATTCCGTGAAACGGGCGAGCGCTTCTTCGCTCAGATTGCCCGGGCCGTCAAGATCGTTTCGCCGGGGCTGGTCGCAGCTCGCCAGGTGCGCCTTGTAGGTTTCTACATCACGGGCAAGACCGCTGACAATCGACCAGATGCCTCCGGTGTCGAGCGCATCAAGCAATGTCGCGTGCGACATCAGGCGCATCACGCCCCCGTTGCCGTCACGAAAGGGGTGGATCCACGCAAGACGATGATGTGCGGCGGCGGCCGACAGGAGGGTTTCCGACTTGCCGAGCTCGGCATACGCCGCCTCGAAACGCATGAGAAAGCGCGGCAGCGCCCCCGGGTTCACCGGGACATGCCGTCCGACTTTGACGTCATGTTCCCGGAACCTGCCCGGCAGGACCCGCAGCCTTGCTCCGGTTGCAGGGTGCTCGGCCACCAGCAGTTCTTCCGGCAGCAACTCGCAGAAGCGGCGATGGATTTCCGTGATCGATTCCTCTGTGGTCGCCCGGCACTGGAGCCCTCCCTCGTCGATCCATTTCTGCACCGTGACGTGCGCTTCGGCTTCGAGCTGGAAAGTTCGTTTCGCCGGATCGGCGCTGTAGTCCTTGTTGAGCGCGCGCTCGATATCCACCGGGTGGGTGTAATGCCCCTCGATGAGATTGCTGTAATAGCAATTCATCGCCCGCACCAGGTCGGCAAGCGCGGTGACCATACCCGCGGGCAGGCCTCGACGGAATCCTGCCGATGCACCGGCGAGTTCGATCGCAAGATCATTCAGTCGCGGGCGATGAGGAGAGTCCGCCGACAGCAGCAGTGGCTTCATCATGCCCGTCCGCTCACCGCGATCGGTCTTGCTGGCCGCAGCTATGGCGGGATTGTTGGCGGGTTTTTTACGGGCCATATTCCTCGCTTTGACAGACTCTTAGCCTGATTGAAAGCGAAATATGGCGGGTGATCTGGCGGGATGGCTGGCGGGGTTCCGATAACAGGTGCAGGTGGCACCCCGCCAGCCGTTCAATCAATGGCCACGCTTCAGTGCGCGTGCACGCCCTTGCCTTCCGGCTTGGCATCCCCGGCCGGCGGCTCCTCCGGCACTTCCGGGCTGGCGGTCGGCAAGTGGGTCAGCGCCACCT
>CAYTXS010000223.1:0-4021 GCA_964441585.1 uncultured Thioalkalivibrio sp.
AGATGGCGCTGGCGACCGCCGCCCGCAAGCAGTTCGGCGAGGACATCGAGGCGCGCGTCTCGATGGACCGCAAGACCGGCAAGCTCAGCACCTTCCGCCGCTGGAAGGTGTTCGCGGACGATTCCACGGAACTCGAGACCCCGAGTCGCGAGCTGCGCCTGGAAGATGCGCTTGATATCGACCCGGCTGCTGAAGTGGACGGTTACGTCGAGGAACCGCTGGACATCGCGCCGACCGGGCGGATCGTGGCGCAGACCGCGAAACAGGTGGTCGTGCAGAAAGTGCGCGAGGCGGAGCGGGCCCAGGTCGTCGAGGAGTTCCGCGACCGTGTCGGCACGCTCATCGGCGGGATCGTGAAGCGCGTCGATCGAAACGGCGTGTTCGTGGACCTTGGCGGCAATGCCGAGGGCTTCATCTCCCGCGAGGAGATGATTCCGCGCGAAGCCGTGCGCACCCAGGATCGCATCAAGGGCTTCCTGCGCGAGGTACGCTCCGAGCCGCGGGGCCCGCAGATCTTCCTTTCGCGCACGGCGCCCGAATTCATCATCGAGTTATTTCGCCTCGAGGTGCCGGAGGTCGGCCAGGGCCTGATCGAGATACTCGGCGCCGCCCGCGATCCGGGCCATCGCGCCAAGATCGCCGTCAAGAGTCTCGACCAGCGCATCGATCCGATCGGCGCCTGCGTGGGCATGCGCGGCTCCCGTGTGCAGGCCGTTTCCAACGAGTTGGCCGGCGAACGTGTCGATATCATTCCCTGGAACGACAATCCAGCGCAGTTCGTGATCAACGCCATGTCGCCTGCCGAGGTGGTTTCAATCGTCGTGGACGAAGAATCACACAGCATGAATGTGGCCGTCGAGGAGGATAAATTGTCCCAGGCCATCGGCCGTGGCGGGCAGAACGTCCGCCTCGCGAGCGAGTTGGCCGGGTGGGAACTCAATGTCATGACGGCCAGCGAAGCCGAGGAAAAGAGCGAAGCTGAATCGCGCGCTTTGATCGAGGTCTTTAAGGAGCTGCTCGACGTGGATGAGGAGGTCGCCGTGATTCTCGTCCAGGAAGGGTTCTCGAGCGTCGAGGAGATCGCCTATGTGCCGACGTCCGAACTGCTCGCGGTCGAGGAATTCGACGAGGATATCGTCGAGGAGTTGCGCAGTCGTGCACGCGACGTCCTGATCACTCAAGCGATCGTCAAGGAAGAGAAACTGGACCAGGCCGAGCCTGCCGAGGATCTCCTGGCGCTCGAGGGCATGGATCGCAGCCTGGCGTTCGCGCTGGCCGGTCGGGGTATCCGCACACGCGAGGACCTGGCCGACCAGTCGACTGACGAACTCGAGGATATCGAGGGACTGGATGCTGAGCGTGCCGGCAAGCTGATCATGGCAGCCCGCGCCCATTGGTTCGAGAGCGCCGAAGAGAACGGCTGAATACGAGGTTCTAATGCATATGGCCGACGTCACTGTTGCCCAGTTCGCTGATGTCCTGAAGGTCCCCGTCGACCGGCTGCTGAGTCAGCTCGAGGAGGCCGGTATCCGCGTGGCCGGTGCCGAGGACACGATCAGCGACGAGGCGAAGCTCGAGTTGCTGACTTTCCTGAGGGAAAGTCATGGACGCGAGGCGCCGGCGGTGACGCCTCGCAAGATCACACTGAGCCGAAAGACCCAGAGTGAGCTTCGCCAGCCGGTCGGCCAGGGTCGTACCCGCACGGTCAATGTCGAGGTCCGCAAGAAGCGCACTTACATCAAGCGCGACGTGCTCGAGGAGCAGGCCCGCCAGCAGCAGGAAGAACTCGATCGCGAGCGTCAGGCCGTCGAGGACGCGAAGCGCAAAGCCGAAGAGGAGGCGCGTCGCAGCGTCGAGGAAGAACAGAAGCTGCGCGACGACGAGGAGAAGCGTCGCCAGGCGGAGGAAGATGCGCGCCTCAAGGCGGAGGAAGACGCACGCAAGAAGCTCGAGGAAGAGGCCCGTCGAGTCGCCGAGGAAGAGGCTCGCGTTCTCGCGGAGGCCCGCAAGCGCAGCTCGGATGACGATCGCAAACGCAAGGACGCCGAGCGCGCGCCCGCGCGTCGCGCAGGGGGCGCAGAGCAGCCGGGCGGCGCCACCAAGTATGGCCGCAAGGAACTGCACGTGTCGGGCGACAAAGCGGGCAAGCGCCGCAAGCGTCCGGCCGGTGGCCGGCGGAGCGGCGGGGCGCAGATCGAACGACAGGGATTCGAGCGTCCGACCGCGCCGGTCGTGCGGGAGGTCGGTATTCCCGAGACCATCACGGTCGCGGAACTGGCCCAGAAAATGGCCGTGAAAGCGACGGAGGTGATCAAGACCATGATGGGCATGGGCGCGATGGTCACGATCAACCAGGTTATCGACAAGGACACCGCGGCGCTCGTGGTCGAGGAAATGGGCCACACGCCCAAGATGTTGCGCGAGAACCAGATCGAGGAAGTGGTCGAGCAGGCGGCGCGCAGCACCGGCGAGGTCGAGGCGCGCTGGCCGGTCGTCACGATCATGGGCCATGTCGATCACGGCAAGACGTCACTGCTGGATTACATCCGTCGCAGCAAGGTCGCGGCGGGCGAGGCCGGGGGCATCACGCAGCACATCGGCGCCTACGTGGTCGAGTCCGCCAAGGGACACGTCACCTTCCTGGATACGCCGGGTCATGCTGCGTTCACCGCTATGCGCGCCCGCGGTGCGCAGGCTACCGACGTGGTCATCCTGGTCGTGGCCGCGGACGACGGCGTGATGCCGCAGACGGTCGAAGCCGTGCAGCATGCCAGGGCGGCCGGCGTACCGATCGTCGTGGCTGTCAACAAGATCGACAAGGCGGGCGCCGATCCGGAGCGGGTCAAGAGCGAGCTTGCCCAGCACGAGGTCATCCCGGAAGAATGGGGTGGTGACACGCAGTTCGTGAACGTGTCTGCGCACACCGGCGAGGGCATCGACACGCTGCTCGAGTCGGTCGCACTGCAGGCCGAAGTGCTTGAGTTGACCGCGGTCACGAGCGGCCCGGCGACTGGCGTGGTGATCGAATCCAGTCTCGAGAAAGGTCGTGGAGCCGTCGCGACGGTGCTCGTGCAGCAGGGCACGCTCCAGGCCGGTGATGCAGTGCTCGCGGGTCGTGAATACGGCCGTGTGCGTGCCATGTTCAACGAACTCGGCAAGCCTGTTAAGGAAGCCGGACCATCGACGCCCGTCCAGGTGCTCGGATTGTCGGGCACGCCCATGGCCGGAGACGACGTCGTGGTGTTGCCCGACGAACGCAAGGCCCGCGAGGTGGCGTTGCACCGCCAGGGCAAGTTCCGCGACGTCAAGCTTGCCAAGCAGCAGGCTTCCAAGCTCGAGGACGTCTTCACGCAGATGGAGGAAGGCGAAGCCAGTTCGGTACAGCTGCTCATCAAGGCTGATGTGCAGGGCAGCGCCGAGGCATTGCGGGATGCGATGACGCGGCTGTCTTCGGACGAAGTCAAGGTGAAGGTCATCAGCAGCAACGTCGGCGGCATCACCGAATCCGACGTCAACCTGGCGGCGGCCTCCGGTGCGATCATCATCGGTTTCAACGTCCGCGCGGATGCTGCGGCAAGGACCGCGGTCAAGGAGACGGGCGTCGATGTGCGCTATTACAGCATCATCTACGAAGCCATCGATGACGTGAAATCGGCAATCGTCGGACTGTTGTCGCCCGAGATTCGCGAGCAGATCGTCGGCACCGCCGAGGTCCGGGAAGTGTTCACTTCGCCGAAGTTCGGCCAGATCGCCGGTTGCCTCGTCACCGAGGGTACCGTCAAGCGCAACAACCCGATCCGCGTGCTGCGGGACAACGTCGTGATCTTCGAAGGGGCCCTGGAGTCGCTGCGGCGTTTCAAGGACGACGTGAACGAGGTCCGCTCGGGCACCGAGTGCGGCATCGGCGTGCGGAACTACAATGACGTCCGCCCCGGCGACCAGATCGAGTGCTTCGAGCGGATCGAGATTGCCCGGACGTTCCAGCAGAGCTGATGCCTCGCGAGTTCACCCGCAGTCGCCG
>CAYTXS010000224.1:0-4021 GCA_964441585.1 uncultured Thioalkalivibrio sp.
GAAGACATTCATTTAACTATCAGTACCTTTAGTGCTAATCTGCAGACCGGTGGTGAACAGTTGGTCCAGCTCGCCAATGCGAACGGCGGACGGGACAACATCTCAGTGTGCCTCGCCCAGGTCACTGAGTCGTTCGCCGAGGCACGCGGCCTCGTCGGTCGGCTCAAGGGTTGGCTCGGATAGGTTCTGACAGGAGTTGGGTGACCATGGCCCGGATGATCTTGAGTCTCAATGGCCAGACGCTTGCCGAGTACAACCTCAGCAAGGAACGCTATACCGTCGGCCGGCTGCCGGATAACGACATCCGCATCGACAATCCCGCCGTCAGCGGGCATCACTCGCTGGTCATCAATATCCTCAACGATTCCTTCCTCGAGGACCTCAACAGCACCAACGGCACCTACGTCAACGGCAAGCTGATCAAGAAACACGCCCTGGCAAACGGGGACGTGATCACCATCGGCCACCACCAGCTGCGTTTCGTCGATGCCGGCGTCGACGACAGCCAGGAAGAATTCGAAAAGACCATGGTCATCTCGACCAGCGCCGCAGATGTCGAACGCCTGCGTGCTCTCGCCGGCGTCACGCCCGAGGAATCGCTCGCCCCGTTGACGCTGCCCGGCTCTCCCGCCCGGCTGCAGGTCCTGACCGGCGCGTTCGCCGGGCGAGAACTCGTGCTGAAAAAGCCGCTCACCACGCTCGGGCGCCCCGGCATCCAGGTGATCGCGATCACCCGCCGCGGAGAAAACTACTCCATGGTGACCGTGGACCGCGGCAAGGCGGGCAACCCGCCGATGGTGAACGGCGAGGCTGTCGGGGCGGGTGCGCGCCGCCTCAACGACAACGACGTCATCGAGATTGCCGGCGTGAAGATGGGGTTTTTCACGAACTGAGCGGGGCTCAGACGTTGGTGACACCCACCCGCTGGGTGACGCCGCACAACAGTTCGTAGGGAATCGTGCCGGCCAGGCTGGCCAACTCTTCGACCGGGAGCCTTGCGCCCCACAGGACGACCGCATCGCCGATGCTCACTTCGGGCAACCCGGTCACGTCCACGGCGATCATGTCCATCGACACGCGTCCCGCGAGCGGCGCGCGGCGGTCGCGAACCATGACTGGCGTGCCGCTCGGGAGGCTGCGTGGATAGCCGTCGCCGTAACCGATGGCGGCGATCGCCACCCGGCTGTCTGCTTCGGCCGTCCAGGTGCCGCCATAGCCGACCCGCTCGCCGCGCCGTACGTGTCGCACGGCAATGACCCTGCTGAGCAACTGCATGGCCGGGCGCAAGCCCAGTCCGGCGCCCGTCTCGCCGGCGAAGGGCGAGACGCCATACAACATGATCCCCGGGCGCACCCAGTCCGCATGACTGTCCGGCCGCCATAACAATCCGGCTGAGTTGGCCATGCTCCGCTCGCCGGGCTGTCCGCTCACAGCCGCGGTGAAGCGCTGTAGCTGCCGGTCTGTCGTCCCGGCATCACGCTCGTCCGCGCAAGCCAGGTGGGTCATCAACCGTGGCGGGCCCGTCACTCCCGGACTGCCCGCCAGGCGTTGCGTGATTTCCGCGACATCTTCCGGGCGAATACCGAGCCGGTTCATGCCGGTATCGATCTTCAGCCACGTATCCACGGCACGAGGCAGTGCCGCGGCCTCGAGCATCTCCAGCTGCTCGCGCGAGTGAATAACCACGTCGAGACCGAGTGAGGACGCCAGGGGCAACTGGCCCGGCTCGAACACCCCTTCGAGAAGCACGATCCTGTTGCCGAGGCCGGCCTCGCGCAGGGCCACGGCCTCCTCGATGCGCGCGACTGCGAACGCGTCCGCATCCGCCAGTGCGCGTCCGACGCCGACCAGGCCGTGGCCGTAGGCATTGGCCTTGACGACCGCCATGACGCGCGCGCCGGGCGCCTGCCGTCGCACCGCCGCGAGGTTGGATTTCAGGGCCCCGCTGTCGACGAGTGCCTGAGGCGCCCGCATCATGCGGCCGTCACCCGAAAGGGCCGCTGCCGTAGGCATCAGGCATGAAATTCTCGAACTTCGTGTACTCGCCGAGGAAGGTGAGCTGCACATCGCCGATCGGGCCGTTGCGCTGTTTCGAGATGATGATGTCCGCGATGCCCTTGCGCGGGGAATCCTTGTTGTAGACTTCCTCGCGGAAAATAAAGGCGATCAGGTCGGCATCCTGTTCGATGGCGCCGGATTCGCGCAGGTCCGACATCACCGGGCGCTTGTCGGTGCGCTGCTCCACGCTGCGGTTGAGCTGCGACAGGGTGATCACAGGCACTTCGAGTTCGCGCGCCAGCGCCTTGAGCGAACGCGAGATCTCGGAAATCTCGGTGGCGCGATTCTCGGCGCTGCCGTGGACCTGCATGAGCTGCAGGTAGTCCACCACGATCAGGTCGAGACCGTGCTCACGCTTGAGGCGCCGCGAGCGGGCGCGGAGCTCCGTCGGATTCAGGGCGGGCGTGTCATCGATGAACACCCGCGCCTTGGACATCACCGAAACCGCCGAATTGATACGGCTCCAGTCCTCGTCCGAGAAACGCCCGCGCCGCAGGTTCGACTGGTTGACGCGACCCAGCGACGAGATCATGCGAAACGACAGCTGCTCGGCGGACATCTCCATGCTGAAGATCGCGACCGAGGCATTCATGCCGATGGCGGCGTGCTCGGCGATGTTCATAGCGAAGCTGGTCTTGCCCATCGAGGGACGCCCGGCGACGATCACCAGGTCGCCCGGGTGGAGCCCGGCGGTCATGGTGTCGAAATCCTTGAAACCGGTCCCGAGGCCCGTGACGTCGCCGTCGTTCTTCTGCAACTCGTCGAGCCGGTCGATGGTCTTGCCGAGGATGCGCTTGAGCGGCTGGAAGCCCGAGCCTCGCCTCTTGCCCTGCTCCGCGATCTCGAAGACCTGGCGCTCCGCCTCGTCTACCAGCTGCGAGGCATCCCGACCCTCCGGCTGGTAGGCGCTGGAGGCGATCTCCCCGCCGATGCGAATGAGTTCGCGCAACATCGCGCGCTCGCGCACGATGGCTGCATAGGCGCGAATGTTGGCAGCGCTCGGGGTGTCCCGGGACAGCTGTCCGAGGTAGGCCAGGCCGCCCGCATGCTCGAGATCCCCGCCACGATCGAGCAGTTCGGAGACCGTGACCGCATCCGACGGCTCACTGCTCTCGGCGAGCTGGCCGATGGCATTGAAAATCAGGCGGTGGTCGCGCCGGTAGAAATCGCTGGCCGACACGGCGTCGGCGATGGTGTCCCAGGCGCTGTTGTCGAGCATCAACCCGCCCAGCACGGACTGCTCCGCCTCTACCGAATGAGGCGGCACACGCAGCGAATCCGGGCTGCGTGCCGGAAAGACGGATTCTGGAATACCGGCCAATGCAGTCTTACCTGGCGGGACGCGGGATGTCCGTCACCTTAGCACAGCAGAACGGCCGCGCGGCTCACCGCCGCGCAGCCGCCGTGCTCATTCTTCGGCTTCTACGACCACCGTGATGGATGCCGAGACCTCGGCATGCAGGTGGACCTCGACCTCGTGCTCACCGATCGCCCGCAGGGGACCCTCGGCAAGGCGCAATTCGCTGCGCTCGATGACCACCCCCGCGGCCTCGGCCGCCTCGGCGATGTCCGCAGGACCGATCGAACCGAACAGCTTGCCCTCGGAGCCGGCCTTCGCCGGAAGCACCAGCCGAAGCCCGTTGATCTTCTCGCCGCGCGCCGTCGCCTCGGCAATGACCGCAGCCGCCTTCGCCTCGAGTTCCGCGCGGCGCGCCTCGAACTCGGCAATGTTCTCGGCGGTCGCACGCGTCGCCTTGCCCTGCGGCAACAGGTAATTGCGGGCGTAACCCGGCTTCACCTTCACCTTGTCGCCGATGCCACCGAGGTTCTCGACCTTGTCCAGCAGAATGACTTCCATCTTCCTCGTCCTCTTGGTCACCCGGGATCGCTCCCGGTGCATAAGTGATCAAACCTTGGCCCCGGCCCTCCGCCGCAGGTCCATCAACGTATCAGCCAGGCCGTA
>CAYTXS010000225.1:0-4017 GCA_964441585.1 uncultured Thioalkalivibrio sp.
CGCCATGTACCTGCCGATCTTCAAGCTCGGCGCGGTCGTCTAGCGCCGGCGCCGCGAAGGCCGTCGCCGACGTGGAGTCACTCGCGACCCTGCCGCCCGCCGTGCTTGCCGGGATCGCCCTGCTGTTCGGCCTGCTGGTGGGCAGCTTTCTCAACGTCGTGGTCCACCGCCTGCCGATCATGATGCGGGCCGAGTGGCGCGCGCAGTGCGCCGAGGAGATGGCGCAGCCGGCGCCGGACCTCCCCGACGGCCGTTTCGACCTCGTCGCGCCGCGCTCCCGCTGCCCGGGCTGCCACCGCCCGATCCGCGCGATCGAGAACGTCCCCGTGTTCAGCTGGCTGGCGCTCCGCGGCCGCTGCGCCGGCTGCCAGCAGAGAATCTCGCCACGCTACCCCGCGGTGGAACTGTTGACGGGACTCATGTTCGCCGCGACGGCCTGGCTGTTGCCCTGGCCGTGGACGGCGCTGGCGGGCATCGGCCTGACCGGCACGCTGATCGCGCTCACCTTCATCGACATCGACGAGCAACTGCTGCCGGACAGCATCACCCTGCCGCTGTTGTGGGCCGGCCTGCTGTTCAATCTTTTCGCCGGCGAGCAGGCCTTCGTCGCCGTCGAGGATGCGCTGATCGGCGCGGTCGCCGGCTACCTGAGTCTGTGGCTGGTCTACCAGGGTTTCAAGCTCGCCACCGGCCGCGAAGGCATGGGCTACGGCGACTTCAAGCTGCTCGCGGCGCTGGGTGCCTGGCTGGGTTGGCAGATGCTCCCGCTGATCATCCTGCTCTCGGCGCTGGTCGGCGCGGTGATCGGCATCGCCATGATCCTGCTGCTGGGGCGTGATCGCCAGGTGCCGATCCCGTTCGGGCCTTACCTCGCCGCCGCCGGCTGGATCGCCATGATCTGGGGCCCGGCCCTGACCGGAGCGTGGCTGAGCTATGCCGGAGCCGGCTGAGGTGCTGCGCACGCCCGAGTTCCGGGACCGGCACATCCGCATCGGCCTGACGGGCGGCATCGCCAGCGGCAAGTCCACCGTCACCCGGCTGTTCGCCGCGCACGGCGTTCCCGTCATCGATCTCGACCAGGTAGCACGGGAGGTCGTCGCGCCGGGACAACCCGGGCTCGCGGACATCGTCGCGGCCTTCGGTTCGGAGGTGCTCGACACGAATGGCGCGCTGGACCGGGCACGGCTACGCGCGCGGGTGTTTCATGACCCGCCGGCGCGCAAGCAGCTCGAGGCCCTGCTGCATCCGCGCATTCTCGAGGCCGCCCTCGCACATGCCGAGTCCGCCGGAGGCCCTTACCAGGTCATCGTCGCGCCCCTGCTGGTGGAGCTGGCGCTGGCGGAATGGCCCGACCGCGTGCTCGTGGTCGATTGCCCTGCGGAGACCCAGTTGCAGCGCCTGCTGGCGCGCGACGGCGGCGACGAGGCCCTCGCGCGGGCGATTCTCGCCAGCCAGGCGTCGCGCGAACAGCGCCTCGCCGTGGCCGACGACGTCATCGTCAACGACGGCCCCCCGGAACATCTTGCCGGCGCCGTGGACACGCTGGATGCGCTGTATCGCGAGATGGCAGCGGGTGGCGAGCGCGATCGCCCGGGGCTGCGCCTGCCCTGAAGCAGGGCCGGGTTTGCGGTGCCACGCAGCATCGTACAGAATCGCGCGATGAACCAAGGCACGGCGAATGCCCCGGCCTCACAGCCCGCCCGGGACACGATCGTCTATGAACAGCCGCTCACCGAGCGGATGCGTACCTTCCTGCGCATCGAGTTTCTTGCGCGCCAGGCCCAGCATCATGCGCGCCAGCCCTCCGCCTGGGCGAGCCGCGCGGCCATGGGCAGTCTCATTGAGATTCTCGCGATCGTCAGCCGCGGCGACGTGCGCGGCGAGGCGCTGAAAGACCTCGAGCGTCACGCCACCCTGCTCACCGGATTTGCCAGCCGACCCGGCGTGGATCGCAGCCGGCTGGACGCGCTGCTCGAGCGCATCTCGCAGCTGCGCGCACAGCTCGGCACCTGCGGTGCCAACTACACCCAGCCGCTCAAGGATTCCGAGTTCCTCGCCTCGATCCGCCATCGTAGCGCGATTCCCGGCGGCACCTGCGAATTCGACCTGCCGGACTTCAAGCACTGGCTGAATCTCCCCGAGTCGCAGCGTTACGACGACTTCCAGGCCTGGTTCCGTCATCTCAAGCCGCTGTGCGACGCCATCGGGCAGCTGCTGTGGCTGACGCGCGAATCCTCCCCGGGCCGTCCCGAGACGGCCCCGGGCGGCATGTTCCAGCACCAGATCGACCGCTCGATGGGCTGCCAGCTGGTGCGCATCACGCTGCCCGCCGGCACGGGCTGTTACCCGGAGATCAGCGGCGGCCAGCACCGCGTCACGGTGCGTTTCCTGACCTGGTCGGGACCGGAGCAGCGGCCCGTGCAGGTCACCGAGAACGTCAGCTTCGACCTGACCTGCTGCTGAGCTGCGTCATGCACGAAGTCTCCTGCCCGCATTGCGGCAAGCGTGTGATCTGGTCGCCGGCCGCACGCTGGCGGCCCTTCTGCAGCGAGCGCTGCCGGCTCATCGACCTGGGCCAGTGGTTCAGCGAGGAGCACGCCATCCCCGGCGACGCCCATGGGGACGGCGGCGGCGACATCGAGGGCGAGCACGGCCTGCCCGACGATCGTCAACGCGACTGACGGACCCCGGGCCACAGGCCCCGGATCGCCGCCACACCCTGCGCGCCGGCCTGACAGGCCTCGTCGAGGTCCTGCGGGCCTAGCCCCCCGATCGCGTAGACCGACATTGCCAGCGACTCCACGGCGGCCGTAAACGCCGGCCAGCCGAGTCCGACCGCACCGGGATGGCTGGCCGTCGGCCGCACGGGCCCCAGGAACGCGTAATCGGCCCCCGCAGCCCGAGCCGCTTTCAGCTCCGCTGCGTCGTGGCAGGAGGCGCCGAACCACAACGAACCCGGCACAGGGCGCGCGGACAGGCCGGCCAGGCTACGCGCCGGCACGTGCAAGCCCGCGATCGCGTCGCTCAGGCGCGCGCGCAGTGCCACCGGTGGCTCCAGCAACAGCGGCGCCAGCTCCGCCGGCTCGCCGTGCAGCAGCAATCGGGCTCCCGTGTCCTCGATCCGGCACGCGGCCCCGGCCGCCAGTTCGAGCAGGGCCGCGGGCTCCAGGTCCGGGCGACGCAGGCAGATCAGCGGCGTGCTGTCCGCCGCCGCCTCGAGTGCGTCGAGAAACGCCGCCTCGCCGTCGGGCGCGTCCGGGGGCGTGACGGACAGCAGACTGGGCAGGCGCAGGGCCGAGACGATCGCCGCGTCCGCCGGCAGCAGGCCCGCTGCGGCCAGCGTGTCGGGCGCGCTCCACTCCAGTGCCTGGCCCTCGAGGCCCTGCGGCTCGCCGTGCCAGCGCGTCACCTGCCAGGTATCGAGATCGACGTCCCGCTCCGGGTAACTATGCACGTAGCGGATCAGGGGACGCGCGGCCTCGAGCCGCACGCCGAGCTCCTCCTCGAGCTCGCGCGCGAGCCCGGCAAAGCGGTCCTCGCCCGGATCGAGCTTGCCGCCGGGAAACTCCCAGGCGCCGGCCATAGGCTTGCCGGCCGGGCGCTGGGCGATGAGCACGCGGCCGTCCGCCCTGGTCAGGACGGCGGCCATCACGTGGATGCGCGGTCGCGCGGGGCTCAGTTCAGCTGCCCGTGGCAGTGCTTGTACTTCTTGCCCGAACCGCAGGGGCACGGCTCGTTGCGGCCCACCTTGCGCTCCGGGCGGACGAAGGGTTCGGGCGCCTCGGCGGCGGCCGCCGGCTGGCGGGCGCCCTGCGCGACGGGACCGGGACCAGGGGCGGGGCCACCGCCGGTGACGGACTGCGCTTCGGCATGCTGCAGTTGCAGCTTCATCGCGGCCGCCTCGCGACGCTGGCGCTCGATGGCGTCCACTTCTTCCTGGCTGCGGATCTGCACCCGCGACACGATGCTGATGACGTCGCGCTTCACCCGGTCGAGCATGTCGCTGAACATCTGGAA
>CAYTXS010000226.1:0-4013 GCA_964441585.1 uncultured Thioalkalivibrio sp.
TCTCCTGGTTGGACAGGCAGGATGCCGCATGGCGGGCTCAGGGGATGAGCCTGGGGATTGAGGTCTGAGCAGTCACCCGCTCTCCCCAACCTGCAACTGCCGGCCACCCCGCGTCTCCGCGGAGACGCGCGCCAGCCGCGACTGTGCAAACCGCTCCCGCTCAAACCGCGGCGCCCGGCCTCCGCCCCTCGCCTCGACCTGCACCTCCAACGGCAAATCCAAATTCGGCGCATAAGCCAACATCACCTTGCACTCCCTCGCCCCGCCCTTCACCGCCTCGACAGCCGCCTCCCGCGCCGCCATCGCCGCGGCCCGATCGATATGGGCGAAGTCTTTCCCGCACAGCGCACCGCCGCCGATCGGCACGCGTGGACCGTAGTAATCCATCACCAGCTTCCGTCCGGTCTGCCCGTTGTCCCCGTGACTGCCGCCGTTCAACAGCGGCCCGTTGGGATTGACCATCAACTCGATGTCCTCCCAGCGCGCCCGCCATCGCCGGTCATGCCGCTGCAGCTTCGCGTAGGCTGCCTCGAGCTCGCCCACCAGCAATCCAACAAACTCGACAAACCCCGTATCCGCCTGCTGCTGCACCGTCACCAACAAATGCTCCAGCTGCCAGTCGCCGTCGTTCTCGCGCACCCGTACCAATAACTTCCCGTCCGGCCCCTGTCCCTGCAACCGTCCGCCCTTGATCGATGCCCACAGTGCGCGCCGGAGCCAGTGCACGAGGAAATGCTCCGGCGGCAGGAACGATACCTTCTCGTCATACCCAGCCCACCCGATCGAGATGCATTGGTCATTGACGTGATCGGTCCACTCGCGCGGGTCGCGCAGCTCCTGGCACACCGAGTCGCGGACCCCGCAGGCGTCGATCACCAGGGGATTCGGCTCGACGTAGCCGACCTCCCTTCCGACGTCGCGCACGATCTCTTCGATCGACCGCGCCAGCGGCTGGCGCGTCGCGATGCCGCCATTCACCCAAACCTCGTCGCACCAGGTAGACACCTCGACCTGGCAGTAGGCGCGTTCATCGACGCGGTAGCACTCGGCGACGATCGCGTCGGCCACGGCGTCGCAGAACTTGTCCGGGTGGCCGGGCAACACGGCCTCGCTCATCCTGATCATGCGGGGATCCTCGACAACTGGGTGTAGGGAATGCCGGCCTCGCGCAGCAGCGACGGGTCGCCGGTGCGCGTCACGACGGCATGCAGCCGCGTGCCGCGGGCCAACTGGATCTCGTGCGGCTCGAGCCGCTCGATGTAGCCGTCGGTGACGACCACGGCGGCCGCCGGCCGCGTCTTGGCGAGATGCTCCAGCACGCAGGTCATGCTGGTGCCGCCGGTGGTGTCTGCGAGCAGCTTCCCGCCCTCGATCCGCGCCGGCGTGACCTCGTCGCTGAATGCCCAGAACGGTCGGCGCACGTGCCGCGACAGCCGCGCCAGCAGGGCCACGATCAGCGGCATCTCGGCATTCATTGAGCCGCTGACGTCGAGGTAGACCTGGGCCGACGCCGGCCGGCCGGGCCGCTCGGCGCGCCACAGCGCCTCGGGCAGCAACGGGCTCCACTGCGCCCGCAACGCTGCGCGGCGATCGCCGCAGGACAGCACCGGCAAACCGTAGTCGTAGGGTTGGCTTTCGGTTCGCGCGGCGCGCGGGTCCGGCAGCAGGTGCCGCTTCAGCACCGCGAAAGTCTCGCGCCGCCAACGCTGAAGATCGGCATCATCCTCGGCTACCGCGGCCCGGTAAGCCTCGGCGCCCACGCCGCGCCCCCGCGGCGAGCGCCAGATGCCGTCCCCGTTCATCGCCTTGAGCACGCGCTGGATCGCTTTCTGCAGCGCCGGCGGCAACGGTTGGGCGGCGTCGAGCGAGCCGCGCACGTCCTGGTGCCCGCCGATCAGCCGCGCAGCCATGTGGGGGTCGCTGCTCTCCAGGTCCCTGGCCAGGTCCGCGATATCGTCGGCGACAAGCTCGCCCCAATACAGGCCGCGCCAGGCCGCCATCACCGGGTCCGGGCGGTTGCGGAACAGCCTCTTATCGCGGTGGAAGTAATCCTCGGGCGTGCTCCGCCGCAGCAGTCGTTGCACACCCTTGGCGCCAGCGTAGTAGCGCGACATCATCGAGCTGTAGTCGGGGCCGAGGTGGCGGTGGATGATGGCGTTTATGACCGCGTCCAACGCGAGGTGCTCCGCCGGCTCGAGCCGCTCGAAGCGCTCGGTGTGGCGCAGCACGACGTGCAGGAACTCGTGGCAGATAACCGCCTTGACGTGGGCGTCGGTGAGACAGTGCTCGGCCACGAACTCCAGGTTCACCAGCAGCCGCGGCCGCTTCTCCAGCGTCACCGCCAGCGTCGGCACGGTGGTGGTGAACTCGGTGCGCAGCACCTTGAGCACGGCGCGCACCGCGAAGGGGTTCTCGTCGGCGAGCTCGGCGCAGATGGCGCGGAAGCGTTGCGGTGTCATGCGTAGAACCCCCGGCCCTCGAACACCTCGAGACGGCGCGTAAGACTCGCGCGCGTCCACAGCACCGGCCGCGACGGGTCGAACATCCATGGCGTGCACAGCCCGAGCCACAGCAGGTCCTCGAGCACCTTGCGCCGCGACCGCCGGCTGATCGGGCCCGGTCGCAGCTCCGGAACGGCGCGGCAGAGCAGCGGCTCCGGCGGCAGCGCGAATAGCCGCCGCAGGTCCTCCGGGTCGTGGAGGCCCTCGGCGGCAAGCAGCCGCCACGCGGTATCGACCGGGTCTGCGTCGCCGAAGGCCAGGCCGAGCCGCCGCACCTGTGGCGAGCGGATACAGCCGTCCGAGGCGCCGAGGATCGTAGCGCGCAGGCGCTCACTGCGGGTGCGGCTACGCGGCCCCCCGCTGTTGAAGAAGACCCCCGGCGGCGGCCGCCCATCGGTCCCGGGGTGCAACATGTAGAGCAAGGCGCGCCAGTTCATGCCGCCCGCTCCGCACGGTACACACGCTCGGCGAAGACGGTCACGCAGGCATTGAACTCGGCTTCGAGCACGGCCGGCTTGCGCGGCACGCAACGATTGACCAGGCACCAATACAGCAGCTGTCGCGCGCGCTCCTGTCGGGGGCCCTCGAGTTGGCCGAGCAACTTCGACACCACGGGGAAATCCGGGTGGTTGGTGTCGCTCTCCGACAGGCGTTCCTGCCACGAAATCTCGCCGTCCACGGTGAGCAGCTCGGCCGCCAGGCGACCGAGATCATTCACGGCCTCGGCGCCGATCGGCAACTTGCCGGCTGCCGCGGCCGGGAACGCTGCCAACGCGAAAGCCGCGGTCCGCTCCTTCGATGCGAGCGACACGAACTGCTCGATCGCCAGCGTGCCCGCGTCGCGTGTCGGGCAGGACTCGAGCAGCAGCGCAGCCTTGCGGTCCAGCGCCCGCTCCAGGTGGAACTGGTGCACCCACTTGTCGGTGCCTTCCAGCATCGCGAGGTCCCACGCCAGCCGGTGGGCAGCGCGCACCTTCTCTTCCTCCGGCTGCTCGCCCCAGGCCCGGTGCGGCAGGCTGCAGCGCAGGATCGACAGGAACAACTCGTCGCTCACATGCGCCTCAACGATAGTGGCGGCGAGCAGCGAGCGGGCCAGCAGCCGCGCCCGGCGCGGCGAGACGCGGATGCCGCCGTCGCGCAGCGCCGTCACCGCGGCAGTCGCGTAATCCAGGATCTCGGGCGGGCAAGCCCGGAGCTCACGTTCGAACTCGGCCGTCCAGCGTGCGAGCTGGCGGCCCAACGCCCCACCGTCGTCAGTGAGCGCGCCCTCGCCGGCCGGATCCACCACGCGCCGCCGGTCCGCGTCGCTGAGCGCGTCCCAGTCGCCAACGTCCACGATGATGCCGAAGCGATCGGCGAGCGCTGGGTCGAGCGCCTCCGAGCCGAGGTAGGCCTCGTCGCCGCCCTGGTCCGCCGTGCAGGGGTTCATGGCCGCCCAGCGGTAACGCAACTCTTTGAGCGCGATGCCCTGGATGCGCCGCTCGTGCACCAGCGAGAACAGCCGGTTCTGGT
>CAYTXS010000227.1:0-4009 GCA_964441585.1 uncultured Thioalkalivibrio sp.
ACGTCCAGGCCGGTCTTGAGCCCCCCGTCGGTCTGCAGCCTCACGCGGTGGCGCAGGTCGTTCTGCACGAGCACCTGGTGCGTCTCGGCCAGGCCGAGCTCCCACGGCGAACCCGCGTATTTCGTTGAGGTCAGCGGACTCGCGCCGGTGCCGCCGTCGTAGCCGGAGATGGTGATCAAGTCGGCGTAGGCCTTGGTCACGCCGGCCGCCACCGTGCCCACACCCGCCTGCGCCACCAGCTTCACGGACACCAGCGCCTGAGGATTGACCTGCTTGAGGTCGAAAATCAGCTGCGCGAGGTCCTCGATCGAATAGATGTCGTGGTGCGGCGGCGGCGAGATCAGCCCGACGCCGGGCAGCGCGTAGCGCAGCTTCGCGATCATCTCGTTGACCTTGTGGCCGGGCAGCTGGCCGCCCTCGCCGGGCTTGGCGCCCTGCGCGATCTTGATCTGCAGCACCTCGGCATTCACGAGATAGGCCGCGGTGACGCCGAAGCGACCCGACGCGACCTGCTTGATCTTCGAAACTTTCTCGGTGCCGTAGCGGACCTGGTCCTCGCCGCCCTCGCCGGAATTCGACCGCCCGCCGAGCCGGTTCATCGCGATGGCGAGCGCCTCGTGGGCCTCCGGCGACAGTGCGCCGAGGCTCATGCCCGCGGAATCGAAGCGCCGGAACAAGGCCTCGGCCGGCTCGACTTCCTCGAGAGGCACCGGCGGACCGAGCGGCTTGATGTCGAACAGGTCGCGGATGACCATGGCGGGACGCTCGTTCACCAGCTGCGCGTATTCCTGGTACACCTCGTAGTCGCCGCTCTGCACCGCGGCCTGCAGCGTGGCGATGACATCCGGGTTGTAAGCGTGGTACTCGCCGTCGTGCACGTAGCGCAGCAGGCCACCCTGTTCGATGTCGAAACGCGGATTGAAAGCTCGTTGCGCAAGCGTCATCGCATCCGACTTCAGGTCCGTGAAATCAGCCCCCTGGATGCGCGAGACGCTGCCCGGGAAACATCGTGCGACGACGTTGTCGTGCAGGCCGACGATCTCGAACAGTGCCGCGCCGCGATAGCTCGCGATCGTCGAGATGCCCATCTTGGACATGATCTTGAACAGGCCCTTGCGGATCCCGCGCCGATAGCTGCGCCCGAGTTGCCGGCCGCTTTCGCCGACCCGCTTGAGCCGGCCGCTGCGGGCGAGATCGTTGAGGCATTCGTAGGCCAGGTAGGGATAGATCGCCGTGGCGCCGTAGCCGATCAGGCAGGCGAACTGGTGGGGATCGCGCACGGTGCCCGTCTCCACGAGCAGGTTGCAGTCGCAGCGCAGGCCGGCGCGCACGAGGTGATGGTGGACCGCGCCCACCGCCAGCAAGGCGTGAATCGGCACCGCGCCGGGACGCAGTTCGCGGTCGGTGATCACGACTATTAGCTGGCCACTGCGCACCGCAGCCTCCGCTTCGGCGCACAGCGTGTCCAGGCCGTCCTGCAGGGCTTCCGTCTCGGGCCGGTTCAGGTCGAGCAGGGCGAACCCGCCCTGGTCCTCCTGGTCGGCGAGCAACTGGCGGAACTTGCGCTGTGAAAGCACGGGCGAGTTGATGACGATACGCCGCGCGTATTCCGGCCGCGGTTCGAACAGGTTCTGTTCACGCCCGATCTGCGTCTCCAGGGACATGACGACCCGCTCGCGGAGCGAGTCGATGGGCGGATTCGTGACCTGGGCGAACTGCTGGCGGAAGTAGTCGTACAGCGAGCGGATGCGCCGCGACATGAACGGCAGAGGCGTGTCGTCGCCCATCGAACCGACCGCCTCGGCTTCGCTTTCACACAGCGGGCGCAGGACTTCCTCGCGCTCTTCGCGCGTGATGCCGAACATTTTCTCGTAACGCTGCAGCTCATCGCGGTTCATCGGCTCGGCCAGCAGCTGCGGATCCACCAGCGAAGTCTCGAGATAGCGCACGCCCTGGCGCAACCACTCCTTGAATGGCGCCCGGCTCGCCAGCGTCTCGTCGATCTCGCGCCACTCCATCAGCTTCCCGGTGCCGGTATCGGCGACGATCATCTCCCCGGGTCCCAGTCGCCCCTTGGCGACGACCTGCTCCGGACGGTAGTCCCACACACCGATTTCCGACGCGATGGTCAAATGATCGTCGTCGGTGACCACCCAGCGCGCGGGACGCAGGCCGTTGCGGTCGAGAATACAGCCTGCATTGCGGCCGTCGGTCATCACGATCCCGGCCGGGCCGTCCCACGGCTCGAGATGCATGCCGTAATACTCGTAGAAGGCGCGTACGTCGGCTTCGATATCGTCCACGGCATGCCAGGCCGGCGGGATCAGCAGCCGGGCGGCCTGCATCATGTCCATGCCGCCGGCCACCAGGACCTCGAGCATGTTGTCCAGGCTGGACGAGTCCGAACCGCTGAGCGATACGAGCGGTGCGAGTTCCTGCAGTTCCGGCAGGGGCTGGGAGCGAAACTTGGACGCACGCGCGATCGCCCAGTTGCGATTGCCCTGGATGGTGTTGATTTCACCGTTGTGCGCCAGGAAGCGGAACGGCTGCGCGAGGCGCCATTGCGGCAGCGTATTGGTGGAGAAACGCTGGTGGAACACACAGACGCGTGCTGCCAGGCGTTTGTCCGCCAGGTCGGGATAGAAGCGGGGCAGCTGCTCCGGCATCACCATCGCCTTGTAGGACACGGTGTCCGCCGACAGGCTAGCGATGTAGAACACCGGGTCGCTGCCTTCGAGCTTCTTTTCAGCGCGTCGCCTCGCGACGAACAGCCGGCGGCGGAAATTGTCCGGTGGCATGCCGTCGGGCGCGGTGACGAAAAGCTGCTGGATCAGCGGCAGCGTCTTGAGCGCCTGTGCGCCGCATGCTTCGGGATCGACCGGCACGGTGCGCCAGCCATCGAACCGCAGTCCCTCCGCCGCGACACACGCGCGCAGGGTGTTCCTGACGGCCGCCGCCCGGGCGGGATCGTGATCCATGAACACCATGCCCGCGGCGAAATGAGCGCCGGGCGTGATGCCCGCTTCAGCCGCCACGGCGCGCAGGAAACTCTCCGGGGCGGATACGAGCAGGCCGCAGCCGTCGCCGGTCTTGCCGTCGGCCGCGACCGCGCCCCGGTGAGTCAGCCGCCCGAGTGCCGCCACGGCGGTCGCGACCAGCCAGTGGCTGTCGCGACCCGCGAGGCTCGCGATCAGGCCGAACCCGCAGCTGTCACGTTCGAAAGAGGGCCGGTAGAGGCCTTGCTCGGCAGACACGGTCAAGATTTCCTCCGGCGGCTGGCCGACCCCAAACGGGCTGCCCTGGGTGATGAAAATCCGGCCCGGGATTCGGGACGGGGCTGGCAAGTAGTTGTTTTTATTGTCTCGCTTATGCCATCCGCGGGTTTTATGCGCGGTGCAACACAGAATATAAAACAGACCGGACGCCCGGCGTCAAATACCATCGTCCAATTGCCGGCCCCATTCGGCCCGCGTGACCTGCCAGCCCGCGCCTTCGTTGCGCAGCGACAGCGCCAGCGGAAAGGTGTCGGCCGACAGTCCTGCGGCGCCCGCTCCGGCGGCGATCACGGCAAGGCGGACGCGCGCCAGTTGCGGCGACAATACCTGCACTTCGTCCACGCGCACCACCAGCTCCAGGCGGGCATAGCGCAACAGCATCCCGCGCGTCATGAGCAGCAGTTCGCGGCGATCGCGCCCGGCGCGATCCGCATAGTCTTTCGCCACGAGCTCCGCGAGCGTATCGAAGTCGCCGTCCTGGGCCGCCGTCTCGGCGGTATTCACCAGCGTGCGGATCTCGGTCTCCGGGTCCCCGGCCGGCGGCTCGCCGCAGCCCGCGAGCAACCCCAGCAGACCGAATGCCAACAGGATGCCCGCCGGTGCCGCGCGCGTCACCGGAAGAAGTTTCCCGATGGATGTCTTCGCCATGCGTCATTCCGCAATCGTGTCGGGGCCATCATGCAGCGTAAACTGGACTTGCGGCGCGCGAAAGCCGACATTTATACGGACGCAGA
>CAYTXS010000228.1:0-3969 GCA_964441585.1 uncultured Thioalkalivibrio sp.
TGCTCGACAAGGTGCTCGACGGTTTTGGCGAGATCTTCCGCATGATCTCCTGGCAGCAGATCAAGACCTCCACCATCCAATCGCGCGCCGTCGCGGGCGTCGCCAACGGCACCTACATCTTCTGCCTGCCCGGCTCCTCGGGCGCCTGCGCCACCGGCTGGGACGAAATCATCGAGGCGCAACTGGACCGGCGCACGCGGCCGTGCAACCTGGTGGAGCTGATGCCGAGGCTGCTGGAGACGTGAGCGGCGCAGACGGGCTGGCCCTGGTGGTCGGCACGCAGAAGGGTCTGTTCATCGCGACACCCGCGGCTGAAGGATGGCATATCGATGGCCCGCATATCGCCGGCTACGAGGTCATCCACACCTGCGCGCCATCCGACGAGCCGGGTGTGATTTACGCGGCCGCGCGTCACAAGATCTGGGGCGCACACGTCTATCGCAGCGAGAATGGGGGCCGAAGCTGGGACTCGCTGGCCACCGCACCTCAGCATGCGCCCGGCTTGCATCAGACGGCCCTTGAGGCAATCTGGTACCTCGCCGCCGCGCCGGGCGGCAGGCTCTACGCGGGCATCGACCCGGCCGGCCTGTTTTTCAGCGACGATCGGGCTGCGAGCTGGCATCCCGTGGCGGCGCTGAACGAGCACCCGACGCGAGACACCTGGGAGCCGGCCCAGGGCGGCTTTTCCCTGCACTCGATCTGCGTCGATCCAACCGATCCACAACGATTGTGGGTGGCCGTGTCCGCCGGCGGCGTGTACCGCAGCGAGGACGCGGGGGTGAGCTGGGTTCCGGCCAACAAGGGCGTGAGGGCCGAGAACCTGCCGACGCCCTATCCCGAAAGCGGCCATAACGTGCATCGCCTCGTGATGCATCCCGCCAATCCGGACCGGCTTTACCGGCAGTGCTACCACGGCACATGGCGAAGCGACGACGGGGGGCGCAGCTGGATCGAGATCACGGCCGGCCTGCCCGGCAACTTCGGCTACGCCATCGCGGCGGACCCGCGTGATCCGGATGCGTTGTTCCAGGTTCCCGAGTCGGACGCGCACATGCGCGCCGTCGTGGACGGCCGGCTGCGGGTATACCGAAGTCGGGACGCCGGCGGCAGCTGGCAGTCCATGAGCGACGGCCTGCCGTCGGCGAACGCCTGGATCACGGTGCTGCGCGAAGCACTCGATACCGACGCCGCCGGCGGCGTATTCTTCGGTACCTCGGGCGGCCATCTGTTCGCCAGCCTTAACGGTGCGCGAAACTGGGAGATGGTCGCCGGATTCCTGCCTCGCATCCTTTCCGTCAAGGCCGTGCGCATCGAGCATTGATCCAGGCTTGCGGCGCTCCTCGCTTGCGCGCCCGTCCTCGCCTCGGCGAGGATAGGCACGTCGGAATCACGGGAGAAGGAGTGAACCAGATAACCGTGCAGATCCCGGCGCCGCTGCGGCCATTCGCGGACGGCGCCAGCGAGCTGGACGTTCCCGCGGCCACGGTCGGCGAGGCCCTCGCGAACCTGGGCGAGGAGCGCCCGGCGCTACTGTCCCGAATCCTGACGCCGGAAGGCGAGCTGCGGCCGTACGTCAACGTGTTCGTCGGGGAACGTAACGTGCGACGCCTCGACGGCCTGCGCACCCCGCTTGCCCCCGGCGACGTGATGGCCATCATCCCGGCCGTGGCCGGCGGCTGAGCGGCGCCCACGCATGCTCCCGGAAAATCTTCCGGGCGTTCCCCGGCGCCTCGTCATCCTGAACCCCAAAGGCGGTTCGGGCAAGACGACCGTGGCGACTAACCTGGCCGCATGGTGCGCCGTGCATCGGGGCCCGACTGCGCTGATGGACTATGACCCGCAAGGCTGCTCGACCCGGTGGCTGGCGAATCGGCCGGACACGCGCCCGGCGATCCACGGCATCGCCGCCTTCCGGCTCAACCAGCACATGACACGCAGCTGGCAGCTGCGCACTCCGCCCGGCACCGAATACCTCGTCGTGGACACCGCGGCCGCCGTCCCCGCGCAAAACATCACGGAATACACCCGAGGGGCGCGCGCGGTGATCATCCCCGTCGGCGCGACGGACATCGACATTCATGCCGCCGCGGGTTTCATCCGCGACCTGTTGCTGGTGGCCAAGGAAGACCGCCGCCAGGGCCGCGTCGCGGTGATCGCCAACCGCGTCCGCCACGGCACCGTCGCCCAGGCACGCCTGATGCGCTTTCTCGACACGCTTGAAATCCCGTGCCTGACGGTGCTGCGCGACAGCCAGGTCTACGCCCACGCGGCCCAGCAGGGACTCGGCGTCCACGAGTTCAAGCCCTACCAGGTGAGACGCGACATCGAGCAATGGGCGCCGCTGCTGAGCTGGATCGGGCGGCGCTGCGCCGACCCGTCGCCCGCCACGGAATTCCGCCCGGCAGACCACGGCGCGACGGTCACGCGGTTACAATGCGCTCCCGGCTCCGCCTCCCGGACGGGGCCGCCAGTTTCGAACCCGGAGTGAACATGCGCCATCCAGTCGCCCGGCTTGCCGCCGTTGTCCTGCTTTCCAGCATTGCCTCCTGTGGCGGCGACGGGGTGGATTTCATCTGGTTCAAGGTGATGCACGCGATCCCCGATGCCCCCGTGGTGCGTGTCAGCTTCGACGACTACGTGTTCCGCCGCAACACCGCCTACGGCATCTCGACCAACGAGGGTGGCGAATCGCTGCTGAGCGGCGCAGGCTCCACCGCGATGATGACGGGGGAGTATCTGGAGCCGAATGCCGAGGTGGGCGGCACGCTGCTCACAGTGGACGTGCCTGTCGAGAAGGATGCCCTGTCCGCAGTCATCCTCGCCGGCAGCTTCGACGCCCCCGAGGCGATCACCGTCGTCGGCCCGCGCCGGCCGCGCCCGCTGGCCTCGCTCTATTTCCAGTTCGCCCATGCGACGCCGTCGCTGCCGGCGCTCGACGTTTATGTCACCGCACCCGATACCGAGCTGACCTCCACGGCGCCCTTTGCGACGATCGATCCGCTCGGTCATTCCGAGTCACTCGAGGTGCCCTTCGGCGCAACCAGGATTCGCCTCACGAACGCCGGCACCTTCGATGTTGTCATGGACACCGGGGAGATCGAGTTCGCCGAGCTCCCGCTCGCGACCGGGCCGGGCGCCGAATGGCTCTTCGCGATTGCGCCGACCATCCTGCCCGGGCCCTCGCCCGTGTTTCTCATGGCCGGTTCCACCTCGATCAATACGTCATTCAATGACGAGGGAACGCCGGCCACGGCACGCGCCTGGCATGCATCGGCAGGCACGCCGCCGGCAGACCTGGTGGCAGTTACCGACCCGGAGCAGGTGCTGTTCAACGATATCGCCTTCGGTACGCGCACGGCGCGCCTCGCACTTCCCGAGGGCACACCGGAACTCCAGTTCCGCGACAGCACGGCACCGGCCGAAGTGATCGCGACCGACGAATTCGAATACCAGGTGCCTGTACAGTACGACGTTTTCCTGGTCGAGCCGCCGGCCAGCGCGCGGACGTTTCGCGTCGAAACCGTGGTCCGCAGCATTGCCGGCCAGAGCCAGGTGCGGCTCGCCCACCTGGCGCCCGCTCAGGAATTCCTGCTGGTCTACCTGACGACAGATGAGCAGGAAGCCCCGTCTCCGGCGACGCGGATACTGCCTGGCCAGCCATTCGGCACGGCCTCCAACTATACCCCGCGCCCGCCGGGCGACTATTTCCTGACGATCACCGAGATCGGCTCTGAAGATGGCGCGGAGGAAACCACCCTCATCGGGCCCGTTCCCGTGACGCTGGCGGATGGCGATGCGACGACGTTCGCAGTCTTCCCGCCGGAAAACGAGGGTGAAGCGGAAACGCTCGAAATATTCCCGGAGTTCGTCCCCTGATCCGGTCGTTTCAGGCCGCGGACGACCGACGCACGACGTAAGCTGGAAAGGTCCCGTAACGCTTGGCCCAGTCGAGCTGCTTCACGTAGTCAC
>CAYTXS010000229.1:0-3966 GCA_964441585.1 uncultured Thioalkalivibrio sp.
TTTGCAACAGGCACTTGCCACGGTCCGACCCGCATGAATCTTCGCAACATCGCTATCATCGCGCACGTAGACCACGGCAAGACCACGCTCGTGGACAAGCTGCTGCGCCAGTCGCAGACGCTCGCGGACCGTGAGGAACTGCAGGAACGGGCGATGGACTCGAATCCGCAGGAGCGGGAGCGCGGCATCACGATCCTGGCGAAGAACACGGCGATTCGCTGGAACGATTACCGCATCAACATCGTGGACACGCCCGGGCATGCCGACTTCGGCGGCGAGGTCGAGCGCGTGCTGTCGATGGTGGACTCGGTGTTGTTGCTGGTGGATGCCGTCGATGGACCGATGCCGCAGACAAGGTTCGTGACGCGCAAGGCTTTTGATCATGGCTTACGCCCGATCGTGGTGATCAACAAGGTGGACCGCGACGGCGCGCGGCCGCATTGGGCAGTGGAAAAGACGTTCGACCTGATGGACAGCCTCGGCGCCAGCGACGAGCAGCTGGATTTCCCGATCGTGTACGCCTCGGCATTGCTAGGCCGCGCGGGACACAGCCCGGACGATCTGGCTGACGACATGCAGCCATTGTTCGAGACCATCGTGTCGCGGTGTCCGCCCCCTGACGTGCACCATGACGGGCCGCTGCAGCTGCAAGTCAGTGCGCTCGATTATTCGAGCTACGTCGGCGCGATCGGTATCGGCCTGGTGAAACGCGGCAAGATCACGCGCAACAGCCCGGTGACGGTGGTCGGCGCGGATGGCTCGGTGCGCAACGAGAAAGTCATGCAGGTCTATTCCTTTCTTGGCCTGAAGCGTGTCGAAGTGGACGAGGCGGAGGCCGGGGAGATCGTGTGTTTCGCTGGGCTTGATCACCCGCGCATCTCGGACACCTTGTGTGAGCCGGGCAAGCCTGAGGCGTTGCCGGCGTTGACGGTGGATGAGCCGACCATCCAGATGACCTTCGAGACAAATGATTCGCCGTTCGCCGGGCGCGACGGCAAGTTCGTGACCAGTCGCCAGGTGCGCGAGCGTCTGTATCGCGAGGCGGTGCACAACGTGGCGCTGCGCATCGAGGACACGGAGGACGCGGAACGATTCCTGGTCTCCGGACGTGGCGAGCTGCATCTTTCGGTGTTGCTCGAGACGATGCGTCGTGAAGGCTACGAGATGGCGGTGTCGCGGCCGAAGGTGATCAAGCGGCTCAATGCCGACGGCGTCTACGAGGAGCCGTGGGAGCTGGTGACGCTGGATGTCGAGACGCGTCACCAGGGCGCGACGATGGAGCAGCTCGGGGCGCGGGGCGGTGACCTGCTGGACATGGTGCCGGACGGCCTCGGCCGGGTGCGGCTGGATTACCGTGTGCCGAGCCGCGGGCTCATCGGCTTCCAGTCGGATTTCCGTAGCATGACCTCGGGCACGGGGCTCATGCATCACGTCTTCGACTGCTATGCGCCTGTGAAAGCGGATCGTCTGGCCCAGCGCACCAATGGCGTGCTCATCTCCAATGGCACCGGGAAGGCGCTGGCCTACGGTTTGTTCAACTTGCAGGAACGTGGCCGCTTGTTCACCGGGGCGGGCGATGAGGTTTACGAGGGCCAGGTCGTCGGGATCCACAGCCGCGAGAACGACCTCACCGTCAATCCTCTGAAGGCCAAGCAGCTCAACAACATTCGCGCGGCGTCGAAAGACGAGGCGCTGACGCTCAGCCCGCCGATCCGGCTGACGCTCGAGCAGGCCATCGAGTTCATCGACGACGATGAGCTCGTTGAGATCACGCCGGCGGCCATTCGCGTCCGCAAGCGCTTCCTCAAGGAGCATGAGCGCAAGCGCGCGGGTCGGACCGCGACAACTGCCTGATCCCCAAAGGCTATTCTCGAAATTTGAGCTGATATAAGCGCTTAGATGGCGAAATTCGCCCTGTTTGTCGCGCCCTAATGCTCAAGCTCAGCCCCCTTCCGCCGATTAAATCTCTTAGTTAGATTGCGAAAAAGCGGTGTAAAAATCGCTTCTAAGCGTTTTTGAGGTGCCAATTTGTATTGGTTATCTCAGATAATTCATTGATTTACGGCGGTCCGACCCGACCCGAAGGGGCTCAATGCATCCGATCCTGCGCAAGCAACTCCAGTCAGCGCTGAGCCTGGCCTCGCCCGAGAGGGCGCGGCTGGAGGCGTTGGTGGCGTCGGTGCATCGGCAGTACCGCAGCTACGAGAAGGAGCTGAAGTCGCTGGAGAGCCGGCTCGCGGATTACGAGCCGCAGGGAAACGCGCCAAGCCCGCCGACCGAGGGCGAGGACGGCCTGCGGGTGCTGCTGGACAACATCAAGGACAGCATCCTGTCGGTGGACGTGAATGGCCGGATTCGCTCGATGAACGTCACCGGCGAGCGCATGTTCGGCCGCGCGGCCAGCGACCTGGTCGGCGAAAGCATCGGCACGATCCTCCTCATGCCGCCAGGCCGCCGTATCACCGGCTATCTCGAGGAACTCGCCCGCGTCCGCGAGAACACCCAGCTCGACCTGTCGCCCACCAGCGGCACCGGCCGGCGCGCCGATCATCGCGAATTCCCGGTCGATCTACTCGTCGCCAGCGCCACGGAGAGGGGCGGCCGCAAGATTTTCGTGCTCGCCATCCGCGACATGAGCGAACGGCTCGAGGCGGAAAGCGCATTGCGCGAGAGTGAGGCGCGTTACCGTTCGCTCGTGGACAGCGCACCCGAGGCCATCGTAGTCCTCGATCCCAAGACCGGGTACTTCGCCGACGGCAACGAAAAAGCCCTGGAACTCTTCAAGGTCAATCGCGCCCGCCTGCTCACCAGCAGGCCCGAAGACCTCAGCCCCGAGACGCAAGCCGACGGCCGGCCCACGCCCGAAGCGTCGAAACAGCGTATGGAATCGGTCCTGGCCGGACACCAGGAACAGTTCGAGTGGGTGCACCGCAACGCCGACGGAGAACTGATCCCTTGCGAGATCCGGCTCGCGCGCATCGAGTTCGGTGGGCGCCACATGATCCGCGCCACGCTGCTCGACATCCGCGAGCGTAAGCACGCCGAGCTGCGGGCCTACGGCGAGCGCATGATCCTCGAGCGCATCGCCGCGAACGCCCCGCTGACGGATATTCTGTCGGCGGCGGCCGAGGCGCTGACGCGCATCGTGCCGGAATTGCATCCGGCGCTGTACGTGCTCGACGAAACCCACAACGAACTGAAGATGCGCGCCGGCCCCGACCTGCCGGAGTCGTTCCGCGCCGAGGTCGAGCGCATCTGCTTCAGCGATTTCGAGAATCACGGCCTGTTCCCCGGCCCGCAGGAAGAGACGGTCTGCACCGCCGACATCGGGACGGCGCCCATGTGGGCGACGCATCGCGAGCGAGCCCTACGCCACGGCTACGCCGGTTGCTGGTCTGCGCCGATCCACGACGCGGACGGCCGCGTGCTCGGCGCCTTCGCCGTCTACATCAAGGGCGCCAAGACCTCGTTGACGCAGCACCTCGACCTGTTCAGCCGCATCATCCAGCTGGCCGGCATCGCGATCGCCCGCAAGCGCGCCGAGCGCGCGCTCAGAGTCAGCGAGAGCCGCTTCCGGGGCCTGTTCGAGAAGGTGCTCGACGGCGTCTACCAGGTGTCGAAGGAAGGCCGATTCATCTCCTGCAACCCGAGCCTCGTGCAGATGCTGGGGTACGACTCGGCCGGCGAACTGATGGCGCTCGAAAGCACGGCGGAACTCTACATCGACCCCGACGAACGCAGCCTGATGCTCGAGGCGCTTTACCGCGAGGGCAACCTGCGTAACGCCGAGCTGCGCCTCCGGCGCAGGGACGGCAGCGAGATCGTCGTGCTGGAGAACGCGCGCACCCTGCTCGACGACACCGGCATGATGATCGGCCACGAGGGCACACTGTCGGACATCACCGAGCGCAAGCGCGCCGAGCTCGAAGTCCATGCGCAGCGCGAACGCGCCCAGGTCACGCTCAG
>CAYTXS010000230.1:0-3959 GCA_964441585.1 uncultured Thioalkalivibrio sp.
ATGCTGCCGACCGGCGAGACGGTGACGGTATCGGGAAATTTTTCCGTCACGGCAGGATCGTGATGGGCGTGTCGTCGGGCACCGACAACCAGATGTCGATCATGGCGGAGTTGCTCACGGCGATGCAGCCGTCGGTCCAGTCGGCATAGAGGTAATGGTCCGAGGGATGCTCGGGCTCATTGGGCAAGCCGTGGATCATGATGTTGTTGCCGGGCGGGACGCCGCGCTCGCGGGCGCGCCGGATGTCGTCGCCGTTCGGATAAGACACGCGCATGGCGAGAAAAAAGGCGCTGTTGGGATTGCGCCAGTCGAGCCGGTAGGTGCCCTCGGGCGTGCGCTGGTCGCCTTCGCGCTCCTTGTGACCTTCCGGGTTGGCGCCGAGCGCGATCGGGAACGTGCGGAACACCTTGCCCTCGCTGTGCAGCTCGAGTCGCCGCTCGGCCTTGTGCACCACGACGTGGTCCGCCATCGGATATTCCGCTGCGGTGCCCGGTCGCGTCGCCATGTCACCCAGGGCCACCGCAGGCAGGCCGCAGCAGGCGATCAATAGCGCGGCCAGTGGCCCGGCGAGCCGGATCCGTCGTGTTGCGGAGTCGTGCCTCATGGGAAGCCATTCTAGTGGGCAGCGTCCGGCCGGGAAACACCGGGCGCGAGGACGGGTTCACAGTCCGAGCAGATTTTCTCCCTGGCGAAACACCAGCCCGGTCGGCACGCCGGCGCGGGCGAGGCGCGCCAGGTCCTCGTGAAGCTCCGGACGCAAGCCGGCCAGTTCCGTTACGAGCGCGGCGGCCCCGACCTCGTCGCCGGCGCCCTGCAGGGTCAGCAGCTGCGCCGCCAGCGACTCCGTCGCCGCGCGCATGGCAACCGGATCGATGCGGTAGGTGCCCGTAGACGCATCGCGGCGGAAGGCGCCCCAGTCGCGAAAGTAGTTGAACACCAGCAGCCGGGCGCGCCCGGCGGCACTGGCGGAATCGAAGCGGATCGCGTGCAACAGGCCGGCGAGAAAGCCTGCCTGGTGCTCCGACGACGTGGTGTCGGGCAGTTCGCCGTGCGCCTGCAGCCAGTCCACCAGCCAGAGCGACAACACCGCCGCCTTGGCGGTCTCGATGATCGGGGCCTGCGCGCCGAGGGCCGCTTCGACCGTCTGCCGATCGTCGATGGTCCGCTGCACGCCCAGCGCATGGGCCATCTCCTCGAGCATCGTGTTCAGGAAAAAAGCCTCGAAACGCATCGCATCGCGCGACTCCGGCGCCAGTAGCTCCGCGGCGACCGGCGCCACCAGCGCATCGAACCGTGCATGCATGACATTGCGCAGCTGCAACGCGCGCGGCCCCTGCTGCAGGCGCACCTGCCGGTCGGCCGCCACCTCGGCACGCCCTTCCCCGACCTGGGCTGCACCATGGCCCGCCTGGTACAACAGGTCGTAGACCGCCAGCTTCATGTCCACCTGCGGCACCGTCGCCTTGAACGCCTCCGATACCGGCAGGGTGTGTTGCACGCGGGGCAGGAACACGGTGAGGCCCGCCAGGCGCGCACCCCATGCCCAGTCGCGCAACAGCAGGTGGGCGCTGAAGGCCGCCTTCAGCCCGAAACGCGTGTCGGCCGCCGTGTCGAAGGGACCGATGAGCACGTCCACGTCGCTGTCGCGCAACGCCAGCCAGGCCGCGTCAGCCCGCGCGTGGTCGTCGGTAAGGAAAGCGCGGGCGCGCAACACGAGGTAATGGCGCAGCGGTTCGTGGCGGGTGATCTCGGCGGCACGCGCGAGCAGTCGGGCGACCTGCCCCAGCTCTAGCGCCCAGGCTGCGTGGTAAGGCACCGCCTGCAGCGCGCCGTCCGCGTCGCGCACGATACGGGTGTAAGGGTCCGTCGCCGCCGGGTCCTCCCAGGCCGCGAACTCGGCGTCACTCATGTCCTCGGGATAGAAACCGCCGGGGGCGACCTGCCGGCGATACAGGCCGTCGATGATGTCTGCGGCGCGAATCAGGAGGCGAATGATCTGCACCTGGCGCAGGCTCGCGCCGCTCAGGTCGGCCACCAGGGCCACCGTCTGCACGGCGCCGCGCTCGGGCGGCGGCGTGATCTGCGCGACGCTCGTGGGCGTCGCGGCAAACAGCAGCAGCAGGGCGGCGTAACGAAGCACGTAGCCGGCGTGCCTACTGCCCGGGGTCCGACACGAAGCGCCCGCGGGCATCGTAGAACCAGTCGGGCTCGCCCAGCATCGCCAGCTCGAAATCCAGCGCCGCGACCGGAACGGCGTGCAGCAGGCGTTCGCCTTCCAGGTAAAGCAGGAACACGCGGCCGGCCTGCGGCTCTATGTCGCAGGGCACCCAGTAGCCGCTCAGAGAGATGCGGCGCGACGTCGGCGCCTGCCACCCCTCCAGCGCCTCAAAGACGTAGGTCGCCGAGAGCGGCGCATCCGCGGCCACGTCGTCGGGCGACGGCAGCTCGAGGTCCACGCGCAGTTCCAGCCTGGCGGCCACCACCGACTTTGCGTCGACGAGCAGCTGTGCCGCCGCCACCTCGTCGTAGTGGTGACCCTGCATGACCGGCGGCAACGGCGGATCGGGATTGCAGGCGGCCGTCGCGGCCCACCCGGCGTGGGCCAGCAGCAGGACGATGACGGGGGCAATGCGCAGGCTCATGGGCAAATTCTACCCGTTGATCGACGAGAAAAGGCCCGCGCGAGGCGGGCCTTCGGCGTCAGTGCGCGTCGCCGGGACGGCCCGGCGCGCCACGAGCAGACATCAGCCGCACTTCGAGTCGCCGCAGTTCAGGCAGGTCATGCACCCGTCCATCATCACCACGGCCGTGGTGTTGCACTTCGCGCAGAGTTGCGCGCCCTCCGGGAACGGATTCTCGGCGAAGGCATCCTGCTGCGCTGTGCGGGCCTCGAACTCGGCGCGCTTCTGTTCGATCAACGCGCGCTGGTGCTCGTCGAGCCCCGGCGAGGCCATCATGCCGATGCTGACGAGGTGCTTCTCGACCACTTCGCCGAGCTCGGCGATCAGCGAGGGCATGTACTTGCCGCCCGGCTTCCAGTAGCCGCCGCGCGGATCGAACACCGCCTTGAGCTCCTCCACCAGGAAGGTCACGTCGCCGCCCTTGCGGAACACCGCGGACATGATGCGCGTCAGCGCGACGATCCACTGGTAGTGGTCCAGGTTCTTCGAGTTGATGAAGATCTCGAAGGGCCGGCGGCTTTCGTGCTCGGTGCCGTAGTTGAGCAGGATGTCGTTGATGGTCACGTACATGGCGTGCTCGGCCACCGGCGGCTTGATCTTGTAGGTCGCGCCGATGAGCATCTCCGGGCGCTCGAGCTTCTCGTGCATCCGGATGACCTTGCCCTCGGTGCCCTCCTCGACGCGCGGCTTCGCCACCACCGGCTTCTCTTCCGGCTTGGCGACGTGATACCCGACGATCTTCTTGCCTATCTTGTGTGCTGACATTGCGGTGCGGTCCTCAAAACTTGCCGTAGTAACCTTCTTTCAGAGCGTCGAAAAGATTCGCGGCGGTGTGCATCTCGCCGTCGTATTCGACTTGCTCGTCACCCTTGAGTTCAACGGTGGAACCGTCCTCGAGCTCAAAGACGTAGGTCGTGTTTTTCAGGTCCTGCTCCTTCACGAGCACGCCCTGGAAAGCGGCCGGGTTGAAGCGGAAGGTCGTGCAGCCCTTGAGCCCCTGCTCGTAGGCATACATGTAGATGTCCTTGAAATCCTCGTAGGGATAGTCCGTCGGCACGTTCGCCGTCTTCGAGATCGAGGAATCCACCCACATCTGCGCGGCGGCCTGGATATCGACGTGCTGCCGCGGCGTGATGTCGTCCGCGGTCAGGAAGTATTCCGGCAGCTTCTCTTCCGGCCGATCCGAACCCGGCATCGCGCGCTCATTGATGAGCGACCGGTAAGCCAGCAGCTCGAAGGAGAACACGTCCACCTTTTCCTTGCTCTTGCGGCCCTCGC
>CAYTXS010000231.1:0-3944 GCA_964441585.1 uncultured Thioalkalivibrio sp.
CATCAATCCGCAGGCGAACTTCCAATGGCTGATTCTTGTTCTTTTTTTCCGGCATGCAATGGCGCAATGCTTTGTCAACGTGGCGGGAGCGGAAGTGTAGCGTACTGGAGTCGCTGGTGACGTACTCAAACTCCAGCCACTCTCATCGTTACATCCGCTTACACTCTGTGCGGCGATCCGGAGGCGCAGTTCAACCTCTGCGTGATGGCGGCGAAGGGGGAAGGCGGGTCAGCCCACCAGCCTTTGCAAGGGTTCAGGGTTCTAGCAGCCGTCTTCCGGCCCAAGGCGCTGGGTCAACTCGGCGCAAAGACGGTCCGCTGCTTGCGGGTCGCCCCCGGCCCGCAAGACGTCTGCCAGTCCCCGGGTTGCGCCGGGGTGGAGCGGCGAGTTTTCCAGCACTCGCCGGTACCAGCCTTCCGCCGTCGTCCACTCGCCACGCTGGCGATAGCGATCGGCGATGGCGACCCCCATCTCGGCATACCAGGGGCGAACGCGAACCGCCTCGTCTTCGTACACCCGTCCCATGGCTTCATAGGCCTGCTCGAAATAGGGCAGCGCCTGGTCGCCCCGACCGGTAATCTCCAGCACATCGCCGATGTTGATCATCGGACCCCAGGACTCGGGATCCAGCGACAGCGCACGCTTATAGGACGCCAAGGCCTCGTCGAAGCGACCCTGCGCACTGACCACCAGGCCGAGGGCCTTGTGCGTGGCGGCCTGTTCCGGGCCAAGCTCTACGGCACGCCGAGCCAGCCGTTCGGCGCGCTCAAGCTGTCTTAGTGCGGGCTCCTCGCTCAGGTGACCTGCGGCCAGCGCATCGCCCAAGTTGGTGTAGGTGTCCCCGCCCGGAGCAGTCGCCGCCGGCCAGCGAAAGGCGCGCTGCGCCAGCGCATTGGCCAGTCCGGACAGCGCGATGGAATCATCGGGATTGAGGCCGAGCACGCGACTATAGAGTTCGATCGCCGCCTCGTTGTCGGCGCGGGAGAACTGGAAGTATGCGTCATCGGCCCGGGCCAGCAGCGCCACCGTCTGATCGGTTGCCGGCACCGGCGCCAGTTCAGTAGAACGCGGCCAGTACGCAAAGACGCCCCAGGCCAGTGACGTCACCAGAACAATGAGTATCGCGATCATCGCCGGCCTGCGACGGATCCCGGCCGGCGGCGGGCCCCCGACGTCTTCGCGCTCGAGCCATTCGACCGGTGCCAGCAGGCGATACCCCCGCTTGGACATGGTCTCGACGTAGCGCGGCTCACGGGCATCGTCGCCCAGCGCCTGCCGCAGCTTGGAGACGACGCGGGCCAGTGAGTCTTCGCCCACGATCACATCACCCCAGAGCGCCGCCATCAGTCCATCGCGAGAACGCACCTGGCCGGGCTGCTCGGCCAATGCATACAGCAAAGCGTTGACCTTGGGTTCGAGGCGCATGGTGCCGCTGGCGCCGGTCATCTCGCCGGCGGCGAAATCGACGCGCCAGTCACCCACGTTCGCCAACCCACGGATATTCCGAACATTTTCCGATCCGGGCCGCGCGGACAATGAATGATCAGGAAAAGAGGAGGTTTTATTCATGGTCGTCCGTCGGGGCGCGGCGTTCAATCGGCGGCGTCATCGGCTCGCAACCGCCAGTCGCTCCCTGAACCGTTTACGAGAGAGAATACGCCATGCCCAGATTCATCTTCATCTGCCTGCTGCTCATCCTGCCCTTGTCGGCGACGAGCGCGAACGAACCCGCCGAAACCTGGCCCCCAGACGCGATCCGCGCGGAATTCGACGTGCTCTACGAGACCCTGCGGGAATCGCATTATGACATGTACGCGAACCGCTCCCGTGCCGCGTACGACGCCCTTTTCAGCCGGATGCGCGCCGGCTTCGATACCCCGCTGACTCGCAGCCAGATCCGGCAGCACTTCCAGCGGTTCGTGGCCTACGGCGACGTGGCCCACGCGAAGATCGATCCGCCGATGGCCGCCTGGGAACAATTCCGCGCCAACGGCGGAAAAGCCTTTCCCCTCTTCTTCCGCGTTTTAGACGGCCGGGTGTTCATCGATGACTTCATGGGCGACCTCGACGTGCGCGTCGGCGACGAGGTGCTGGCGGTTGGAGGGACGCCTGCGCTCGAGTGGCTGGCGCCCATGCGAGCCCACCTGTCGGCCGACAACGACTACCTCGCCTACACCATGATGGAAAACCGACTGCCGATCCTGGTCTGGCAGGAATGGGGTGAAGTCGCATCGTTTCCCCTGATATTGCGCCGCGGGATAGATGGTCCGTTCGAGATCGAGGTGCCCGCGCTGACCCGCTCGCAATTCCAGGAAGCTCCGGATGATCACCCCGCTCGCTTCGCCCTCGACTGGAACGCTCGCGAGGCCCGGATGCTGACCGACACCATCGCCTATCTTCGACCGGGACCCTTCTACGACAACCGGCCGGAAGCCGAGCACCCCTGGAACCCGGCCGCCTTTCATGCTTTCGTGGATGGCGCCTTCGAGTCTTTCATCGAAAACGGCGCGGAGCAGCTGCTGATCGATCTGCGCAACAATCCCGGCGGCAGCAATAGTTTCAGCGATCACCTCGTAGCCTGGTTCGCCAAAGAACCGTTCCGCTTCAGCGAAAAATTCGAAATCATGGTCAGCGAAGCAGCGATCGTTTCAAATCGCGAGCGCCTTGACACACAAGACGGCGAAACCGACACGGTCTCAAACCAGCTGGCGGCCGCCTACAAGGGTCGATCACCCGGTGAAATCGTCGATTTCCCCATCGAACTCATCCGGCCGCGTGACGGGCAGCGTTTCGGAGGCAAAGTTTTCATGCTGATCAATCGTCACTCGTACTCGAATGCTGTATCGGTGGCCGCTATCGGCCAGGACTACGGCTTCGCAACCATCCTCGGCGAGCCCACTGCCGACCTTGCCAATACCTATGGCGCCATGGAGCACTTTACGTTGCCTGAAACAGGTATTCGCGTCGGTTTTCCCAAGGCGCGAATCCTGCGGCCGAGTCGCGATGCCGACGCCGACCAGGTCGAGCCAGATATCGCGATCGAAGCGCTGATCGCACCGGACGAAGACGTCATGCTGCAGCGCGCGGTCGAGGTGATTACGAAACGCGGCTGATCAGGGCCGCGCCATGCAGGCCGAGTGCCGTCGCATGCATCTCGCCGAGGATTCGGCTCTTACGCTTTTTCGTCGCCATCTCTCACTTCCACAATCTCACCCGCCTGCAAGGCGATGTCGAGCTGCCGGTCATCCAGCCCCAACAAGTCTTTTGCAATTTCTTGCACAGCTCTCAATTCGTCTTAATCGATATTCGGCAGTCTGAAACGCATCCGCGGCCAAGAAGCTCGCCCATCGACTCGACGAAGGACGCCGTCTTCAGCCGCCCCAGATCCCCATCATCGCACCCAGGCCGATGACCGCGCTTCCGCCAATCTCGCCGAGAATCAGCAGTCCCATGGAGAGGCGCATCATGCCTCCGGTGATCACGGATTTCCCGAGCACATGGGGCTGACGCAACTGGTTGTCCGTGTCCCGAAGATAGCCGTGGATCAGGTAGGTAATGATGGCGAAGGCGAAGAAGAACAGCACCGCAATCATGGCCGCCGCATTCACGGCCTCGGGAAAGACGCTGTAACCGGCGAGGACCGCCAGCAGGATAGAGGCGAACGCATATTGCAGCGAAGCCCGGTGGGCGATGTTCACATAGTAGGGCGCCGTGGCATCGGCGCTCGCCATGATGCAGCGATATTTCCAGACGCCCGTCAGTAGTCCCGTCATAAAAAAGACCAGGGCCCCGGTCAAGGCGAGTTTTACCGCTTGGGACGTTGGAAACCTGGGGCACGTCAAGGTACGACTGTTGTCCACTGCCGAGTCGACTGCGACATTAATCAGCAAACTGCTTCATCATCACCGGGCTTCTGAGAATTTGCCAGGCAAACTTCGGCCACA
>CAYTXS010000232.1:0-3936 GCA_964441585.1 uncultured Thioalkalivibrio sp.
TGACTGAAGCGTTCATTCCGACCCCCTGTTTACGACCCAGTCCTCGAGAGGCCCGTGATGAGCAAGATTCCCGCAGAACTGAAGTACGCCCGCACCCACGAGTGGCTCCGGCCGGAAGACGACGGAAGCGTAACGCTCGGCATCTCCGATCACGCCCAGGAAGCACTCGGCGACCTGGTGTTCGTGGAAATCCCCGAGGTCGGCCGCAGCGTCACCCCGGGCGAGGCCTGCGCCGTGGTCGAATCCGTCAAGGCGGCTTCCGACGTGTACAGCCCGATCGCAGGCGAAGTGACTGCGGTCAACGAGGCCCTGGCGAGCCAGCCGGAACTGCTTAACAGCGATCCCTATGGCGAGGGCTGGATCATGAAAATCCGGCCGGCGTCCGGGATCGAAACCCCTGAGCTGCTCGATGCGAAGGCTTACGCAGAAACCCTGGAAGACTGAGAGCGACCCATGCCTTTCATCCCGCACACGGAAGACGACATTCGCGAGATGCTCGGCGTCATCGGCGTCGACAGCATCGAGCAGCTGTTCGACGAGATCCCGTCCGGCCTGAAGATCGAGGCGCTGTCCGGCGTGCCCCCGGCGCTCAGCGAAATGGAGATACAGCGGCTGATGCGCGAGCGCGCGGCGCGCGACGAGGGCCACCTGAATTTCATCGGCGCCGGCGCTTATGAGCACCATATTCCGGCGGCCGTCTGGGAGGTCACGACGCGCGGAGAGTTCTACAGCGCTTATACGCCTTACCAGGCCGAGGCCAGCCAGGGCACGCTGCAGCTGATCTACGAATACCAGTCGATGATGGCCGCTTTGACCGGCATGGATGTGTCGAACGCCTCGCTTTACGACGGGGCGTCGGCGATGGCCGAGGCGGCACTGATGGCGGTGCGGGCCAATCGCGCGTCGAACAGCGGGCGCATCCTGGTACCGGCGACGGTGAATCCGGCTTACCGGCGCGTCGCGCACAGCATCGCCGGGGGGCAGGGGCTCGAGTTCGAGACCGTGCCGTATTGCCGGGAGGCCGGGGTGACGCTGCCCGAAGCCCTGCGTGCGTGGGACGATGCGGACGTCACGGCACTGGTGATCCAGCAGCCCAATTTCTTCGGCGGCTATGAGGATGTCGCCGCGATGACCGACTGGGCGCGCGCGAAGGGCGCCCTGGTGATCGCCGTCGTCAACCCGATCAGCCTGGCGCTGCTCGAAGCCCCTGGGACCTGGGGCGAGAACGGCGCGGACATCGCCTGCGGCGAGGGCCAGCCACTGGGCGTGCCGTTGTCCTCCGGCGGACCCTATTTCGGCTTCCTGGCCTGCCGCCAGGCCCTGGTCCGGCAGATGCCGGGGCGCATCGTCGGGCGCACGGTGGACCTGGATGGCCGCAGCGGCTTCGCTCTCACGTTGCAGGCACGCGAACAACATATCCGTCGCTCGAAGGCGACCTCGAATATCTGCACCAACCAGGGTCTGATGGTCACGGCGGCCACGATCTACATGAGTCTCCTCGGGGCCGAGGGCCTGGCCCGCGTGGCGGCGGCCTGCGTGGCCAACACCGCCGAACTGGTCGGCCGACTCGGCTCCATCCAGGGTGTGCGGCGTACCTTCAGCGGGCCGTACTTTCACGAGTCCGTGCTGTCTTTCGATCACCCCGTCGCACCCCTGCTGGAGGCGCTCGCCGAGCGCGGCATTCTCGGCGGTTACGACCTGTCGCGAGACTATCCCGAGCTCGGCCATGCCTTGCTGTTATGCGCGACCGAGACCCGCACAACCACGGACATCGAGACCTATTTCCAGGCGCTGGACGACGTCCTCCGCCACGCACGGGTCGCCTGAAGGCCCGATCACACGAGCAGCATCCGGAGTATTTCCATGGCTACGATTACTTTGCAGGGCACCGAGATCCACACCGCGGGGGAGTTTCCGCGCGTGGGCAGCAAGGCGCCCGATTTCACCCTCACGGACCGCGACCTCAACGACGTGTCGTTGTCCCGCTGGATGGGCAAGAAGAAGCTGCTGTCCATTTTCCCGAGCATCGACACGCCGGTGTGTGCCGAGTCGACGCGCAAGTTCAACGACTATGCGCGGACCCACGAAGACACCGTGATGCTGATGATCTCTGCGGACCTGCCGTTCGCGCAGAAGCGCTTCTGTGGCGACGAGGGGCTGGACAACGTGATCACGCTGTCGAGCATGCGCTCGGATGATTTCGCGCGCGGTTACGGCGTGCTCATCACGGACGGGCCGTTCGCCGGACTGACGGCTCGCGCCATCGTCGTACTCGACGAAAACGACACCGTGGTGCACTCCGAGCTGGTGCCGGAGATCGCGCAGGAGCCGGATTACGAGGCCGCGCTCAAGGCACTCGGCTAGTTTTGTCTGCGGCACTGTTCCTGGAGAGGCACGATGACTGAACCGTTGATTTTCGAGCATTCCCGGCCCGGGCGGCGTGCCACGGCCCAGGCACCGCTGGCGCGGGCGGAAGCCGAGATTCCGGCGGCGTTCCGGCGCAGTGAGCCGCCGCGCCTGCCCGAGGTTTCGGAACTCGGCGTCGTGCGGCACTACACCCGTCTCTCGCGTCTCAATTTCTCCATCGACACGAACTTCTATCCGCTCGGTTCGTGCACGATGAAATACAACCCGCGTGCCTGTAACACGCTGGCCCTGCTGCCCGGCTTCACGAATCGTCATCCGCTGGCGCCGGATTCCACCGGACAGGGATTCATGGCCTGCATGTGGGAATTGCAGGAGATATTGCGTGAAGTGACGGGCATGAAAGCCGTGTCGCTGACGCCGATGGCGGGCGCGCAGGGCGAGTTCGCCGGGGTGGCGATGATCCGCGCCTACCATGTGTCGCGCGGCGACACTCAGCGCGACGAGATCATCGTGCCCGATGCCGCGCACGGCACGAATCCGGCGACGGCGACGATGTGCGGCTGCAAGGTCATCGAGATCCCGACCGGTCCGGATGGCGACGTCGATCTCGAGGCGCTGAAGGCCGCCGTGGGTCCGAAGACGGCCGGCATCATGCTCACCAATCCCTCGACCGTCGGCGTGTTCGACCGGCGCATCCTGGAGATGTCCAAAGTCGTGCACGGTGCGGGGGGGCTGCTTTATTACGACGGCGCCAACCTGAACGCGATTCTCGGCAAGGTGCGTCCCGGTGATATGGGCTTCGACGTGATCCACATGAACCTGCACAAGACGTTCTCCACCCCGCACGGCGGCGGCGGGCCGGGTTCCGGCGCAGTCGGCGTCAGCGAGCGCCTCGTGCCCTTCCTGCCGGTCCCGGTCGTGGCCGAGGAAGGTGGGCGTTATCGCTGGGTCAGCGAAGCGGACCGTCCCCTGTCGATCGGGCGGCTGTCGGCATTCATGGGGAACGCCGGCGTGCTGTTGCGGGCCTATGTGTACGCACGGATGCTGGGCCGGGAGGGCATGCCGCGGGTTGCTGAATTCGCCACGCTGAACGCCAACTACCTGATGGCGCGGTTGCGCGATGTGGGGTTCCAGCTGGCTTATCCCGAGCGTCGCGCCAGCCACGAATTCATCGTCACGCTGAAGCGCCAGTCCAAGGAGCTCGGTGTCACGGCAATGGATTTCGCCAAGCGGCTGCTGGACTTCGAGTTTCATGCGCCGACGACGTATTTCCCCCTGCTGGTGCCCGAGTGCCTGCTGATCGAGCCCACCGAGACAGAGTCGAAGGAAGCGCTCGATGCCTTCGCGCAGGCGATGGAGGACATCCTGGCGGAGGCACAGACTGATCCCGACAAGCTGCACGGCGCGCCATACACGACGCCCGTTCGCCGCCTGGACGACGTGCGCGCCGCACGGCAGCTGGACGTGGCCTGGAAACCGGCCGCCGCATGAAAGCACTCATTTGCGGCTCCATCGCCTACGACAACATCATGGTGTTCCAGGGGCAGTTCCAGGACCAGATCCTGCCCG
>CAYTXS010000233.1:0-3932 GCA_964441585.1 uncultured Thioalkalivibrio sp.
GGCTCGCCGAAAAAGCTGTTGCCGCCCTGCGATTCGAGCGCCAGGAGGCGGCGCTGGATGGCGCCGATCGAAGCGCTGGTGATCCGGCCGTAACGCGTCGAAATTTCCTTGTGGTTCTCCGCCGCATGGGCAAGCAGAGCACGCAGGTCCGGCATGTCGAGGAGCAGCAGGCCCTCTTCGTCCGCATAGTGGAACACGACATGCAGCACGCCTTCCTGGGTCTCGTTCAGCTCCAGCAGCCGCGCGAGAAGCATCGGGCCCATCTCGGAGATCGTCGTGCGCAGCGGGTGCCCGCCCTTGCCGAACACGTCCCAGAACACGACCGGGGCGGGAGCAAACACCGGCGGCGGCATGCCGATGGTCGCGACACGCTCGTCGATGCGCGGATGCGGTGCACCGGGCTGCGACAGGCCGGCGAGGTCCCCTTTCACATCGGCGAGGAACACCGGCACGCCGCGCGCCGAAAACGCCTCCGCCAGCACCTGCAGGGACACCGTCTTGCCGGTGCCTGTCGCACCTGCGATCAGGCCATGGCGATTCGCATAGCGTGGATCGAGCAACACGTGCCCGGCGTCGCTGCCACCGAGTAGAACATGATCTTCCTGCATCAGTACCCCCCTTTACCGTGTCACTTCTTCCAGTCGCTGTGCGCCGATCGACCCGGCCAGGCAGAACAACCCCAGGATCCCGATGGTCTCCGCGGTGCCGATCCATCCGGCCAACGCACCGAAAACGCCGCCCATGAGCAGCACGATGCCGATCACCGTATTGCTCACGGCAACGTAGGTGGCGCGTGTCTCGGCCGTCGCCATGTCCACGAGATAGGTCTTCCGACCGATGCGAACCCCCGCGTGGGCGATGCCGATGACGAAGAACGCCGCCAGGAGTACCACGCCGTCGGGCAATCCGGGAGACCCTGCCATCTGCCAGGCGGCGATGCCGAGGCTCAGCAGGCCGGCAACGCCCGAGGCCGTGCGCAACACGTCCCGACTGGAGCGGTCGGCCATGCGCCCCCAGAAGCCGGCGCTGATAGTCGCGGCGACGCCGGCCGCCACCAGCAGCGCGCCGAGGCCGCCAAGCCCGGCGCCGGTCTGCTCGCGTGCCAGCACGGCATAAAAGGGCACGAGCAATGCCGTCGACACCAGCAGGGCGCGGGTGATGACAAAGCGTCGGAACAGCCGGTCCGTGGCCAGTACGGACAGGCTCGCCAACGCCTCTCGCCCGGCATTACCCCCGCCTGAGGTCGCGCCGGGCGTCTCGCGAACACCGGCGAACAGCGCGGCCGCAAACAACCAGAGGCCGGCGGCGATCAACAACAAGGCGACGATGCCGCCGACATCGTTGGGCGTTCCATCACCGAATTGCAGCCAGGCGCCGAGGAACACTGTCACCAGTCCCGCCATCGCCGTTGCATAGCCTGTGAGCGTGCCGCGGCGAGTCTTGGAAACCGTCTTGCCCATGACGTCCTTGTTCGCCACCGAAGCGACCCCGCGCGCGATCGCGAACACGGTCAGCAGGCCGACGACGGCCCAGCCGGCAGCCGCCCCCTCGAGCGCCAGGGCCACGCCGGCGAACGCCGCGACACAAAGGCCTTGCACGACGCTGCCCCCGACCCAGAGCCATTTCCTGATCGGGCGCGCGCGGATTGCGGCGGCCACGAACAACTGCGGCATGAGAGACAGAGACTCCCGGATCGGCACGAGCAGGCCGATGAAAAACGCCGGCGCCCCGGCCGCCGACAACAACCAGGGCAGCACCAGCTTCGCGCTGGCGATTTCGTCGCCGATCTTCGTGCAGACGAGGGACGCGAGTTGGAGGAAGAAATTCCCCGGCTGCTCATGGCATGCGGCGTCGGGGATGTCCTTGCAGACGCGCGCGTCCTCGTCGCCGGTGACGAGATCGTAGAACGAACCGACCCAGGCCTGCCGCTTCAAGACTGAGGGGTCTCGAGGTAACGTGCGCCGGCGCGCATCAAGGCAGTGAAGGCTTCGACATCACCCTGCGCCACCGCCGCCTCCACGGCCGCGGCTGCGGCCGCGAGCGCCTCCAGGGGTTCGATCCCGTGGGGATTCGTAGACTGGATCTCGAAATAGAGTTCCGGGTTTTCCCGGGCGACCCGCGTGGCGACGCCCAGCTGCGCGCCGAACGTGGTGCTGGCGAATGCCGCCAGTTCAACGATGTCGCGGCCGCTGGCCGTGAGCGCCGTGAAGAAGGCGATGTTCACGGCATGCGACAGGCCCAGCACCCAGGCCACCAGGCGGTCGTGCTGCTCGAGCGACATCTCCGCCAGTCCGGCCGAGGTCTGTTCGAACAGTGCGCGCACGGTGGCGAGGGCAGCAGGCGCGCCGATATCCACGAGGATGACATGACGCCCTGCCAACAGGCGGACGTCCGGACCGAACATGGGGTGAATGGAAGCGACCGCCACTCCGGCATCGCGCAGGGCGGCCAGCGCCGCGGCCACGGGTGCCTTGATCGAACCGATTTCCACCACGAGGCCTGCGGGCGAAAGGTCGGCCAGCTCCTCGAGTATCGCGGCGGTCGCCGCCAGCGGCGCCGCGACGATCACGAGTTCCGCATCCCGTGCCGGGGCGCGCCAGTCGGCGTGCCACGGCAGGCCGGCCACGGGGCCGGCCGGATCGGCGACGCTCACCGCCCATCCCTGGGTGGCGAGAAACTCCGTGAACCAGCGTCCCATCCGGCCGGCGCCGCCGATCACCAGGGCGCTGCGCCCGGCACCACCGCCGAATGCTTCCAACCGATCACGCTCCTGGCTGGTCAGCGACGCCTCGATCATCGCGCCGACGAGACGCTCGCCGAGTTCGGGGTCGAGCCCGTGGTGCAGCGCCCGTGCCCGCGCCAGTTCGCGCACCTCGCGCTCGCGCGAGTAATCACGCGTCGGCTGGCGATGACTTCGCTTGAGACGGCCGATCTCGGCGACGATGCGCTGGCGGCGTGCCGCCATGTCCACGAGCTCGCCGTCCAGTGCGTCGAGCTCTCCCCTGAGCCTGGCCAGTGCCTGCTGCGGATCCATCAAGGCCGACCCCCCTCCATGCACGAAAAGATCGCCAGCATAGCCCAGCGCATCGGCTGGGTCAGGCCCGAGTTTCTGCTGCCCGGCGTGGCCCCGCCCGCACGGGCCGTCGGCAGATGGTTCGCCCGTTACGCGCCGGTTGCTGCAGAACGACGATCAGTAAGGGAAAGTCCCTACAGCGTCCGGCCGGAGTTGCGGCATCATGGTTCGTTAACATGCAACTATTCGATCGCATTTTGCTCGCCATGCGCGTCGTTCGCTGGCGTCTCACCTGGGCTCGCCGTGATCTCGATTACCGGCTGCCCGGCCGACTGGACGCGCGCTTCATGACAGCACGCGAAGCGGCGGCCAGGGTGCCGGACGGCGCCTGCTGCCTGTCGACCGGCATGGCCGGAAACGCACGCTGTTCGACGTTGCTGTGGGCGATCCGTGAGCATTTCGAGGCGCACGGCACACCCCGGGAGCTGACGTGGATCGCTGTCGGCGGCCAGGGCGGCCGCGGCCGGGCACCGGGCACCGTCGAGGAAGTCGGCCTCGACGGCCTGGTGACACGATTCATTTCGGGCCATGTCGAGACGACGCGCTCGATGCTTGCCCTCGCTGAAGCAGGTCGACTCGAACTCCACGTCATGCCGCAGGGCGAGATGTGTTTCGCGCTCGAGGCGCAGGCCAACGGCCACAGCGACACCGCCGTACTGAGCCGCACCGGCGTTGGCACCGTGCTCGATCCCCGCTGCGGTCGCGGCTCCCCCGTCACGCCGCACGCACGCGAGAACTTTATCGACAGCGCCGGCGAGCAACTGTCGTTCCGCCTGCCGCGGCTGGATGTGGCCGTCATAGCGGCGCCCTGGGCCGATGCCCGAGGCAACATCTACCTGCACGACGCCGCCACCCTCAC
>CAYTXS010000234.1:0-3928 GCA_964441585.1 uncultured Thioalkalivibrio sp.
CAGGCTGATGCCAAGACCAATCGACACGCCGGCAAACCCGGACACCGCCACACCAGCGAGTCCCGGCAACAAGTCGCTCACGCCGATCAACACCTGTCCGGCTGCGGCCAGCAGGTCGTCCAGGTCATCCGCCCATTGCAGCATCACTTCCACGATCGAACTCCAGCCTTTGGCACCTTCTGCGGGCAAGTTGCCATGCCTGGTCGATCGATACCGTGACAGGATTCCCGAAAACGACGCCGCCTTCAGAACCAGCGGATGTCGTCCACGGACACCTGCATGAAATCCTCGCGGTCGTCGGTGCCGATGCCCCAGGCCGCTACCAGCCGCGACGGAACGCAGAAATCGCCCCACCGCTCGTCAGCTTGCACACTGACGCCGTAGGGCGCGATCGAGGTCTCCCCGTTCGCCGAGAAGCGCCGCCGCACGGTGCTGATTTCCCGCAGGCGGCCGTCATCGGCCACCGCCACCGACATGGCGACCTTGCCGCCGCTGGGCGTCACCACCGCACGATCCGAATCGCCACTCACCCAGGTCGCACCGCGTTGTGGTGTCAGTGACGACGGCAGCCAGATCAGTTCGACCATCAGGCGGCCGAGCGCCGAGCGCGCCATCTCCGGGCGGCGCTGGTCGATGACCGGCCACCAGTCCGCGAGGTGGTATGCGACGCCGGCCTCGTCGCCCAACAGCCAGTCCGCGCCATGCACGCCGAGCCGTCGCAGCACGCCCACGCGCGCTTCCCAGAGGAAACCGCGCTCGGCGCAGATGCGCTGCCGCGCTTCGAACGGCACCCAGTCATCCGCAGCCACCCGCAAGCGACCGCTCATGCGCACGTCCACGGAACGGGCCAGCGGTGCATCGGGCGCCAGCGCGCGACGCAGGTAATTGGCCGCCGGCGTGGGCAGCGCATCGACGGTGGCGACGTGAAAACGGTCGCCACCGACATTGGGCTGTAACAGGACATCACGCAGGCGCGCGCGGTGTTCGTCTCGCAGCCGCCGGGCACGCGCAAGCCAGCCCGCGCCGGCCAGCGCGACCAGCAAGGCCAGCAGTGCGATCAGGGGCATGGGGATCCGCCTTGCGTCATCATCCGGCGACGCGCGTTGCGACCCGCCTCAGGCTGAGGGACGCTCCCCTCCTGCGGACGGATGTTCCCGAGCGGTCTCGGTTCCGTCGGCAGCGGGCGGCTTCGGCGCCACGGCACGCGCGGCCGCATCCCGGGCCCGTGCAATCCAGGACCAGGCGTCCAGCGTCCGCCCTCCGGCGCCCTGGGCCGCCTGTTCCTCGGCAGGTTCATTGATCAACTCTCTGGCTCCTTCGCGAAACCCTGGTGCGCCGCAAAGGACGCGCCTGCATGATCCGGCTCATTCAGGACTCGGCATCCCACGCCGCCTTGACGCGCGCGGCCCAGGCCTTGTATCCCCGGAGGGTATAAATGGAATCGTCCTCGCCCACGCCCGACCTCATGCCCACCGTCGCACTCCCTTTGGCACGGTCTGGTGGGGGTGGCGGCAGGATCGGTAAACGGGACCGCGCAGGTCTCCGCTTCCGTTCTGGTCCGGCCATGAGGGGCGTCCTTTCGATGCGAATGGCGGCCAGAATAGGTGTCGCGCCGCACCGCACACCGTGACCCGCATCACAGCGCCGTCGCGCTGAACTCGCGGGACCCCGTTAATGTGAACGAAGTCACGGGAATGTAATATGCCGCGGCCCCGTCAGGCGACGAGGCGGTAGCAAGGCTGGTATTCGAAGCCCGGCAAGCGCATGCGATGTTGTGCGACAAAGGCCTGCAGCAGGGCATCCATCAGGTCCATGATCTCGCGATCGCCGTGCAGCTCGAAGGGGCCGTGTTCCTCGATACGCCGAATGCCCTCGTCCTTGACGTTCCCCGCGACGATGCCTGAAAACGCCCGGCGCAGGTTCGCGGCGAGCTGGTGCGGCGGCTGGTCGCGGCTGAGATCGAGCGCTGCCATGGCCTCGTGCGTCGGCACGAAAGGTTGCTGGAAATCCGCCTCCACCCGCAGCCGCCAGTTGAAGAACCAGGCATCGCCCTTCTCCCGGCGGTACTCCTTGACCTCCGCGAGACCTTCGCGCATGACCCGCGCGACCCGTTCGGCGTCGTCCACGATCACCTGGTAGCGCTCCGTCGCCTGCGCTCCGATGGTGCCGCGCAGGAAACGGTCGATCTGCTCGAAATACGGCGCTGCGGAGCCGGGCCCGGCGAGCACCAGCGGGAAAGGCAAATCCCTGTTGGCGGGATTCAGCAGGATGCCGAGCACGTAGAACAGCTCCTCGGTCGTGCCCGCGCCGCCCGGGAACACGATGATGCCGTGGCCGAAGCGCGTGAAGGCCTCGAGGCGCTTCTCGATGTCCGGCATGATCACCAGCTCGTTCACCAGCGGATTCGGCGGCTCGGCCGCGATGATCCCCGGCTCCGTGACACCGACGTAGCGGCCGTCACGGATACGCTGCTTGGCGTGCGCCACCGCCGCCCCTTTCATCGGGCCTTTCATGGCACCCGGGCCACAGCCGGTACAGATGTTCAGGCCGCGCAAGCCGAGATGGTAGCCGACGCTCTTGGAGAAGTCGTATTCCTCGCGGCCGATCGAATGCCCACCCCAGCAGACCACGAGGTCCGGCGGCGTGCGGGTCTTCAGCACCCGCGCATTGCGCAAAATCTGGAACACCGCATCGGTCATCGCCGCAGGCGTGTCGAGGCCGTTGCGCCCCTCGATCTCGTTGCTGACGTAAACCACGTCACGCAATACCGAGAACAGGTGCTCGCGGATGCCGTGGATCAGTTCGCCGTCGACGAAGGCCTGCGCAGGCGCGTTCTGCAGGCGCAGCCGGATGCCGCGCTCGACCTGCAACAACTCGATGCGGAAATCGGCATAGCGCTCGAAGACCGCGCGCGCATCGTCGAGCTGGCTGCCGGTGTTCAGCACGGCAAGTGCGCAACGGCGCAGCCGCTCGCGCAAATCGCCGCGCCCCACATCGCGCAGTTTGGCGACTTCCAGCTGCGACAGCAGGTCCATGCTGCCGACCGGCGAGACGGTGACGGTATCGGGAAATTTTTCCGTCACGGCAGAATCGTGATGGGCGTATTGTCGGGCACCGACAACCAGATATCGATCATGGCGGAGTTGCTCACCGCGATACAGCCGTCGGTCCAGTCGGCATAGAGGTAATGGTCCGAAGGATGCACCGGCTGGTTCGGCAGGCCGTGGATCATGATGTTGTTGCCGGGCGGTACACCCTGCTCGCGGGCGCGCCGGATATCGTCGCCGTTCGGATAGGACACGCGCATGGCGAGAAAGAACGCGCTGTTGGGATTGCGCCAGTCGAGCAGGTAGGTGCCCTCGGGCGTGCGCTGGTCGCCTTCGCGCTGCTTGTGGCCTTCCGGATTGGCGCCGAGCGCGATCGGGAAAGTGCGAAACACCTTGCCCTCGCTATGCAGTTCCAGGCGCCGCTCGGCCTTGTGTACCACCACGTGGTCCGCCATCGGGTGCTCGGCGGTGGCGCCCGGCCGTGTCGCCATGTCCCCGAGGGCCGCTGCGGGCAGGCCGCAGCAGGCGATCACAAGCGCCACCAGGGGTGCAGCGATCCGGGAGCGTCGCGTTGCTGAGTCGTGCCTCATGGGGAGCCATTCTAGTGGGCGCCGTCCGGCCGGGAAACACCGGGGACGACGACGGGTTCACAGTCCGAGCAGATTCTCTCCCTGGCGGAACACCAGCGCGGCGGGCACGCCGGTACAGGCGAGGCGCGCCAGGTCCTCGTCAAGCTCCGGCCGCAAACCGCCGAGGCTCGCCACGAGCGCGGCCGCGCCGAGTTCGTCGCCGGCCCCCTGCAAGGTCAGCAGCTGCGCCGCGAGCGTCTCCGTCGCCATGCGCATGGCCGCCGGATCGACGTAATAGGCACCGCGCGACGC
>CAYTXS010000235.1:0-3926 GCA_964441585.1 uncultured Thioalkalivibrio sp.
GCCAACCAGGCGATCCAGGAGTCCGACCTGCTGATCTGCATCGGCGCGCGCTTCGACGATCGCGCCACCGGGCGGCTGGACGGCTTCGCGCCCAAGGCGAAGGTGATCCACATGGATGCGGATCCCAGCGAGATCAACAAGCTGCGCCATGCGGATGCCGGCCTGCTGGGCGACCTGCTCGAGTCGCTGGCCGCCATGCCCACCGAGTTGTCGATCGAGCCGTGGCGCCGCTGGTGCGCGGAACGTAAAGCAGAACATGCCTGGCGCTACGACGCGCCCGGTGACTACATCTACGTGCCGGACATGTTGCGTCGCCTGACCGACGCCGCGCCGGACGTGACCATCGCCTGCGATGTCGGCCAGCACCAGATGTGGGTGGCGCAGCACTGCCACTTCGACCGCCCCGAGCAGCACCTGACCAGCGCGGGACTGGGCACCATGGGCTACGGCGTGCCTGCCGGCATCGGCGCCTGCCTGGCGCGCCCCGGCGCGCGCGTGGTGACGGTCTCCGGGGACGGCTCGATCATGATGAACATCCAGGAACTGGCGACTATCAAGCGTTACGGCCTCGACCTGAAGATCCTGCTGGTGGACAACTCGTCGCTGGGCATGGTCCGGCAGTGGCAGCAGCTGTTCCACCAGGAGCGCTACAGCGAGGTCGACCTGTCGGACAACCCGGATTTCGTCGAGGTCGCGAAGTCCTTCGGCGTCCCGGGCTTCCGCATTACCCGCCGCGACGAGGTCGACGGTGCGATCCGCCGCCTGGTGGAAACCGAGGGGCCGCTGCTGGCCCATGTCTGTATCGATCCGAAGAGCAATGTCTGGCCGCTGGTGCCGCCGGGCCAGAGCAATGACGTCATGATGGAGGAGTTGAGCGCATGAACCACACGCTGCGAATGACCATTCACAAAGTCGAAGGCGCGATCATTCGGCTGTTGGGACTCATTGAGCGCCGCGGCTTCTCGGTGACGGAAATGAACGCGCTCGCCGACGAGGCGGCCCAGCGGGTCGAGATCACGATGCACGTGAGCTCGGCGGGTCGCTCCATCGAGACGCTGGCGAAACAGATCGAAAAACTCTACGACGTGCACAGCGTCGCCTGTCTGACGGCTGCCGAGCCGCGGCCCGTATTGAAGGAGAGCGTCGCATGTTGACCAACGGATCCCTTGCCCTCGACAACCTCGAGGGCGACACGCCGCGGGAGACCCCCTTGTCTGCCGTACCCGCGCGGGCGGAGGCCCGCGCATTGCCGGTCACGCTGGACGACGTCCAGCAGGCCATGCTCGTGGTGCGCGAGCACCTCGCACCCACGCCGCTGGTGACCCATCCCCTGCTCAACAGCCGGGTCGGCTGCGAAGTGTTCGTCAAGCTGGAGAACACGCAGGGCATCGGTTCGTTCAAGATCAGGGGCGGATTGAACCTGCTGGCGCGGATGTCGGCGGAGGATCGTGCGCTGGGTCTCGTGACGGCCACGCGCGGCAACCACGGCCAGTCCATCGCCCAGGCCTCGCGCCTGCACGGCGCGCGCTGCACGATCTTTGTCCCGCGCGGCAACAACCCGGACAAGAACGCCGCCATGGCGGCGATGGGCGCGCACGTCATCGAGGTCGGGCACGATTTCGACGCGGCGATGATGGCCGCGGAAGAGTACGCCGCGCGCACCGGCTCGCGCCTGGTGCATCCGGCCCGCGACCTCGACCTGGTCGCAGGCGTGGGCACCATTGCGCTGGAGATGCTCGAACAGGCCGGCGGAGAACTGGACGCCGTGTTCGTCCCGGTGGGCGGCGGCAGCATCGCCGCGGGCATGTCCGTGGTGATGAGCCAGCTCAGCCCGCGCACCCGCGTGATCGGCGTGTCGGCGGAGAACGCCCCGGCCATGCACCATGCCTGGCACACCGGCGAGTACCATCCCTTCGCCGCCACCGAGACCCTGGCCGACGGCCTCGCCGTGCGCGTGCCGGTGGACACGACACTGGAAATCATGCGGCCGCTGCTGGACGGCATGGTGCTGGTGTCCGAGCGGGAGATCCAGGGCGCCATCCGCGCCTATGCGGAGACCATCCACCAGATGGCGGAGGGCGCGGCCGCCGCGGCGCTGGCTGCCGCGATCCGGCACGGCGAGTCCTTCCTCGGCCAGCGGGTCGGCGTGGTGCTGACGGGCGGCAACATCGACGCCGCGACACTGCTGAGCGCGCTGGCGGGCGAGCGTCCGCAGCACGAGCCGCAGGCAATGCCGTACTTCCCGATCGGCGAGCTGTCCTATGGATACTGACATTGATCGGCTGATCGTATTCGACACCACGCTGCGCGACGGCGAGCAGGCGCCGGGTTGCAGCATGACCGATCGAGAGAAGGTGCGGGTCGCCCGCGCGCTTGCGGAACTGGGAGTGGACGTCATCGAGGCGGGCTTCCCGGCGGCCTCGGACGGCGACTTCGAGTCGGTCAGGATGGTGGCCCGCACGGTGCGGGGACCGACCATCTGCGGCCTGGCGCGCTGCGGCGGCAAGGACATCGAGCGCGCCTGGCAGGCACTGCAGGAGGCGGAGCGCGCTCGGCTTCACGTGTTCATCGCCACCAGCCCGATCCATCGCCAGTTCAAGCTGGGGCTGAGTCGTGACGAGGTGCTGCGGCGTGCCGTCGAAGGCGTGCGCGTGGCCCGGGCCTTGTGCCCGGACGTCGAGTTCTCGGCCGAGGATGCGGCGCGCACCGAACCGGAATACCTGGCTGACGTGATCGCGGCGGTGATCGATGCCGGTGCGACCACGGTGAACATTCCCGACACGGTGGGCTACACGGTGCCGGCCGAGTTCGCGGAGCGCATCGCCTACCTGCGTGAGAACGTCAGCGGCATCGAGCGTGCCGTGATCAGCGTGCACTGTCATGATGACCTCGGCATGGCGGTGGCCAACAGCCTCGCCGCCGTACAGGCCGGCGCCCGGCAGGTGGAGTGCACCATCAACGGCATCGGCGAGCGCGCTGGCAACTGCGCACTCGAGGAAGTCGTGATGGCGGTGCGGACGCGGGCGGATCGCATGCCGGTGCGCACCGGTATCGACACGCGCCGGCTTGCGGCCACGAGCCGCCTGGTGGCGGCCGTCACGGGTGTCGCCGTGCCGCGCAATAAGGCAGTGGTAGGGGAGAATGCTTTCGCCCACGAGGCGGGGATCCACCAGCACGGCATGCTGCGCAACCAGGAAACCTACGAGATCATGCGCCCGGAAGACGTGGGCCTCGGCGGCAGCCGGCTGGTGCTGGGCAAGCACAGCGGCCGGCATGCCTTCCGCAGCCGTGTCGAGGCGCTCGGCCTGGCGCTGGACGAGACAGAGCTCGACCGGGCCTTCATCGCATTCAAGACCCTGGCGGACCGCAAGAAGGAAATCTTCGACGCCGACATCGAAGCCCTTGTGCTGCGCTCGGACGAAACCGGCCACGGTCCCTGGTCGCTGAAGGCGTTGCGGATCCGCTCGGGTGACGGTGCGCGCGCCTCGGCGGAAGTCGAATTGCAACATGTCGATGGCACGGCCTGCCGTGAAGGTGCCAGCGGAGACGGGCCGGTAGAGGCCGCGTTCCGCGCCATCGAACGTGCGACGGGCATCGAAGCCGAGCTGAAAAGCTTCGATATCCGCAACGTGACGGTGGGCGAGGACGCCCAGGGCGAAGCCGTCGTCACCATCGCGCACGGCGGGCGCGTCTGGCAGGGCAAGGGCTTCGACACCGATATCATCCAGGCCAGTGCGCTGGCTGTCCTGCAGGCCGTGAACCGGATCTGCGCCCGCCAGGGCGCCGACGCGGCGGCCTGAAGCATCTATCCATAACGATTGGCTCAGCCAACGGAGTATTCAAGTGGCGTCTCAGTTTCCCCGCTACATCTGGCAGAACGGCAGGCTGGTTCCCGGCGAAAATGCCACCACCCACGTGTTGTCCCA
>CAYTXS010000236.1:0-1805 GCA_964441585.1 uncultured Thioalkalivibrio sp.
GCGAAAGCGATCAGGACCAGGAGCTTGATTGGACTCATGAGGTACTCCGGAAAGTGCCGGCATTATAACCGCAGGGGCGCGGGCGCTTGTGCGCGGCGGCAAGCGCGGTGAGCGGCCGTCCGGCGCGTGGTTTCAGGCCCGGGATTCCCGCCACTCTGTTCACGGCTTTCTTCCTTCCCCTGCTGCTGTTTCTGGGCAGCTGGCAGCTCGACCGGGCCGGGGAGAAGCAGGCCTTGTTCGATGCTTTCGCCGCGGGCGGGCCTGCGGTTGCGCTGGATGCGGAATCGACCGGGCTCGAGGAACTGCGGCGCTACGCCCCGGTCGAAGCGACTGGCCGTTACCTCGCCGAGCGGCAGTTCCTGCTGGACAACATGGTGGCCGGCGGCAAGGCGGGCTACCGGGTCTGGACGCCGCTGCTGGTCGGCGACGATCGGGTGCTGCTGGTGGACAGGGGCTGGGTGCCACGGGATTTCACTGCCGAGCAGGCGCCCGACGTGGCGGTCGACATGAGAACCCGGACGGTCACCGGATTACTGGACCGACTGCCGCGCCCGGGCATCGAGCTGGATACCAGCATGGCGCCGGGCTGGCCGAAGGTCGTCCAGTTCCCGACGCTCGACGAACTCTCGGAGGCACTCGGCCGGATGGTCATTCCCGGGGTCCTGTTGCTCGACGCCGCCGAGCCCGACGGTTACCTGCGTGACTGGCGGGCCTCGGACTTCGGGCCGGAACGGCATCTCGGCTATGCATTCCAGTGGTTTGCGCTGGCGGTGACGCTGGTGATTCTTTATCTCGCCTGGTCTTTCAGGAAATCGGAATAAACATGAGCAAGCAAGGCAAAAACAAACGCGGCGCATGGCAGGCCTGGGGTCTCGCGCTATGGTTCTTCGGGCCGCTCGCGGTCGCGGGCTACCTGTATTTCGATACCGACTGGCGGCCGGGCGAACGGAACAACCACGGCGAACTGGTTGTCCCGGCGGTGCCTCTCCCCGACGTGAGGCTACCGACCCCGGACGGCACCCTGACGGCCGAGACGTTTCTGCGTGATCGCTGGTCGCTCGTCTATCTCGGCCGGACCCCTTGCGAGGCCGCCTGTCAGGAGGCGCTGTACAACGGCCGGCAGATGCGCCTGGCGCTCGGCCGCCTGATGGAGCGCGTCGAGCGGGTCTACCTTCACGTCGGCGAGCCCCCGGAAGCGGCATTCGTAGCGACCGAGCATCCGGACCTGCAGGTCGCGGACGCTTCGGTCCCCGCAGCCGCAGAGTTGCTCGAGGCCTTCGAGGGGCAGGCGGAGGGCTACTGGCTCGTCGATCCGCTCGGCAACCTGATGATGCGCTACCCGGCGAACGAACCACCGCGCGGCATGATGGACGACATCAAGCGCCTGCTGCGCCTGTCGAGGATCGGCTGATGAAGACTTTCCGCAATATCGCACGCATCGCGCTGGTGCTGTGCCTGGTCGTGGTGGTGCTGGGCGCCTGGGTGCGCCTGACGGATGCCGGCCTCGGTTGCCCGGACTGGCCGGGGTGCTACGGCAAGATGGTCGTGCCAGCCGAAGAACTCGTCGATGCAACCAACCCGGACTTTGCCGCCCGCCCGTTCGATACCGGCAAAGCCTGGCGGGAGATGATCCATCGCTATGCGGCGGGGATCCTGGGCCTGCTGGTGCTGGTGCTGGCCGTCATGGCCTGGCGGCGACGCCACGAACCGGGACAGCCGGTGAAGGCGCCGCTGTTCCTCGCCGGGCTGATCCTCTTCCAGGTCATCCTCGGCATGTGGACCGTGACCCTGCTCCTCAAGCCCAC
>CAYTXS010000236.1:1905-3899 GCA_964441585.1 uncultured Thioalkalivibrio sp.
TCGATGGTCGGGGTCGCGTTGCTGGCGCAGATACTCCTCGGTATCGTGATGGTGAAAACCAGCCTGCCGCTGGCGATCGCGGTGGCGCACAACGGCCTCGCGGCGGTGCTGCTGGCGAGCATACTGAACATGAACAAGGTGGCGTGGCGTGCAAACTGAGGTCCGGAAACTGCCTTCTGCGGGAATGGCCGCCCGGCTGGGGGACTACCTGGAGCTGTGCAAGCCGAAAGTCGTGAGCCTCATCGTGTTCACGGCCGTCGTGGGCATGTTCCTCGCCGTGCCGGGCCTCGTGCCGCTGGACAAGCTGCTGTTCGGCACCCTGGGCATCGGCCTCGCCGCGTCCTCCGCGGCGGCCATCAACCACGTGCTCGATGCGCGGATCGACGCCGTCATGCGGCGCACCCGGCGACGCCCGCTGCCCACCGGGCACCTGACCGAAATTGAAGCGCTCATGTTCGCCACCGCGCTCGGCATCGTGTCCATGCTGATGCTGTGGTTCCTGGTGAATCCGCTCACGGCCGTGCTGACCTTCGCCAGCCTGATCGGCTACGCGGTGATCTACACCGGCTTCCTGAAACGCGCCACGCCGCAGAACATCGTCATCGGCGGGGCCGCGGGCGCCGCACCGCCGGTGCTCGGCTGGGTCGCCATCACCGGCGAGGTCCATGCCCACGCCCTGCTGCTGTTCCTGATCATCTTCACCTGGACGCCGCCGCACTTCTGGGCCCTCGCGATCGCCCGCAAGGACGAGTACGCGCAGGTGAATATCCCGATGATGCCGGTCACCCACGGCGTGGAGTTCACCCGGCTGCAGATCCTGCTCTACACGATCCTATTGTTCGTGGTCGGACTGTTGCCGTGGCTGACGGGGATGAGCGGCTGGCTGTATCTCGTCGGCGCGGTGGGCTTCGGCGGCGGTTTTCTGTACTACGCTATCGCCATGATGTGCTCGGACCGGCCCGAACTGCCGATGAAGACTTTCAGTTATTCCATCACCTACCTGATGGGGATTTTTTCGTTCCTGCTGGCCGACCACTACGTCCCGCTGTTCCTGGGCTGACGTATTGCTGAAACGTTATCTGCCCCTGCTGTTCGTCGTGTTCGTCGTGTTCCTCACGGCGCTGATCTTCCTGGTGTTCAGGGACTCGGCCGCGCCCGGCACGCGGAGTGTCGAGATCGAGCCCCCGCCCGAAGCCGCCACCACGCCACCCGAAGCGATCATCACGCCACCCGCAGCAACCATCACCCCGGCCGGCGACGACGCCCTGCCCCTTTTCGAGATCGAGACGGAAGAGGAATACCAGGCCATGCTGGCCGCGCTCGGCACCAGCACCGAGGAGATCGAGGCCTGGGCCCGGACCCGGGGTTTCCCGCCGGGAACCTACACCAGCGCGCGAGGTGAACCCCTGGAGCGGAAGTACCGCACGATGTCCGCGGAGCGCCTGCTGGAGCTTGCGGAGGACGGCGACGTCTGGGCGATGCAGTTCCTGGCGGCGAACGTCGGGCCGGAAATGCCCCTGGTGGCCGTGGAGTGGTATCGCACGGCCGTCGTGCTCGGCTCCGCCTACGCCGCTTACAAGCTCGGATTCTTCTATCGCGAAGTCGCGCGCTGGCTGGCGATCAACGACGACGAGCGCGAGGCCGTGCTGGAGATCGCCCGCCGGGAGCAGCCGCTGGCCTATTCCGCGCTCGCCTGGCTGATGATCGCCGAGTACGAAGCCGGCCTGCCGCCGGGCGCCATGTCAGCCTCGCTGACCAGTTTCAAGGCGCGCGACGAGGGTATCGATGCGGCCTGCGAGCGCGCCGCGAACCTGCTTGGCGAAATCCATGCGCAGCGAGAGATCGACGGCGTCGAACTGGCGCCGCGCAAGCCGCCCCTGGCGATCGGGCTGCCACCGGAACACATCGCCGGCTACTGTCTCGCCGACGTGTTTCCGCGCACCGATTACAGCGACTGCGCGGCCGTGCGACTGGCCGGGGAACTCGGCACGGCC
>CAYTXS010000237.1:0-3891 GCA_964441585.1 uncultured Thioalkalivibrio sp.
GTTCGCGCAAGAGCACGCCTTTCGCGGCGCAGGTCGCTGCCGAAAAGGCCGGCACCGCCGCTGCGGAATATGGCGTGAAGAACGTGGAAGTTCGCGTCAAAGGCCCCGGGCCAGGCCGCGAGTCTGCCGTCCGTTCCCTCAACGCGGTGGGCTTCCGCGTCACGAACATCGAGGATGTCACCCCGATCCCCCACAATGGCTGCCGGCCGCCCAAGAAGCGCCGGGTCTGACCCGCAGAGGCTCTTAATACAATGGCAAGATATCTGGGACCGAAGTGCAAGCTCTCCCGTCGCGAGGGCACCGACCTGTTCTTGAAGAGCAGCGTTCGGCCGCTCGAGTCCAAGTGCAAACTCGAGGTGCCCCCCGGCGGGGCGCCGCAGCGCCGCCCGCGCGTTTCCGACTACGGCCTGCAGCTGCGCGAAAAGCAGAAGCTGCGCCGGATGTACGGTGTGCTCGAGCGGCAGTTCAGCAACTATTACAAGCGGGCGGCCCAGCAGAAGGGGTCCACCGGTGAGAACCTGCTGAAGCTGCTCGAGGGCCGCCTGGATAACGTCGGCTATCGGATGGGTTTTGCATCCACCCGTGCCGAAGCGCGCCAGCTCGTGAGCCACAAGGGCATCACGGTGAATGGCCAGGTGGTGAATATTCCGTCCTACCAGGTCGCCCCTGGGGACGAGATCGCGATCCGTGAGAAGGCCAAGAAGCAGCTGCGGGTGCAGAATGCCATCCAGCTGGCAGGGGAAGCCGGATTCCCCGAATGGGTCGAAGTGGATCAGACCAAGATGAGCGGCGTGCTGAAGCAGCTGCCCGACCGTGACGACATCCTGCCCGACATCAACGAAAACCTGGTCGTCGAGCTCTATTCCAAGTAATTGCGAGGCACTGAAGCCCATGCAGGCATCGGTCAACGAATTTTTGCGCCCCCGCGTGGTCAAGGTCCAGCCGGAAAGCCGGACCCGGGCCAAGGTCACTATCGAGCCGCTCGAGCGCGGTTTCGGCCACACGTTGGGCAACGCCCTGAGGCGTATCCTCTTGTCTTCCATGCCCGGCTGCGCCGTGGTGGAGGCCGAGATCGACGGCGTGCTCCATGAATACACCAGCATCGAAGGGGTGCAGGAGGATGTCGTCGATGTCCTGCTGAACCTCAAGCAGCTGGCTGTAAAGATGCATACGCGGGACGAGATCGACCTGGTGTTGTCGAAGAAGGGCCCGGGCGTCGTCACGGCCGCGGACATCGAGACCGGCCACGACGTGGAAGTGATCAACCCCGACCTCGTGATCGCCACGCTGACCAAGGCCGGCAACCTGTCGATGCGGCTCAAGGTGCAGCGCGGGCGCGGTTACCAGCCGGTCACGCAGCGGCCGAATTTCGAGGAGCAGAGCGGACCCATCGGGCGCCTGCAACTCGACGCCTCCTTCAGTCCGGTGCGGCGCGTTGCCTACACGGTCGATGCGGCGCGCGTCGAGCAGCGCACGGATCTCGACAAGCTGATTCTCGATATCGAGACCAACGGCACGATCGACTCTGAAGAAGCGATTCGGCGCGCGGGCGCGATCCTCAAGGACCAGCTTGCCGTGTTCGTCGATCTGCAGGGCGAAGGCCTTGGCCCGGAGCCGGGCGACAAGACCATCGATCCGATTCTCGTCAAGCCGGTGGACGAGCTGGAACTGACGGTGCGCTCGGCGAACTGCCTGAAGGCCGAGGACATCAACTACATCGGCGACCTGGTGCAGAAGACGGAAGTGGAGTTGCTCCGCACGCCGAACCTCGGCAAGAAGTCGCTGACCGAAATCAAGCAGGTGCTGGACAATCACGGGCTGCAGCTCGGTATGCGTCTCGAGGGGTGGCCGCCGGCCAGCCTGAAGCACGACAGCGAGCGGGTCGCCTGAGCGCGTCTCACAACAGGATAACGAGCAATGCGTCATCGCAAATCAGGTCGGCAACTCGGCCGCAAGAGCCCCCACCGTACGGCCATGTACCGCAATATGGCGTCTTCGCTGGTGCTCCACGAGACCATCCGCACGACGCTGCCGAAAGCCAAGGAGCTGCGCAGGGTCGTGGAGCCGCTGATCACGCTGGCCAAGCAGGACGGCGTCGCACAACGTCGCCGCGCTTTCGACCGGCTGCGTGACAAGGAAGTCGTGGGCAAGCTCTTCAACGAGCTGGGCCCGCGCTATCGTGCGCGTCCCGGCGGCTACCTGCGCATCCTCAAGATGGGTAACCGCCCCGGCGACAATGCCCCGATGGCGCTGGTGCAGCTGGTGGATCAGCCGGAGACGGCAGCCAGCGAGTAGGCGGTCGCTGGAGCGGCGCAGAGGAGTGAAAGGCCGGGCCCATGCCCGGCCTTTTCTTTTCAGGCCTCCGGGCAGGTAGAGGCCTTGCTCACGCTTTGTCGCAACCGATGCGATAATTGCCACATGGAGTGGAACATTGGCTGAAGATCTTTCGGCATGCCTGGTGGTTGGCATTTCCTCGCGCGCCCTGTTCGACCTGCGCCGCGAGGACGCCCTGTTCGTCTCCGCAGGGCTCGACGCCTACCGTGCAGAGCAGCTGAGCCGCGAAGACGAGATCCTGCCGCCGGGCACCGGGTTTTCCCTTGCCCAGGCGGTACTGGGGCTGAACACGCCGGGCGCCCCCCGCCGGGCCGAGGTCGTGGTCATGTCACGCAATTCCACCGAGACGAGCCTGCGCATATTCAATTCCATCCGCCATTACGGACTCGACATCACGCGCGCGGCGCTGTCGGGCGGCGCACCCCTGGCTCCCTACCTGAAAGCCTTCCATGTCGATCTTTTCCTGTCCGGATACGAGGACGACGTGCGGCGTGCCCTCGAAGGTGGGGTGGCGGCGGCGCTGCTCTACGATCGTCCCGAGGACCCGTTCGAACCGGCGGAAGAGATTCGCATTGCATTCGACGGCGACGCCATCCTGTTCTCCGACGAGGCTGAGCGGGTGTTTCAGGCCGACGGGCTCGAAGCATTCGTGCGGCACGAGGCGGAGCGGGCGCGGGAGCCGCTTCCGGCCGGCCCTTTCGCCAACCTTCTGCACAAGCTGTCGGCCCTGCAGCGGGCCGCGGGCCGCGCAGGCGCCACGCCGATTCGCACGGCGCTGGTGACGGCACGCGGCGGACCCGCGCATGAGCGTGTCATTCGCACGTTGCTTGCATGGGGTATCGTCGTAGACGAGGCGTTTTTCCTGGGCGGCGTGCCGAAGACCGAAATTCTCGCGGCGTTCCGCCCGCATATCTTTTTCGATGACCAGGCGGCGCACTGCGAGCGAGCCGCGCCCCGCATACCCACCGGTCGTGTTCCGACCCGTGGCAAAGAGCATGAGACATGAAGCCATGAGCATTCCCGACCATCGTGAATACCGCGCGCTCGGTTACCTGATCGATGGCACACCGTTTTTCGTTCGCGCCCTGCGCGAATGGGATCGTGATGCCGTCCTTGAACTGTTCGAGCGTTCCAGCCAGCGATCGCGGTACTTCCGCTATTTCGAAACCAAGCGAACCCTCTCCGACGCCGAGCTGGACTACTACACGCGGCTCGATTTCTTCCGCCATGTGGCGTTGGCAGCCGAGGCGCCGGACGAGGAAGGGATCATCGCGGTCGGCCGCTACATCGAGGTACAGCCGCCGGTCGAGCCGCGCCGCGCGGAGGTGGCGTTCCTCGTACGCGACGATTTCCAGGGCCGCGGCGTCGCCACGCAGCTGCTCAAGCACCTGATAAGAATCGCGCGTGACAACGGCATCCAGCAGTTCGAAGCTGAGATGCTGCCTTCGAACACCAAGATGGTCGAAGTTTTCGACCATTCCGGTTACGAGCTGAAGCGAAGTCGCGAACCCGACAGCCTGCGGGTGGTGTTTCCGATCCACGACGAACGGATTCCGT